>JAIFNG010000098.1 GCA_020047815.1 Anaerolinea sp.
CAAGGAAGTTGTTCTGCGAAGCCATTCTATTGTTCAGGAGGGGCTGGGGAAAGCGGGGTTTCTTTGGGCTTGTTTGTATTCTTTTTGATCTCTTTCTGTCGCTCCTTCTCAGCCTTCTTCTTTTTCTTGTCCATCTCTTTTTTTCGTTTCTCATATTTGTAATTGACTGCTGGCATTGGTTTATCCTTCTGGAATATTATTCCTAATCAGCTGGCGAAATTTCACAATAGTATGTTTTTATTATAGCACGCAGGCAGGAGCACTTTTTAGGTTTTATATAATTGTGACTTCTGCGCCTTCATAACTGGTTCCCAACTCGAAGATTCGTGAAATCAGCCCAGCCTGCTCAAACGCGCGTTTCATTGCTGCGCCAACGGCTGGGTCTTCCTTCGAGGAGAAGGCGATTAAGCTCGGTCCAGCACCCGAAAGCGCGACGGCGGCAGTTCCTGCATGGCGGGCCGCATCCATTGCAGCCTGCGCACCAGGAATGAGCGGGAGGCGGTAAGGTTGGTGCAAAGTATCACTCATGGCTTTGCCAAGCAGATCCAGGTCACCTGTGCGCAAGGCTTCTGTTACCAACACAGCGCGGCTGATGTTGTAAATGGCATCCTTACGATCCACTTGCTTGGGCAGGATGGCGCGCGCCTGCTTGGTGGGGAAGTCGAAGTCCGGCAGAACGATGGTCACATGGATTGGAGAACGGTTGGCACGGGCAGGCAATTTTAGCGAGATGACGCGATTTTCGTAAACAATGGACGCCACCAAGCCACCCAGCATGGCTGGGGCAACGTTATCCGGATGTCCCTCTGTCTCAATTGCCAGTTTCAGGATCTCTTCATCGGTGAATGGATTGCCCAAAAGAGCGTTTGCGCCCAACATGCCAGTCAGCAAAGCCGCAGAGCTCGACCCCAACCCCGAACTGAGGGGCACACTGTTTTGGCAGTGGACCTGTAGTCCGTTACAAGTTTTTCCAGCGCGGTCATATATTTGTAAGGCCGCATCCACAATGGAATTGTTCGCATCGCAGGGCAGGATTCCCGCACCTTCGCCTTCAATGGCGATATCGATCTTTCGGTCATTTGTCGCGACAAACGTTGTTTCATTCCAAAGGTTCAATGCCAGCCCCAGTGCATCGAAACCGGGTCCCAGGTTCGCGGTTGTTGCGGGAACTTTTACCAAGACTTTCATATCCTTCTCCTGTCACATGAGGTCCGTAGGATGCGCAGGTCCATCACGAAAATTACTCGAAAACAATTTCTGTATGGGCACCCTTATAGTTTTTCAAGTCTAACATAAAAATTATTTTCATCCGTGGCAGACGTGTAAAAACCAAGCTCAATCAATCACAACACCCCATTCCCCGGACTGCTTTGATCGGATGCCAAATCTGGAGATAAAGCAGAAAATTACAACCTCCATCCGGCTATTCTGCACTTATTTTGAGCGTGATATACTTAAAGAAAGCAGTCAATCGAAAGAAATCAGGGAACGATATGCGCATCTCAAAGAATTTCCGCTCAGACCAGGAAACCATCAGCCGTTTTGTTACTGCACTTGGCAGGGGCTCTGTAATTTTAAGCACCACCAAATTTGCCCACCCGGATTTTTTCATTTCAGCACACAGTTTTATCCGGGATTACATTGAGGATGGCTTCTTCAAAAAAGAGGAATTGCTGATTAAGACTCTCGAAGACAGCGGTTTCCCAACTGAAAGTGGTCCGGTGGGTGCCATACTTGGTGACCATAAGAAAACCCGTGAGGCTGCTGAGCTGCTGGCTAATGCTGCAATACAGTGGCGGGCTGGGGATGAAATTGCCCGTTCAGAAGTGGGCTGGGCCACCAGTCAATACACTTCCGCGATTCGTGAGCATCTTGAACGTTTAAGGAATTTAATTTTCCCTCTGCTTGAACAAACCATCTCGGTTGATGAAGAACACAAATTATCGGAAGAGATCAATAAAATTGTCTTTGAAGGCGGCTTGAAGGAGGGGACAGACAAATACATCAAATTGATCGAAGCCCTCGAAGAAGAATTAAGTGACTGGCGGTAAACTTCTCAGTTACATAAAAATGAAGGGTCGGGCATTTTTGTCCGCCCTTCATTTTTTTCTGGCGAAGGCTGAATCAAAGTGGGTAGTCACGATAAAATTAAAATTCGAGGCCAGCTTGCGAACCCTCCCAAGATATCGGCTTTAACCAAACTGCATATCGAGCAATAGGGCTTTGGCGTCTTAAATTTTCTTCACCCTTTGCAAACCTTTCTGTGGTTAAATTACAATACTTCATTAAGTATCGGTGATAAACATGCTCATCCATTCCACTTCCCAACTCCTGACACTTGCCGGCGGTCCCCAACGCGGACATACCCTCGGCACACTTGGCATTATTGAAAAAGGCGCTGTACTTGTGCGCGATGAAAAGATCATCGCTGTCGGCACCACCGATGAATTGAAAAATGCCTACCCCGATGAACCAACACTGGATGCCGGCGGCTGTGTGCTCATGCCGGGCTTTGTGGATCCTCACACCCATCTGATATGGGCCGGGGACCGCGCCAATGAATTTGAAATGAAGATGGGAGGCATGGCTTATCTCGATATTCTTGCGGCGGGCGGCGGAATTATTTCAACCGTCAAAGCCACGCGTACCGCCAGCATGGAAACTCTCATCGCTCAAACCCGTCCACGCCTGCTTCGGATGTTTGCACACGGAACAACCACCGCGGAAGCAAAGACCGGCTACGGATTGCAAACCTCAACTGAACTGCGTCTACTCAAGGCGCTGCTTGCACTCGATGATGAAAGTCCGCTTGATCTTGTCATCACTTTTCTTGGTGCACACGCCATTGCCCCTGAATATCAGGGCAATTCGCAAGGCTACACAAATGAAGTCGCCAATACCATGCTCCCCATGTTAAAGGAATGGTGGGAAACTCATGCCCCGCGCCTGCCATTGCCCTTCGTTGATGTATTCTGTGAAACCAAAGCCTTTGACCTTGAACAGTCGCGTCAAATCCTGTCCCAAGCCCGGTTATTGGGGTTTCCGCTCAAGATCCACGCTGACGAATTTGCGAACATCGGCGGTGCTGCGCTTGCAGCTGAATTGGGAGCTGCATCGGCTGACCACCTTGTTAAAACCTCCGATGCTGATATTGCCATACTCGGAAAATCAGATACAGTCGCGGTATCTCTGCCTTGCACGCCCTTTGGGTTGGCTGAATGTCACTATACCCCTGCCCGCAAACTCATCGAAGCAGATGCCATCCTTGCTCTTGCAACAGACTGCAATCCGGGAACAACGTGGAACGAGTCGATGCAATTTGTCATCGCCCTTGCCTGCCGTGCGATGAAATTGACACCCGCAGAAGCCATCGCCGCCGCCACGATCAATTCCGCGTATGCGATCCGCAGGTCAGATACGATCGGGTCCATTGAAGTCGGCAAGCAAGCGGATATGCTCATCCTGTCGGTGCCGGACTATCGTCAGGTTGGGTATCGCTACGGGACCAATCTGGTGAAGCAGGTTATCAAACGCGGACAAGTTTATTCAGTGGACGTGGGATATTACCGAACAGCGTAAAAACTTGCAGTCATGGAGATAAAGATGCAAATAGATATCATCGGCGTGCCGATAGACCTTGGGGCAGACCGGCGCGGTGTAGATATGGGCCCCAGTGCAATCCGCTATGCACATTTACAAAACAAGCTAGCAGCTCTGGGGTACGTGGTTGAAGATGAAGGTAATGTGGAAGTGGCAATTGCCGAAACGTGCAAAATCACCGACCCCAGAATGAAATTTGTAGACTGCATCATTCCCATGTCGCGGCGCATTGCGGGGGCAGTGGCAACCTCGATACAGGCAAAAAATTTTCCCCTGGTGTTGGGCGGAGATCACAGTTTATCCATCGGTTCGATACGCGGGGCTGCGCGCAACAAGAAAATCGGTGTCATCTGGATCGATGCACACCCGGACTTTAATACCGCAGAAACCACGCCCTCTGGCAACATCCATGGCATGTCACTCGCCCTGCTGGCAGGGATGGGAGACAAAAGACTAGTACAGTTATGGGACGAAAGCATCCCCGTCATCGACCCCGCAAAAATTGCCATCATCGGTGCGCGTGACGTAGACAATGGTGAAAAAGAAAATCTGCAAAAAGCGGGGGCTTTGGTCATGGGCATGGAACAAATTGACCGCTACGGTATGGTACTGGCAATTGAAAAAGCCATTGAACGTGTCAGCCGTGACGTCGATGGCATCTACCTCTCCCTTGACATGGATGCCCTTGACCCTCAACACGCCCCTGGAGTCGGAACTCCCGTCCCAGCCGGACTCACCCAACGCGAGACCCATCTCGCCTGTGAAATGATCGCTGAAACGAACCTGCTGATCGGCATGGACCTCGTTGAAGTCAACCCCATCCTTGATGGGCAAAATAAAACAGCGGCGCTGGCAGTGGAGTTTGCTCTCTCTGCCCTGGGCCGCCGAATTTGGAATGGACAATCATGAACCCAACGATTAACGACCTCGAACAACTTGTACGCGGCGCGGGATCCATCCTGCGTGATGGATATAGCAAAGAGCACCAAATCAGTTACAAGGGAGTTATCGACCTTGTAACTGAAGTAGACCACGCTTCGGAAGCATTTTTATTGAAGGAAATTCAATCCCGTTTTCCAGACAGCCACATTCTTACAGAGGAAAGTGGAGAAATAAAAGGCGTGAATGAAGGCATCTGGTATATCGATCCGCTCGACGGAACAGTGAATTATTCCCATCACATCCCGTTATTCAGCGTCTCCATCGCGTATGCTTTCAAAGGCGTGGTCATGCTGGGTGCAGTGTATGATCCCATGCGCGATGAATTATTCAGTGCTGAACGAGGCAAAGGTGCGCATCTGAACGGAAAGCAGATCCAGGCTTCAAAAACAACTGAATTGCAAAAGAGCCTGTTGGTGACAGGTTTCCCATATGATACCTGGGACACCAAGCAGGATAATTTCCGCAACTTTGAGAAGCTCGCCAAGATGACCCAGGGTGTGCGCCGCATTGGTTCTGCTGCAATTGACGGTTGTTACGTAGCCGCAGGACGTTTTGATGCTTTCTGGGAGTTAAGCCTCAAGCCATGGGATATCGCCGCCGCCGGGCTGATTGCCCAAGAGGCAGGGGCAAAGGTCACAGCAGTGGACGGCAGCCCGGATTATATTTCCACACCGCAATCCATCCTCGCCACAGCGCCGGGGATCTACGAACAAATGCTGGAGCAATTAAAGTAACAGAATACCCTGCCGCACTATAAGTAGTTAAATCAAAGCGGGCGAATAGATCGCCTGCTTTGATTTAACTTATCAGCCCGTCACAAGTTATAATCAATTCATGGAAGAGAAAAAACTGATCCTCGTTACTGGCGCAACGGGTTATATTGGCGGCCGGCTTGTGCCGAAACTGCTTGAAGCTGGCTATCGTGTGCGCTGCCTGGTGCGTGATCCTTCGCGTTTGCAGGGACGAGTCTGGCAAAATCAAGTGGAAGTGGTCAAAGGCGATGCACTCTCGCCCGAAGAACTGGTCAATGCCATGCAGGGAGTATCTGTCGCCTACTACTTAATCCATGGAATGCAGGGTGGAAAGGTCAATGCAGAACGCGACCTGCAGGTGGCGCGCAATTTCACCCAAGCCGCAGAAGATGCAAACCTTGAGCGCATCATTTACCTTGGCGAACTGGTCGACCCCACAGCTAATCTCTCGCCCTACCTGCGTGCACGACATGAAACGGGATATCTGTTGCGCTATGGCAGGGTCCCGGTAACCGAGTTGCGTGCCGGTATGGTGGTGGGCTCCGGCTCTGTTTTATTTGAAATGATCCGGTATCTCACTGAGCGTGAACCGGTCTTGATCTGTCCGGCATGGTATTTTTCACAGGCACAGCCGATTGCCATTCGTGACGCGCTTTCTTATTTGGTTGATACACTCAAGACTCCGGACAGCATTGGGCGCGTGATCGAGATTGGCGGTTCCTCCCGCCTGACCTATGCCGATATGCTTTTAGGGTATGCAAAAGAAAGGCAGCTAAAACGGTGGCTGATTCCCACCCCGGTATATGCGCCGCGGCTTTCGGCCTATTGGGTACACCTGGTCACGCCGATTCACTGGCGTTTGGTAGAGCCGCTGATCGAGGGCTTGCGTTTTAATCTCATTGTCCGCGATGACTCGGCAAAAAAGATATTTCCACACATTAAGCCCATCGATTTCCAGACAGCCACACATCTCGCGCTGGGACGCATTCAACGCGATAATGTAGAAACAAGCTGGTCAGATTCTCTCGTCACTGCCATGGGAGATTTCAAGCCTTATCAATTTATTGTCGGCGATGGTATGTTCATCGAGCGCATGCAGGTACTACTGGATATTAAACCCGAGCCAGTCTTTCGCGCTTACACGGGAATAGGCGGCGAGCGCGGCTGGTTGTACATGGATTGGGCATGGTCACTTCGCGGCTGGATGGATAAGGTTATCGGCGGGGTGGGATTACGACGCGGACGCCGGCATCCCAATGAGATCCGGGTGGGCGAATCGCTTGATTTTTGGCGCGTGGAAGCCATTGAAAAAAACAGGTTGATGCGGCTGCGTGCCGAAATGAAAGTCCCCGGCAAAGCATGGCTCGAATTCGAATCCGCACCCAAGGATGAGAAAACCCTGCTTTCCGCAACAGCCTATTTTGCGCCGCATGGCGTAAGCGGTTTTTTATATTGGTATGCGATGTGGCCTTTCCACAAATTCATCTTTGCCGGACTCACTCGCGGGCTTGCATCCCGTGCCCGCGTCCTTGACCGCTTTCATCCCCACTCGAAAAAAGGTATCACAACAGAATGAACCTGGCCAAGGACCTGTAATCATGAATTCCAAACTTATTCTTGTCACCGGAGCAACCGGGTACATTGCGGGCCGACTCATCCCAAAATTGCTGGACCGCGGCCACACAGTCCGCGCATTGGCAAGAAATCCACAGTGTCTTCGTTCGCGAGACTGGCATGGGAGAGTTGAAATTTTACAGGGGAATATCATGGACGCCGCCTCACTGGCTGCAGCCCTTAAAGGTGTACACACCACATACTATCTCGTTCACAGCATGTCCATGGGGACAGGATATACCAAATTTGAAACTCAGGCGGCGCATAGGTTTGCTCAAGCCGCCGAAGAGGCGGGGGTACAACACATCATCTACCTCGGTGGTCTTGCCGACAAAAACCAGCCCATCTCTCCGCACTTGCTTTCGCGCATTGAGACAGGTTCCGCTTTACGTCAGGGGAATGTTCAGGTCACGGAATTTCGCGCAAGTGTCATCGCCGGCTCAGGAAGCACCTCCTTTGAAATGATCCGTTTTATGACAGAGCTGTTTCCCATTGTCCCGACCCCCCGCTGGATGAAAAACAAGGCTCAGCCGATTGCAGTACAAAACATTCTGGATTACCTTCTGGCTGCACTCGAAAATTCGGCCGGCAGCAGGGCGCTGGATATCGGCGGTCCGGATGTTATTACCTATCAGGACCTTATACAGACTTATGCGCGTGTGCGTGGGCATAAATGCGGCTTCTTATCATTGCCGTACATTCCTGTCAGGATCATGGCGTTCGGCATCGGGTTGATGTCCCCCGTCCCGTATCTAATTGCACGTGCGCTTGTGAGAGGATTGGCACATGACAGCGTCGTGACATCCAATGAGGCCCGCGCAATATATCCCGAAATAAAACCCATGGACTTTGAATCAGCTGTCAGGCTGGCTTTGGAAAATCTACATCCGCTCAAGGTTGAGCATGTCTGGGAGGCGGACATCGAAAACTCCAGCGCCTTCAGTTCCTGCGCAGCGATCTACAAACATGAGGGGTTTTTCATCAAATATCACAAGGTAATGGTTCATGCGCAACCCGCGACCGTGTTTAACGCCATCGAAAAAATGGCAGGAGACCTGGGAGAACCGCGTTTTATTGTGGACACCTGTGAGCCTAATAAACTTATGCTCCTGCGCTCCCAGCGAAAAATACCTGGTGATGGCTGGCTGGAGTGGCGCATAGAGCCCAGCAGCGATGGGACTGCCCTCACTCAGACAGTATTCTTTGCTCCATGTGGTCTGGCTGGATTTGTATACTGGTATCTGCTGTATCCGGTTCACATGCTGACATTTAATAATTTCATTCGCAAGATCAAGCGTCACTGTTCCAGGCTTTGATGTGCCGCATTCCAAAAATCATGGAAGGAAGTCACTTGACTCGCTTTCCCGTGTAACATACAATACCTTCATAATTAAATATGACCAAAAGCGGCGAAGCCGGTGTAATTCCGGCACTGTCCCGCAACTGTAAGTTTAGTTAGTAGTTCCATAGTTGAATAGTTTGGTAGTTGAGCTACTGAACTATCAAACTAGTGAATTCCCAAACTAAACGAGTCAGGTCGCCCGCTCTGGTCAGTTCCAACACACTCTCGTGGAAAGGAGGTGGAGGATGGCTTGAACGGATTGCCTCTCCAACCTCCCCAGCAAATGCTGGGGATTTTGATTCTCGTAACAAAAAAACTACATTGGAGAAATGATGTTTCGCAAAACTCTCTTTTTAACTTTATTACCTGCCCTGCTTTTGGCAAGCTGTGCCCCCGCCACCCTGGCAGCGGAACCTGCTCCCGCCGTGACGGAAGCCCCTGAAACAGAACCTGCTGTTAAAATGGCCACCGAAGTTCCCCTATCGGAAGAGATCACATTTACCGATGACCTGGGCAATGCCGTTGTCTTAACCGGTACAGCACAGCGCATCGTCTCGCTGGCACCCTCCATCACTGAAATCCTGTTTGAGATCGGCGCAGGCGCACAGGTTGTTGGACGCACCGACTACTGCGACTACCCGGAAGAAGCCAAAGCCCTGCCAAGCATTGGCGGCTTTTCATCTGAATCGATCAGTGTCGAAACCATAATTTCATTGGAACCAGACCTGGTAATTGGCGGTTCCACCTATCAGGCGGAAGTCATCAAAGCCCTGCAGGACGCCGGCATCCCCGCCTTTGTTAGCCAGCCAGCCAATCTGTCCAAAATTGAAGATTCGTTGTCGCTGTTCGGAAAAATAACCGGTCATGTGGACGAGGCTGCAACCGTTGCCAACGAAATGCACGCGCGAATTGATGCAGTCAGGGCGGCAGTGTCCACCATCCCGACAGACCAGCGGCCAACTGTTTTCTATGAAGTCTGGCACGAGCCGCTCATGTCATCAAACGGCAGCACAGTGGTGGGCGAATTGATCGATCTTGCCGGCGGCGTAAACATCTTTGCCGATTTGCCGGATGAATATCCCACCATCAGTGTCGAGCAAATTGTGGAAGTTGACCCGCAGTTCATTATCGGACCCAGCAGTCATGGTGACCAGATGACCGCAGAAGTGATCGGTGCGCGCGAAGGTTGGGGCAGCCTAAGCGCTGTCAAAAACAACGCCATCTACATCGTAGACGGAAACATCGTATCTCACTCCAGTCCGCGCATCGTCATCGTGTTGGAAGAGTTTGCCAAGATCCTGCACCCGGATCTATTCAAATAGGAAGCAGATCCTAAAGGTTTTTATAACCTTTAGGATCTCACAACATATTCAATGACCCGCACCCGTTGGATTTTCACAGGATTAACCGTATTACTGCTCGTCGGCAGCCTGCTCAGTTTGGGCATGGGGGCGGTCAGCATCAGCCCGTCTGAAACGCTGGCAGCCTTAAGTGGGAATCCTGTTAAAGCGTCACACCCAACCATTCTTTGGGATTTTCGTGTGGCACGCATCCTGCTGGTGATTTTATGCGGCTCTGCCCTCGCCTCGGCTGGGGCTGCCTTTCAGGGACTTTTTCGCAATCCGTTGGCTGACCCGTACATTGTCGGCGCATCTGGCGGAGCTGCACTCGGCGCAACCCTCTCGGTTGTGGTGGGAAAGTCAGGTCCTTCATTGCCAATCGGCGCGGCAGGTTTTTTGGGCGCACTGGCAGCCGTGTTGCTTGTTTATGCCATTGCCGAGGCGAGTAATTTTGGCTCAGTGGTTTCCCTGCTTCTGGCAGGCGCTGCGATGAGCACCATGTTATCCGCCATTGTGTCCCTGCTGTTAATTATGAGCGACGAAGTGATGCATGAAATATTTTCCTGGCTGATGGGCGGATTCTCAGGACGCAGTTGGTCCCACCTGACACAGTCGAGTGTGGCTGCCTTTTTAGGAATTGCAATCATCCTGCCAATGTCCCGCTCATTGGACGCCCTATCAGCCGGAGAATCAAGCGCCGAAGCCCTGGGGTTGGATTTGCGCCGCGCCCGCCTGCTGATCGTGATCGGTGCGAGCCTTGCCACAGCAGCGGCAGTCTCTGCCAGCGGGATAATCGGTTTCGTTGGATTAATCGCCCCGCATTTGGCACGCAGACTGGTTGGCGCATCACACGCAGTTGTCATCCCCGCGTCGATGCTGCTTGGCAGTATCCTGCTGTTGGTCGCAGATGACCTGGCACGTACAATCGCTGCTCCATTGGAATTACCAGTTGGAGTGTTCACCGCCTTGCTGGGTGGACCTTTCTTTTTATATTTATTGAGAAATGGACGTCAGGAGTTGTAACCATGTTGCTTTCTGCCAATTCTTTATCGCTCAGTTATAACGGTCATGCAGTGGTGCAGGACTTCAACCTGTCCATTCCGCCAAGGACAATCGTCGGTCTGGTGGGGCCAAACGGCTCCGGCAAAACAACCATTCTGCGTGCGTTGGCGGGGTTGATCGAACCGCGGGCAGGGACGGCGCTCGTGCAGGGCAAACAGGCGTCCAGGCTGGATAAACGACTGCGTGCCCGCCAGATCGGATGGGTGCCGCAGCAGGAAAGCGCCGCATGGCCATTAACTGTCTCCGAAGTCGTCCGCCTCGGCCGCGCCCCACATCGCGGCTGGCTCATGCCATTCACCGCCGATGACATGAAGATCGTCGAGTGCGCCCTCGCCCGTGCCGATTTGCTTCCATTAAAACATCGTCCAGTCAATAAATTATCAGGCGGCGAATTTCAGCGTGTTTTAATTGCACGGGTACTGGCTCAGGAACCCGATGCGCTGTTATTAGATGAACCCACCGCCAGCCTCGACATCCATCACCAAATCCAGGTACTCGATCTCGTCCGCAGTTTGGTTCACGAAAAGGGGCTATCGGTGGTCATGGCAATTCACGACTTGAATTTGGCAGTGAGATATTGTGACCATCTGGTGCTGTTAAATCGCGGACGGCAGGTCAGTGCGGGTACCCCCGAAGAAGTCCTGACACCTGAAAACCTGCACGCCGTCTTTGGTGTGGATGCCCGTCTCTACCGTGACCCGTGGGGCACGTGGGCGGTCAGCGTGCAAGAGGCGAAGGAAAAACATTATGTCTGAAAATAAAAAGGGATTATTAATTGTCAACACCGGCGATGGCAAGGGAAAGTCCACTGCCGCGTTTGGAATGCTGCTGCGTGCCTGGGGCAGAGGATTGCGGATCTGCGTTGTCCAGTTCATCAAATCTGAAACAGGTAAATGGGGTGAAGTAAAAGCCGCTCAAAAGATGGGAATCGAATGGCTCACCACCGGCGACGGTTTCACCTGGCTTTCCAAAGACATGGACGATACCACAGCCCGCGCCCAGCATGGCTGGAAACTGGCACAGGAAAAAATTAGCAGCGGAAATTATGACCTGGTCCTGCTTGACGAATTCACCTATCCACTCCATTTCGGATGGCTAAATACGACCGAGGTCTTAGACTGGCTGCGAATAAACCGGCCTCCAAATCTGCACCTTGTAATCACGGGTCGCTCTGCCCCGGCTGCATTGATCAGCGAAGCAGATCTGGTAACCGAAATGCTGATGATCAAGCACCCCTACGAACAGGGATTGAAAGCCCAGGCTGGAATCGAGTTTTAAGACGGATCTAACAGGGTCACCCGCACTGCGTCAAGCCAAAACGAATACACGGGTGCAGGTCAGAATTAGACCAGCTTTTGTGGAGACCTGTCAGACTTTCGGGAGTTTAAATGATGAAAGGATTGTTGATCGTCAATACCGGCGATGGCAAGGGAAAATCCACTGCCTCATTGGGCATTATGTTGCGCGCGTGGGGACGCGGAATGCGGGTGGGCATGTTCCAGTTCTTAAAAAGCGGCACAGCGGATTATGGCGAATATCACGCCGCTCAAAAACTCGGAATCGAAATCCTTTCGCTCGGGGACGGTTGTTCGTGGGAGAGCAAGGACATGGATGTTTCACGTACGGTTAATCTGCATGCGTGGGAAGCAGTAAAAGAGAAAATTACCAGCGGCACATATGATGTGATAGTTTTGGATGAGTTCACATTCCTCATGCACTTCGGCTGGCTGGACACCCAGGAAGTGGTGAATTGGATCCTCAAAAATAAACCGCAAGACCTACACCTTATCGTCACCGGACGTTATGCACCGAGTGAATTACTTGCCGCCGCGGACCTTGTGACCGAAATGCTCGAAATCAAACATCATTACAAAGAGCAGGGATTAACTTCCCAGCCGGGAGTGGATCGCTGACATGATCGTGCCTAGATTCGTTCTTGCGGCCCCATCCAGCGGCAGTGGAAAAACCACCCTCGCCGTCGGCTTGATGTCTGCTTTTGCAGAACAGATGACCGTGCAGGCCTATAAAGTGGGACCTGATTATATAGACCCCGGCTACCACACTGCCGCTACAGGACGCCCCTCGCGCAACCTTGATACCTGGATGGTTTCAACCGAGCGGGTAAAGGAATTATTTTCGTGGGGACAACATGGCGCAGAAATTTCCATCATAGAAGGTGTAATGGGACTCTATGACGGCTATGATGGGCGCACAGAATCAGGCAGTACCGCCGAAGTTTCCAAATTGCTTTCCGCACCCGTTGTGTTGGTAATTGATGCAGGCAGCATGGCACGGAGTGCAGGGGCAGTAGCACTCGGCTTTCGCCAGTTTGATCTGCAATTGGATCTTGCGGGAGTTATCCTAAACAACGTGGCGGGAACGGCGCATGCACAATGGCTGACGGAAGCAATTCAATCTGTTGGCTTACAGGTTTTGGGGTGCGTCCCCTCCAGTCAAAGCCTGCGGGTGCCGGAACGCCATCTCGGTTTATATACCGCCGGGGAACGCAGCACTGCCACTCATCAGTTTATTGAAGCAGCAAGGAATGTTATCCACCAGTATGTTGACTTGTCAGCCCTGGAAGCAATTGCCCGTGCGGCTCCAGATATCCCCGTCATGCGTCAACCCACATATAAAAAACCAACCACAAGGATTGCTGTCGCCCGCGACGAAGCTTTTTGTTTTTACTACGAAGACAATTTTGAACTGCTGCGCGAAGCTGGTGCAGAATTGGTTTTCTTCAGCCCGCTGCATGGACAAGCCCTCCCGGTTGGCGTAAATGGACTATACCTTGGCGGCGGTTACCCTGAACTATATGCGGCACAACTGGCAGATAACAAATCCATGCGTGCTTCATTAAAATCAGCGATCACAAATGGAATACCAACCTACGCCGAATGTGGTGGCTTGATGTCGCTCACAGAATATTTTGTTGATGAATACGGCGCTGAATTCCCTATGATGGGCATCCTGCCTGGATTCACCCAACTGACAGACAAATTGAAAATGGGCTACCGTGAAGTAGTGTCCTTGCAGTCCAATCCCTTACTGGATAAGGATGAAAAAGCGCGCGGGCATGAGTTTCATTATTCCAATTGGCTCAGGCCCAAAGAAAGCAACAACTTTGCTTACGCCATTCAACCGCGTCCGGGTGGCGAACCCCAGTCCGAAGGATTCTTAAAACAGAACCTGCTCGCATCATACGTCCATTTGCACTTCGCATCCAACCCTAACCTGGCGCGAAATTTTGTTCGAGTTTGCCAGAATTTGACCAATTACCACAAATGAACAACCTTCGAGTCTTTTAAGACCTTTTGTGGTTCACAATAAATTTTTTAAAGAGGAAACATGAAACTGGAAGAACTGATCAAAAAGATTAAACCGCTCGATGACTCGGCCATGCAATCAGCGCAGGCAAGGCAAAACATGTTGACCAAACCGCAGGGCAGTTTGGGGCGGCTGGAAGAGCTATCCATTCAACTGGCAGGGATCTATCGCAAGCCGACCCCATCCATCAAGGAGAAAGTTATTGTCACCATGGCAGGCGACCATGGCGTTGTTGCCGAAGGCGTCAGTGCCTTTCCACAGGAGGTTACGCCACAAATGGTGTTGAACTTCCTGAACGGCGGTGCGGCAATCAACGTGCTGGCACGGCATATCGGTGCGCGCGTGGTTATCGTGGATATGGGCGTGGCATATGACTTTGATCCGCATCCTGCGCTGATCATAAAGAAGGTGGCCAAAGGCACAGCGAATATGGCGCTGGGGCAAGCCATGACACGCCTTCAAGCCGAACAGGCAATCCTGTCGGGTGTGGAAGTTGTTGAAGCAGAGATCGAGCGCGGGCTGGATGTTGTCGGCACGGGCGATATGGGCATCGGCAACACCACTCCCTCTGCTGCCATAGCTGCCGTGCTGACAGGCGAGTCACCAGCAAAAATTGCGGGACGCGGTACTGGCGTGGACGACGAAGGACTGAAGCGAAAAATCAACACCGTTGAGCGCGCACTGGCTGTCAACCAGCCCAATCCAAAAGACGGGTTGGATGTGCTGGCCAAAGTGGGCGGCTTTGAAATCGGCGGGTTGGCCGGTGTGATCCTGGGCGCTGCCGCCAATGGTAAGCCAGTATTGGTGGATGGTTTCATCTCCACCGCTGCCGCCATGATCGCCGTCACAATTTCCCCCGCTGTACGCCCTTACCTCATCTCCGCACACCGCTCACAGGAATTTGGTCACAACCTGATGCTCAACTGGCTAGGTCTCAAACCCCTTTTTGACCTTGACTTGCGTCTTGGTGAGGGAACAGGTGCGGCATTGGGGATCTCCATGGCAGAAGCTGCCTGCAAGATCCTCTCTGAAATGGCAACATTCGGGGAAGCAGGTGTGAGCGACAAAGAACCTGCTTCGTCCTAAGCGGAGACTAACGCATTTCGCGGGGCAGTCGAAGGACAGATTTTTAATGGGATCATTTTTCCATCACAAAGTCCTTCAACCACATTCTTCGAAAAATACCTGTCCCTTTTCTGAAGGTAAATCTAACAACATGAGAAATGTGAAAATTGCTTTTGGTTTGATGACCACCCTCCCCTTTCGTCTGCCAGAGGATTGGTCATCGGGCGACAGCGGACGCGCCTCAGTTTGGTATCCGTTTGTTGGATTGGTCATCGGCTCGTTGACCTGGTTGACGTGGATGGGCGCGACACAGCTGTTTCCCCAACCCGTTGCCGGGGTTCTCGTTCTCATTGTCTGGGTGTCGCTATCAGGCGGTCTACACCTCGACGGCCTCGCGGACTGCTGTGATGGTTTGCTTGCAAGCACCTCCGTGGAACGCAGACTTGAAATCATGAAGGACCCCCGCCTTGGTGCGTTTGGCGGCATTGGTTTGCTACTACTTTTGCTGCTCAAAGCCGCCACATTGGCAGCACTGACTCCCGTCACAGGTATCGGGATCCTGCTGGCAGCGAGCCTCGCACGCTGGTGCATTTTACCTGCCGGTTTGCTCCCAATGGCACGCCCCTCTGGAATGGGAGCGGATTTTGCGGCAGGATTTCGCCGCTGGTTTATCGTTGTCGGCTCAATTTTTCCTCTTAGCCTGGCGCTGGCTCTCGGCACGCGTGGAATTATTTCCCTGCTGGCAGGATTGATCGCGGCTTTTTTGGTTCTCTGGCTGGCAAAATCCCGCATTGGCGGTGTAACAGGCGACGTGTTCGGCATGGTTGTCGAAGTCGTTGAAGCCGTTTCGCTGCTGACATTCATAATGAGTCTCTAAAATTTTACAACGCCAAATGCCCATGAACATCCCCATTGAAGGCCTCTCCATTTCTGAAACTCCGGCAGTGATTCACATCCGCAGTGAGTCCCCCATGTACTTACTTTCGTCAGCAATTGTAGGCAGCGGATTTCGGCGTGTCTCTCACATCCTCAACGCCCATGTAGACAAGGACTATGCTTCCACAAACCCCAAAGCAGATTTGCGTGCCCTTGCCAATCGTTGCGGCATAGATGGGCCATTTGTTGGCTTGTTGACAGCCGTCCATTTGCGCAAGGCACGCACAGCTTTTTTTGAGGCAGATGGTTTATCTGTTGGGGCTCTGATCACGGCCGGAGTCGGCAATGCAACCAGCGCGGGAATCACCAAGCCTTATTCCCATAAGCCAGGTACGATCAACATCATACTCATGCTTGACGCAAACCTGACGCGCGGGGCAATGCTTAATGCTTTTATCACCGCCACCGAAGCCAAATGTGCGGTCATCCAATCTCGAAACATCCGCACACCTGACGACGATCTTGCCACAGGCACATCCACCGACACTATCACCATCGCCGTAACAGGCAGAGGAAATTCCCAGCTTTATGCAGGCACTGTAACCACCGTCGGCTGGCTCATTGCCCGCGCCGTAAGACAGGCGTTGGAAGAGTCATTGGATGCAGAGTAAAAAATAGTTACAGATAGTAAGTTTTAAAATACCACGCTGCATACCCCATCCTCCCATGCCCATCCTTTCCCTTCTCCTCGACCTTCTTCTCGGCGACCCGCCAAACCGCTTTCATCCCACCGCATGGATGGGTAACTTTATCGGCTGGCTCATGCGTTTTCGTCCACGTGGAAATCACTTTACTGAATTGGCCTTTGGCGTTTTTATTCTTTTTGCAGGAATTACGCTCTCCATCATCGCAGGCCTGGCAATCTCCCACCTTATTCCTTTCACCCTAAATTACGCACTACACCGCAACTTCCTGAGCGAGATCAAAGGAACGCATTACGAATTACTGGTTTCCTGGGTCCAGATCCTTTTCATTGCCCTCGCGCTTAAATTAACCATTTCGCTGCGTGGACTCAACCGCGCTGCACGCGAAGTGCAAACTGCTCTTGAAGCAGAAAATCTCCCCGAAGCACGGCGATTGCTTTCCTGGCATCTCGTCAGCCGTGAAACTTCACAACTGGACGGATCCCAAATCTCTGCCGCCGCAATTGAATCGGTGGCTGAAAACGCCTCAGACGGGATCGTCGCCCCACTTTTTTTCTTTGCAGTTGGCGGTTTACCTGCTGCGTTTGCGTATCGGTTCATCAACACAGCAGACTCGATGCTTGGTTATCATGACACAGAACGGGAGTGGCTTGGCAAGATCCCTGCGCGTTTGGATGACCTGTTAAATTTCATCCCCGCGAGATTGACTGGACTATCCATCATTTTATCTGCGCCCTTTTGTGGAGCGAACATCTCGCAGGCATGGAGAATCCTCTGGCGCGATGCGAGTCAAACAGCCAGTCCCAACGCAGGAATCCCCATGAGCGCAATGGCAGGCGCGCTCGGCGTGGAATTGGAAAAAGTTGACCACTACGCGCTCGGCAAAGGACTGCGTGCGCCCGTATCCACTGACCTTGCGCGTGCACGCGTCATTCTTTTTACAGCTGTCATTCTTTCCGCTTTCGGGTTGTCCTTATCATCCTTCATCCTCCATCTTTCATCCTTTCTCCCATGAAACTTCTTCTCATACGCCACGGACAAACCAACTGGAATCTTGCGCAGCGCTTTCAAGGTCAAAGCGATATCCCACTTAACGAAACCGGAAAAAAACAGGCACTGGCTCTCGCTGACCGTCTGGCAGACCAGCCTTTTGACATTGTATATTCAAGCGATTTGCAGCGTGCGTTCGAAACAGCAAATATCATTGCACACACCTCAAATTGCAAACCCGACCCGCGTTTACGTGAAGTGAATTTTGGAAACTGGGAAGGACTCACCTACGACGAGATCAAGGAAAAACACCCAGATACGCTCAGCGCCTGGGAAAACAATATTTATAAAAATTCTCCACCCAATGGAGAAACCCTCGAACAATTATCTGTGCGTGTCCAGTCCATGCTGGATGAATTTTATGCAAACCATATTGACCAGACTATTTTGATCGTCGCACATGGCGGCGTGTTGCAGACTTTGATCTGCCTCGCACTTAACCTGAACCCGACCATGTACTGGCAATTCCATCTTTCCACCGCCTCACTTTCGGAAGTTGCCTTTTATCCAGCCGGGGCGATCTTAAATTTGTTAAACGATACCAGCCATTTGCCAAAGTCCCCGGCGAAAAAAGCATGGAATCCCCTCTCTCGACGAAGGAAAGATTCATGACCGCAAAAGTATTAATGGTTCAGGGGACCAGTTCGTCTGCCGGCAAGAGTCTGCTTGTCACCGCACTCTGTCGTATTTATGCCCGGCTTGGAATTAAGGTTGCTCCATTCAAGGCACAGAATATGTCGAACAATGCTGCAGTCTGCGCCGATGGTTCCGAGATTGGACGCGCCCAAGCCTTGCAAGCCGCGGCTGCCGGGATCATCCCAACTGTGGACATGAACCCCGTTCTCATCAAACCCGAAGCCGACTCGCGCTCGCAAATCATTCTCATGGGGCGCCCCTGGCACACGCTTGAAGCCAAAAATTATTATGAGAAAAAATCCATTCTCTGGGAACAGGTCACTGCTTCACTTGACCGTTTGCGCGACACGTATGACCTGGTCATCATCGAAGGCGCTGGCAGCGCGGCAGAGATCAACCTTAAGCGCGGCGACATTGTCAACATGGCAGTGGCGCGTTATGCCCAGTCCCCCGTGTTGCTGGTCGGCGATATAGACCGTGGCGGCATTTTTGCCCAACTGCTCGGCACGCTCTGGCTGCTTGACCTCGACGAGCGCGCCCTCGTGCGTGGGTTGGTAGTGAACAAATTTCGCGGCGACTTATCCCTATTTTCTGATGGTGTGGGAATATTGGAAAAAAAGGGGGAGGTGCCTGTCCTGGGTGTGGTTCCATATCTGAAAAATTTGAACCTGCCAGATGAAGACGCTGTTTTTGTGGAAGACGCTGCACGTAAGCCTTTTGCGTTTTCCAACGCCCAAGATCATCCGGATCCTGTTCCCCAAATTGACATTGCTGTTTTGGCCTTACCGCGCATATCGAACTTCGACGATTTCGACCCGCTCAAAGCAGAAGCAGGCGTGACTCTGCGCTACGTTTCATCTACTGCCGCACTTGGCAAGCCAACTGCGATCATCATCCCCGGCACAAAAAGCACCGTTGCCGATCTGGACTGGCTTCATCAATGCGGACTCGCCGAAGCAGTGACCCGCTTTGCCCGGCAAGGCGGCGCAGTCCTTGGGATTTGCGGCGGTTACCAAATGCTCGGTGAGACGATTAGTGACCTGCATCACGTTGAATCAAAGGCGGAGCATACTTCAGGATTGGGCTTGCTTCCCATCCAAACCCAATTTCTGAAAGAGAAAGCCACATTTCAGGCACAGGCGCAGGTCCGAAAAGAAAGCGGGTGGATGGCGCAGCTATGTAAGACGCAGTCGATCGTCAGCGGATATGAAATCCACATGGGCGAAACACCGAGTCAAACCTCGTGGTTGGAAATTACATCCCGCAACGGTGAACAGGTCAGGGTGGCAGATGGCAGTGTTTCATCAGACGGAAAAATCTGGGGCTGTTATTTGCATGGGATCTTTGCCAACGATGATTTCCGGCATGCCTGGCTTGAAAGTGTGGGATGGGAACGTCGCACATCGTTACAAAGCGAAGTCTTCAACAAAGCGCTGGAGACCCTGGCTGACGCGGTGGAAGAGGCTTTAGATATGGAATTACTGGAGAAAATAATATGGGACAAATAACCTTGCTCCTTGGGGGCGCGCGCAGTGGGAAATCATCGTATGCCCAACGGCTTGCAGAAGAGTCGGGCAAATCCGTGGCTTATCTGGCCACTGCACAAGCGCTTGACGAAGAGATGTCCAGCCGAATCAAAAAACATCAGGCGGAACGACCCGTTCACTGGCAGACATTTGAGATCCCGCTGGATATTGCATCGCGCGTCAGAGAGATAAAATCAGATATGATCATTCTGGATTGCATGACTCTGCTCACAACCAACCTGCTCATGAAATTTGAAAAAAATGACTTGGTGGACGAGGCTCCATTTAACGAAGCAGTCTACAAGGAAGTGGCTGACTTGCTCACCGCCATCCGCGCAGGGACGCAGGACTGGATCATCATCTCGAATGAGATCGGCCTGGGGCTTGTCCCGCCCTACCAAATGGGGCGGGTCTATCGGGACATGCTGGGCTGGGCAAATCAACGCCTTGCCCGCGAAGCAGATAAGGTAATTTTTCTGGTGGCAGGGATTCCAATGATCGTAAAGTAGGCAAGTATGGAAGTCATCATCCGCAAAATGGATCATCAAAATGATCATGACCTAAATCAATGCGATGGCACATTCGCAGGAGATTAATCGAAAAAGCTGTGGAATGGACCAAGGCAGGGAATTATCCTGGCGTGATGCTGGAAACTCAAAATAACAACGTGGCCAGCTGTCATCTTTACCAGAGCTGCAGTTTTGAGTTGGGTGGATTTGAAAGGTTTTTATACAAAGGATTGAATGGTTCAATGAAAGAAATCGCTTTGTATTGGTAACTTTTTTGGCAGCAGGATCTTACAAAAGGGGATTTTTTCTACAAAACTAATGTACAATCCCGTCCATGCCATTGATATGGACATCCATTTCATTCACTGCAGGGATTATCACGGCCGGCGCGTTTGCCCTGTCTGAAAACTTCTGGCTTGCTGCGGGTCTCTTTTTTGTTTTACTCATGATCCTGCTGCGCCGTCCGTTCATTTCAAACATCCCCATTCTCAAAACCATCTCCAGCGCACATTATTATTTTTTCATCCTGCCCGCCATCTTCTTTTTTGGCGCGTGGTGGTTTCAACTCCGCCAGCCAAACATTGATGCATTTCATATCGCATTTTACAATGACCGCGATTATGAGCTGCTCGTCACAGGCACCCTGACCGAACCGCCCGACCTTCGCGATACCTACTCCAACCTGAAACTCAACGTGGAAGCAGTGGATTCAGGAAGCGGAGACATGCCAGCCTGGGGCACTGTTCTTGTCCGCACGTCAGCGCTTGCAGATTATGAATACGGTCAGCGGGTCCGAGTGCGAGGCAGTTTAAAGACCCCGCCCGAGAACGAGGAATTTTCCTACCGTGAATATCTTGCACAACAGGGGATCCACTCGTATACATCCAGTATGGAATTAACGATCCTGCCGGGAAATGGCGGGGACTTCTTTTTTAGGCAAGTTTACAAGCTGAAAGCAAGACTGCTTGAAAATACCTATCGCCTTTATCACGACCCCGAAGCATCCCTGCTGGCGGGTATCTTATTGGGTGTGGATACGGGGCTCTCCCGTAAACTACAGGATGCCTTCAAGAACACAGGCACAGCGCATATCATTGCCATCTCTGGTTTCAATATTGCCCTCATTGCGGGGATTTTCTTTTCCATCTTTAAAAACCTCCTTGGAGAAAAACCAGGCGCAGCAGCTGCCATTCTTGGCATCTTCCTATATACATTGCTGGTCGGTACAGATGCAGCGGTTGTGCGCGCTGCGATCATGGGAAGCCTGTCATTGCTGGCTCGGCAGTTGGGCAGACGCAGCCATGGTTTGAATGCACTTGCAGTGGTTGCATTCATCATGGCATTATTCAACCCGCTTGTGATCTGGGACGTGGGCTTTCAACTTTCATTTTTTGCAACCCTTGGGCTTGTTCTGTACGCAGAGCCATTTTCCAACTTCACCAACAACCTGTTCTCCAGACTTTTCAAACAGGACACCAGCGTGTTTACGCGCATGGTCAACGAGTATTTTGTCCTGACCATTGCCGCACAACTCACCACCCTTCCGATCATGGCATATCATTTCAAACGCATCTCCCTCATCTCGTTCGTCGCCAATCCTTTCATCCTGCCCGTGCAACCTGCAGTGATGGTTCTCGGCGGATCGGCAGTCTTCGCCAGCCTGGTCAGTTTTCCACTGGGACAAATCATCGCGTGGTTCGCCTGGCCTTTTGCTGCATTTACCATCCGTATCGTGGAATTTTTTGACCGCATTCCACATGGTTCTATTTTTCTTGGAGACTCATCACTCTGGCTGGCGGCTGGCTTTTACATTCTCCTATTTGCCGTAACCTTTGGCAGGGACGAAATCAGGAAGCGGTTTAACGCCCTGGCAGCTCCAATGCGGGACATCGCGCTGACGACCACGCTCGCATTCCTATTTGCCTGCGCAATCATGATCTGGCACGCATCCGCAACTACAGGTGACGGTCAGTTGCACATTACATTTCTTGAAGCAGGCTCAGCGGATGCAGTCTTAATCCAAACACCTGAGGGACGCAACATGCTGATCAATGGCGGCGGGAGCGTTTCCAAACTCTCCGATGAACTTGGCAGGCGGCTGCCGTTTTTTTCGCGCAAACTTGACTGGCTTATCATCGCATCCACCCAGGATGAACAACTGGCGGCGCTACCGCGTGTGGTGGAAAGGTATCCACCTGAAAATATATTGTGGAGTGGAAACGTTCAAGCCTCGTTCCCTGCTCAGGCATTGGATAAATATTTCTCCGAGCAGAAACTCCCCCTTAGCAGAGCTGAGGTGGGACAAAAACTTTGGATGGGCGATCAGGCTTGGGTGGAAGTCCAGGCTGTAGGAGCGCGGGGTAGTGTGCTTCTCGTCAAATATAAAAATTTCCAGGCCATGCTTCCCATTGGTCTCAGTGAAGGCATGCTTGAAGCGTTTGAATACGGCAATGCAATTGACAAGGTGGATGTTCTGCTGCTGGCGGATGCGGGATACGCGCCATCCAACCCGCCCGACCTGATCGAAAATTTGAACCCGCAGTTGACAGTGTTGAGCGTCGCCGCTGGCGATCCAAACGGTCTACCCTCGCAGGAGGTACTGGATGCACTTGACGGCTATTCCCTGCTGCGGACGGACCGCAGCGGCTGGATCACGATCATCACCGACGGCGAAGCCATGCGTGTGCAAACGGAGCACGGGCAGCAGTAGGCGGCAATGATTAAGACAAGTTATTCCTTCCCGCCTTTTTTTAACTCTTCCAACTTTTGGTGAAGTTCATCCATCGAGTCATCCTTTTTTATGGATGTATTCAACGATTTACCGATCGTTTCCCAAAAACTTTTTTGCTTTGAGTTTGCCGCGCCACGCGCAATGGCGTACATAACGAAATTTGAGCCGATCACGAGGAGAATAAAAAGAAGCGCGCCGATCACCGCTTTATTTTCTTCCATTTTATTGTGCCTCCAAAATTGAGATCAACTCGTTCCAGTCCGAAAGGCTGGCATCAGCATTGTCGTTTTGGGCAGTCTCACCGAATAAAATGCTGAACATACCCGCCGCCTGTGCAGCGCGCGTGGTGCGTGGAAGGTCGTCAATCATCACACAGCGTGAAGGGTCGGTTTCGCCGGCGATCTCCATGGCGATCCGAAACGACTCTGGCATCGGCTTGCAATACGGCGCGACTATATTCACATCCACAATGGTGAAAAACAAATCCCGTAAATTTAGCGCAGTGAGGACTCTTTCGGCATGGCGAACATCAGCATTTGTGAAGATCAGGTTGCGGGTCGGAAGTGAAGCGATGACCGATCGTTGACCGGAGTCCGGGGTCAGATAGTTGCCAAGGGGCAGGTCATGCACATAAGACAGGAAATCTTCCACATCAATTTGATGGTGTTTTTGCAGGCCATGCAACGTTGTGCCATATTGCAGGTAATATTTTTCGCGCAGTACGGGGATATCCACCGCAGGAATATTCATCCGCTCTTGCATGTAATCAGTCATGCGTTTTTTGATACCCTGCCACAAACCAACATGCGAGGGATAAAGCGTATCATCAAGGTCAAAAAAAATGGTGGTGAATCTCATTGCGCGATTATAATCTGCCCATGCCTATTCGTCTTTTATCTTCCGAGGTCTCTTCGCAAATTGCAGCGGGTGAGGTTGTTGAACGCCCCGCGTCTGTGGTAAAGGAACTAACTGAAAACGCGCTGGATGCAGGCGCGAAAAATATATCCATTTCAATCGTGGACGCAGGACGAAGCCTGATCGAAGTGGCGGATGATGGACACGGGATCCCGGCTGACGAGTTGGCATTGGCCGCCGCGCGTCATGCGACCTCAAAGCTGGTTCAGTCTGAGGACTTGTTTCACATTTCAACCCTGGGCTTCCGGGGCGAAGCTCTGGCTTCGATTGGTTCTGTCTCCAATATGACAATCTCTTCGCGGGTGAGTTCTGCCAGAGAGGGGGCACGCTTAAAAGTGGATGGAGGCATTTCAGGCAAGGTTGAAAAAGTTGGAGCACCGGTCGGCACGGTTTTGCGCGTGGAAAATTTATTTTATAACGTGCCTGCGCGTTTGAAATTTTTAAAAACCGATGTAACCGAAAGACGCGCAATTGATGCGCTGGTCACGCGTTATGCGCTGGCTTACCCGAATGTGCGCTTTAAAGTAAACGATGGCGGCCAATCCACCCTGCAAACAGCAGGCGATGGAGACAGGCGTTCCATTCTCGCCGCCTTGTACGGCGTGGATGTTGCGAAGCAAATGCTCGAAGTGATGGATATGGAAGACGGGTTGTCGCTCACAGGCTTCATCAGCCCGACCTCACTCACCCGTTCAAATCGCAAGGAAATCACTTTCTTCGTCAACGGGCGCTGGGTACAGGAATTTTCGTTAACCACTGCATTACTACAGGCATATCACACTTTGCTGATGGTGGGACGTTATCCGCTCACCGCATTATTTTTGGAAATTGCGCCCGAAGATGTTGATGTGAATGTACACCCCACCAAGGCAGAAGTCCGTTTTAAAAGTCAGGATAGGATTTTTAGTTTCGTACAACGCGCAGCGCGCAGGGCATTGCTGGCCTACACACCGGTGGCTTCTGTTTCACCCCAATTGTGGGGTTCACGTCCTGCATCAACCGGAAGAGGGGAAGTGGGGATTGATTGGAGTGTGGCACATGATGAGTCTCTTGACGATAATCCACAAACGATACATCAAGGTGTACCAACAGAAGAAAATCGTCCAATATCCACCGTCGATGGTCAGAAATCTTTTCCAACTCCTGTTCCTCTTTTGCGGTTGATTGGACAAATCGGTTCAACGTATATTGTTGCCGAAGGGCCTGACGGCTTATATCTTATTGACCAACATGCCGCGCATGAGCGTGTGTTGTTTGAAAAGTTGATGGCGCAGCATGACAAAAAGAGCATCCCATCCCAGGCATTACTCTCGCCTGAAGTTGTGACCCTGCCGCCGCAGTCTGCAAAGATGTTGAATTCACAATTGCCATTCTTGAATCACTTTGGTTTTGAAGTGGAAGAATTCGGCACGAATACCTTCCAGGTGCGAGCCATGCCTGCCTTGTTTGCGGGCGGTGATCCATCATCCGCGCTGCGGGCATTGGTTGAAGATTTTGAAGAAGATGAAGCACCGTTACAGGCTGAGGTCGAGGCAAAACTTGCGGCACGAGTCTGCAAACGGCTGGCTGTCAAAGGCGGACAGACTCTCACCAGCGAAGAACAGCGTGCACTGTTGAACGATCTCGAAGTCTGTAACTCTCCGCGTACCTGTCCACATGGCAGGCCAACAATGATCCACTTGTCGGTAGACACATTGGAGCGCCAATTCGGCAGAAAAGGCCCCCGCTAGTTTCTGGATATTGGATGGTCTCCTGCTTTAACGCGAAAGCAGCCTGCCATGGCGGACAGTCTAATACCTTGCCGGCCTGAAGTTTTAACACTCTCCGGTTAAGATATACTCGCGTACATGAACTCACAAAAGCCCACTCTTGACCCGCATATCTCAGCACCAGACAGCAACGAGTATTTCAATTCCATCAGCCACTTGATTGGTGCAATTCTGTCCATTTCAGCACTGGCAGTGCTGGTCACCCTGGCGGCAATTCACGACAAGCCTGCGCATGTGATCGGTTTCACCATTTATGGTACAAGCCTGTTCCTATCGCTCCTCTTCAGTTGTCTGCTGCATTTCTTTTTGCTCTTCGGAAAATACCTGCGCGTCCTCGGCATTCTCGATCACAATGCCATTTACCTTCTGATCGCGGGGACATATACCCCATTTTGCCTGACCATCTTTAGCGGTACAACAGGCTGGGTATTATTTGGCATCATCTGGAGTTTGGCTGTATTTTTCATTACCCTTAAATCCATTTTCTTTGCGAAAATTTCAGTCCTGATTTCAAATATAAGTTTTTTGATCATGGGCTGGATTATCGTTTTTCTGATCAACCCCATTTACACCCAGCTAGGCAGTGGCGCCATCTCCCTGCTGATCGCGGGCGGACTCTTTTACACGGTGGGTGCGCTGATCTTTGCGAACGGGAAACCAAATCCGTTTCCACCGTATTTTGGCAACCACGAAATTTGGCATTTATGCGTTTTGGCGGGCAATACCGCCATGTTTCTGGTCATGCTGCTTTATGTTTTGCCCTATCCACAAGGATGATTGTTGGAAACCAAAGATCAAAATGAAAGTGTACCCGCCAATAATTCTATACAGATCGGACGCACCCCCCAAAAGTTCCATTTTTTGGCAGGGCGCATAAATTTTCTTTTGTTCGTGTACAATTTCAAGAATAAAAGGTTGACACATGCGTATCGCTTTCATTTCTGACATTCATGGAAATTTCACCGCATTCCAGGAAGTTCTTACTGATATTAAAGGACAATCTGTTGACCAGATCATTTGCCTGGGCGATACCGTTACCATGGGGCCACAACCCACTGAGGTGTTGAATACCCTAAGAGAATTGAAATGTGTGGTCATCAAGGGGAACCATGATGCAGCAACTCTGGATCCTGGGAACGCCGCTCAATATAAGGTCGCCAATCACCTCATTTCAGATCTGTACTGGTGCAGAAACCAACTATCACCAGATGACCTGCAATTTATTAATTCATTTGAGCCAATGCACGAAATTGATCTGCCCCACGGCAATCGGATTCTGGCCTTCCATGGGTCGCCGCTTTCATCCACCGATATTATCCAGTCAACAACCCCCAACCACCTGTTGGATGTCTATTTTGAAGGGCAAAAAGCCAATATCTTCATTGGCGGACATTCCCACGTCCAAATGGTTCGGCGTTATGAAGACAAACTTATCCTGAATTCGGGCAGTATTGGCAACACATTTAAGTTTCCATACTCGCCAGGCAAATCGGTGCATTTACTGCCATGGGCGGAGTATATTGTCATCAACCAAAGCGAACATTCACTGAGCATAGACGCACGCCGCGTTTACTTTGACACAGATGAACTGCTCAAAAAAGTCAGAGAAAGCCAATTACCCTGTGCATCCTGGTGGATCGAGCAATATTCCAAACCATAGCACCAAGAAAAGGGGAGAGAAAAGTCAATTAATGGATGGCAGGCTGAGGCATCATCCTGTAATAAGGCAAAATATCAACATCAGACCGGTTCTCCATTCAAAACGCTTTGTGTAATTACATGTTCATTTAAATAATGGCACAGGAAAATTTCATGAACAAACTCATCGTCATTGTCGGCCCCAGTGGAGCTGGCAAGACCACACTTGCGCGTGCTCTATGCCAAAAACGCGATTTTGCAATTGCATACGAACAGCATAAAGAAAGACCGTTTCAGGCGCTCTTCAAACAGGATCCAAAATATGCACTAGCCAACCAACTGGATTATCTGCTTTTTCGCGCCGAGCAGGAATTTAAATTGCGGAATGGTAATGTGCCTGCGCTAATGGATGGAGGGCTCGACCTCGATTTTCACGGCTTTACCCGTCTATTCCATGCTCACGGCTGGCTAACCGACCAAGAGCTGGGTTTGTGCCAAAGATTCTACGAACACACCCGCTGCCTGCTCCCCCCGCCAGACCTAATCGTCTCACTCAGCATCTCGGATGAAATCATCAACCAGAGGCTGGCCGCCCGCAGCAGGATCAATATTGCATCGAGTGCTGATACAGCGCTATTTAATTCATTTATCGCGAAATGGCTGGATTCGATTCCCGCCTGCCGCTTGCTGCATTTGGATGTTTCAGAAGAATCAGCAAATTACCCCAACAGTGTTCGCACAATTTTGGAAAGGCTGAAATAACTTCTCGCTTTTTCCATTGTTCCCAACCGGGATCCTTTAATTTACCCCGATCAAGAAAGGTAAACTCAATGCCATCGACGCGGATTATTCCCTGGTTGGCGGATTGGGATTGATGGCTAAGGAGCATCCAAAGAATGTTGACAAAACCAGCCTGTATCTGACTTCCATCCAAAAGGGGGAAATTTTTTAGAATATGTTGCAGCAAGGTTTGTCGTGTGACGGGGTGAACTCAAGCAACAACCAGAATGGGACGTTAAATCCGTTTACTCAGTTGATCCAATCCCGCATGATCTGTCAGCACAAACTCGGTACGGGTGACTTCAATCAGCTTTTTATCAGAAAAACTATATAGTGCACGGCAGACCATCTCACGGGTTGAGCCGATGCGCGCCGCCATTTCATCAAGGGTCAGGTAACGCGAGATGGAGGCATCACCCGCTGTTTCAAAATGGTCAAGCAATAATCGTGCCAGCCTGCCTGCCACAGGGTGAAAAGCCAATCCTTCCACCAGGTTACTGGCGTGTTGCATCCGATCTGCCATGAGGCGGCTGATCTCCCAAGATACCCGCCCGTTGCGGAGCAGGATCGGCAATATGGAATCCCGGGACCAAAGATAAAGGATGCTCTTTTCACGCGCTTCCAAAGTAACAGGCATGGGCGCTTCTTCGTGGAAAAAAGCAAGTCCCCAAAATAATTCTCCCCGGCCAAAACAAGCTACATGCAGGCTGCGCCCGTCGCTGGATTCCTTAAGCGCTTCGACCTTGCCCTCTCCCACCAAAAAAATGTGAGGCCAGACCTCATCATATAAAATAACAGTCTCATCTTTTGAATACACATGCCGCCTGGCTTGCTGAATCATCAACTGCCTGTCGTTGTCTTCAAGCGCTGAAAAGATGGGATTATTTTTAAGAATGGTCAATAAGTTGTTCATTGATCACTTCCTATCGGCCAGAGATTCCAATTTTTCGCGATCCAAAAACGCCAGTTCCATCCGGCTGATCTGGATCAGCCCCTCATCAGCAAAGCGGTGCAGGGTTCGGCTGACCAGCTCACGGGTAGTCCCGACCGTGTCTGCCATCTGGTCGAGGGTCAGATCACGCGGCGCAGATTTTCCATCCACACTGGCGTAATGCGATAATAATAATCGGGCTAATCTTCCTGCCACAGGATGAAAAGCAAACCCGTAGACCACTTCACGGACGCGACGCATATATTGGGTGAGGATGAGGGAAACATCCCAGGCGGCTTCTGCGTTCCGCAACAGGATCGGGAGAATGGCTTCACGCTCCCAAAGATATAAGACCGCATCTTCACGGACTTCGAGCGAAGCGGGCATTGGCAGGTTATCCACCACTGAATGTCCCCAGACTACTTCGCACGAGCTGAGTTTGAAGACCACCTGACGGCGTCCTTCGGGGGAAAGCATTGCCCATTCCAGCCGTCCTGAAGCAAGATATGCCACTTTTGACCAGGTCTCCCCCTGCCAGCAGACATATTCGTCTTTCTTGTATTTTTTTATGATTGCGTGTTCCACCAATTCATTACGATCCAATTCAGTGAGTTTGGAAAAAACAGGCGCACGCGAAAGGCAATCAAGGATGTTTTGCAAGGGATTCTCCGACAATTTATAAAAATGCAAAGACGGCAGAACCGCTTTGTGATATTTTTCTCGTGCGATAAACCATTCATCCCTGACGGACAGAAATATTATATCAATTTTGAGGAGATGTAAGATGATAAATGAAACGACCAAGACCCAACGCATCCTTATGACGGTTGTGGCGGTCATCGGTGGCTTGTACCTGATGCTATGGGCGCCCACCCAGGCCATGCAGACCTTGAAGGTCAGCCTGGATCAAGTGCTGTTGCGCCTCGTGCCGCACGATGCAGATTTCTATCCCGCTGTGCCAGTCCTTTCGGTCACATTCTCAGCGTGGATCATTGCCTTTGTTTTTGCAGGCGCATTTCTGCTGATGCTGGCGAAGAAGTTGTACGAAGGTGTGAAGTGGGCGCGCGCCGCCGCTCTGGGCATGTTTGCCATCCCTTCGGTTGGCGGAATGACCATGCTGATCCCCTGGTTCGTGTTGGTGCTGGCTGAATATCCCGAAAAGGGCGTGCCGCCGCATACCATCAGCGGGATGCCGCCCGTTATGTTCGTATTGTTCATCAACCTGTTGTTCTATTTCATCATCCTATTTTCTGATCAGGACACGCTCAAGAACAAAGTGTTGAAACTCGTCCCATACACAGGCTTGGGCGTTGTTTCGGGCATGGTCTTTATGAACGGACAACACGGTGTCCGTTACTTTATCCATATCCCCGGTGAATTTATCACCGATGCCAATGGACTGGTCTCTGCCAACCCCACCCCGCCTCCGTTCACTTCCACGCTGGCGCATTACATCACCAACCTTGACCACCTGGATTGGAGAACTTTTGACATGGTTTCCGATCAGGCCGTATACAGCCCGCAGACTCTGGCGCTGCTGCTGGGTGGATTCCTGCTCTACGTTGCCTCTGTGCTGTTGATCGTTTCCATTCCTCTGCTGGCGATGAAGAACAAAGCTGGCTGGTATATTGCCACCACGGCGGCGTTGGCTACCGCTGTTGTCAGTTTTCAAGGCTTTGTGGTGCGAAGTTCAACCGAGTGGCTGCAAGGGGGTATTTTATCCCTGGGATTGCTGGCAATTCTGGTCATTCCCGCCTTTAAGAATCAATTGATCGAAAAAGGCGAATAACTAAAAGATACGCATGACCGTAACAAGGGTTATGCGCATTCTCCTTTTGCAAATGGAGTCGAATCCCTCGACTCCATTTTGGCTTTAAAAGGGAATATGTTATTCCGCACCCGCCAATCGCTCCAGGGCTGGTCGATCACACAAGGTAATGCTGGCGCGCGTCACCTGAAGCAAACCGCTTCTTTGAAGAGTATACAAAGTCCGGCAAATGACTTCAGGGGAGGACGCCACCATGGATGCAAGTTGATCAAGGGTTAGATCCCGTTGTGCAGAATTTTCCGAGGCAGGGACCTGCTCCAGCAGCAATTTTGCCAGGCGGCCTGTGACCGGCTGGAATGCCAGTTCGGCAATCGTCTCGCGCCGCTTGCGAATCATTTTTATCTGCCGGCGCAACAAGGCGCGAACAGCATCTGAATTCTCAAACAAAATCCGAAGAGCGTCTTCACCCTCCCATTGATAAATAACACTTTCCTGTACAGCCCCCAACGTGGAAGGCATTGGCTCTCCATCAAATAACGAATGCGGCCAGAATTCATCCCATTGTTCCCATGTGAAGACTACATAGCTTTTCCCCTCGAACGACTGAATGACTGACTGCAATTTCCCTCTTGCAATAAACAATATTTTTGACCAAAGATCACCCTGATAATAAAGCGTTTCATCACGTTTCATGACACGTCGGAAAGCCATCGAAGCCAGCCGTTGCTTCTGAGCGATTGTAAATTCCCCAAATACTTCAGCGTTTTCCAATAACTCCACTAGGTCGGGCATTGCGTTTATCCTTACAGTAAGAGAATTATTCTTCTAGATCTTGACATAAGTCAAGGCGAAGATGGGTAAATGAGAATACCATGTGTACATGTTATCACAATCTGAACAATGTTCAGAAAATCTCACTTATCGGAGGAAAAATGTTACCCCAAACACCCAGCAATGCCCGCCTAGCAGCAGTAACGATCCTGGTGATTGCCGCCATTTTGATGGTTGTGTACGTGCCCTTTGCTTCATTCAATATGGTCAATCCCATTCTTGAACTCCAATTGGAGCGCATCGAACAATTCAAGGCTAGTGGCGATGCCAGTTGGCCCTTGCTTACCCTGACCACCTGGCTGGTCAGTTTTTTCTACCCTTTCTGGGGTACATTGACCCTTTGCGCGGGAATCGCGGTTTTTTTCATCGTCAAACCTCTTTATAACGGCGAAGTTTGGGCACGCGGCATGGCTCTGTTGTGTTTCTCAGTTCCTTCAGTGGGCGGAGCATATATGATCGTTCCGTGGATGAACTTTGTCGGCACCAAATATGGCGGGTTTCCTCCAGCGGTTGCCATCATGATGCTTGGGTTAATTCCATTTTTCGCCGTTCTACTGTTGGACAAGGGCGATCTTAAACAGAAATTTGTGGATTTCGTAGCATTCATGGCGCTCGGTGTTGCGGCTTCATATAGTTTTTCCAATGGACATGCCGCTTTCCGCGTGCTTTACGGTCACCCCAAACGCCCAATGTTTGCCGAGGGCATCGCAATCACCTTCGTCGGCTTTCTTGGATTGTGGCTTGGCTGGTGGTTGTTGACCGCCGCAATCTATAAACTCGGCGTCCGCAAAGAGTCTGGCTGGTATCTCATGCTCATCGGCGGCGCCATCACAGCAGTTGCCGGATTCGCTACAGGATATGTCCGCCATACCACAGTTGACTACTGGTTAAACGGCATTTTGGGACTGATCTGTGTCGTTTTACCGCTCATACCTCTTTTCAAAGAACGCTTGTTAACCACATATTCTGGTAAATAAGCTCATTCTCCTTGGCAACTCCGAAGCCTGTGATGCTTCGGAGTTGTTTTTAATTTCCCACTTACAATTTTATTTGCTTCTCAGCAATCACCCAGGCATTAAAACTGCCCGTCTCGATATGGACGCGGGCATTGGGATAATTGAGGAGTTCGGCAATGCGCGGCGGGGAGAGAAAATGACTGCGCATCAGCGCGAGTTTTTCCGCGAGGGCAAGCAGTTTCACCCCAAAGAGGCGCAAGTCGGGTTCTTCAATGACAAGGCGTCCACCGGGCTGGAGAGTCCGCCAGAGTTCGTCCACTGTCCCACGCTGGTCGCAGACATGATGAAGCGCGTCCACCATAATGATGCGGGCAAACGTCTCGTCGGCAAAGGGCAGTTTTTCGGTATGCGAGCAGACGGGTCGCAAGCCGTCTTTTTGGCGGGCTTCGGACAACATTTTGCAGGACAGGTCAGCCACGACAATTGGGTTGGCTTTGCCGCTCATGAACTGCGCCACCCGTCCCGTGCCGCCGCCTGCGTCGAGCAATGCGCCAGACGCGGGCAGGTCTGCAAATCTCCACATCTCCTGCGGGTCTTTGGGCGGGATAAAGGTTTCGTAGAGCGGGGCAAGAAAATCAAAATGGTCAAAGATGGGCATGGGGTCTCCGTTTGAATGGGCGGGAGTATAACACTTTGAAAAATTTCCACCGTGTCAACACTACTTTGGGAATTGCGAAAAGAAAGACTTCTGATCTTGCTTTAAGGCAAAGATTTCAGCTCGGTGTTTATGATAACTTTCGTGTGTAATTAAAACTTCATTCTGGAGGATCACATGAAAGAAACTTCCCAAAGTAATCGCAACGCAATGTCCATCATTGCGATCGTGATCGGGCTTGTGATGGCATATGTCATTCCATTCCTGACCCAAACATCGCTGGAACGGGTATTGGTTCATTTAACCGCCCACATCGCAGAGGGTTTCCCTGCATTTTCAAGTGGATTGCCGATGTTCGACCTTTCCTACTCCATCTGGCGCGCGCTCATCTTTGCGGGCGGTGCGGGGTTGATCGTCATTTCATGGGAGATTAAAAAAGGCAGCGAGTGGACCTATCCTCTTGCCCTGACTCTTTTTGCCCTTCCCGCAGTAGGCGGTTTTTATATGTTCCTGCCCTACGTCAGCTGGGTGCCTGGCTTTCCATTACCAATGATCATTTCGTTTATCGGATTGACTGGATATTGGAGTTTTATCTTCCTGCGCCATGGCACGAAAATCAAAAAATGGACTCAATTTGGGGCACTGACGTTTATCGGCATGTTGACCACTCACGCCTTCACGATTGGGATCGGCGCACAACGCACCATGGCAACCCGTCCCGGCTTCCCTATGTATCCTGACTTTACCTGGTGGCTCTTCCGTTGGGCTGGTGAAGTGAACTGGGTGGCGGTCATTTTCCTGTTCATGTCCATTCCCCTGCTGGCAATGGGGAAACGCAAGGGATGGTGGATGGCGGTTATTTCATGCATTGCGATCCTGATGATCAATGTCCCAACGCAGTTCATCCGCACCAAAACATTGGATTATTTTTACGGAGCGCTGCTCGCCATCGGCGTGCTGGTCTTCACCATGATTCCCTACTTCAAGAAGCACCTGCTGGAAGACGAATCACCAGAAGCTTGATTTTTTGAACATCCTCTTTATGTGTCCTCCCCCTTCTGCGCGAAGGGGGAGGACACCCACCATGAAATGAAAATTCACCCTCGTTATTACCCCTATATCATCATCACGTATTTGGTTTTCCTGCTCATTGGCATCCTGCTGGGCTTTGGTCCTGACCGTATTGGAGGAGGTCACGGGAAAAACATGTTAATACAACTCGTCCTCGTACTGGAGTCCCTGACATGACCGCCACCATCCGTAAAAAAAACTACTCAATCGCCAAAAGCCGCCATGTAATCCAGTGGATTATCGTTATCGGAACACTGCTCATCGGATTGCGGCACATCATGCCGGGTGAAGCCTCTCGCGGCGGCTCCTTCGATTCTTTTTGCGCCTTTGGCGGGATGGAAACACTCCTGCCATTTCTTTTTACAGGACACCTGCTCAAATCCACGAACCTGCTCAACTTCTCGGTCCTGATCGCCACGCTGGGAGTCTCCTTCGTGGCAGGACGTGCCTTCTGCGGCTGGTTGTGCGGGTTAGGCGCGATACAGGATTTCATCGCAGAATGGACGCGGAAACTTCTTGGTGAAAAGCAGCATATACGCGGCAAACGCAGTAAAACGACCCTGCCCCTGAGCCTGCCCGCCACCATTGACCGTCCGCTGCGTTACGCAAAATATCTTGTACTGCTCTGGATCATGGTTGGCAGTCTTTACACGGCATACCCACCCCTGCGCGAGTTCTGTCCCGTGCGCGCTGTATTCGGTCTTCATATGACCACGCTATTGTGGGTCACACTCGCTGTCTTTATAGCAGGCTCGGTTTTGGTGGAACGCTTCTGGTGCAAATATCTTTGTCCTCTTGGTGCAACACTGGCGATCTTCAACAAAATCTCGCCCGTACAGATCGTCTCCAATTCCAATCAATGCAACAGTTGCGGGCGCTGTGACATCGAATGTTCAATGGGCATCAAAGACGTCCCTCTCCATCTGAACGACCCTGAATGTACCCGCTGTTTGGAATGTATGGATACCTGTGCCCGGGATGGCTCGCTGGAACTAAGAATCATCAAGCCTTGAAACATTTTCTTTGCTTCACAATAAAGTGATCACAGCTTCAATACGATAAAAGTCTTATTCAGAAATCAGGCCTGCCTGTACACTGAAAGAAACCGAACTGACCTTCGTGAGCAACCATGGCATCCAAACCGTTTCAAACCACCGATGAAAAACTTCGAGCTGCGATCTTATCCCGTTTTGCAGCGGATGACCGCACTGCTTATGCCAACCTGCGCGTGGGTGTGCTGAACAGAATGGCCCACTTAGCGGGCGTGGTGGCTTCCATCGAACTTCGTATCATTGCAGCGGAGCTGGCTCAGGGTACGCCAGGTATCCTTGTTGTTACAAACCGCATCGAAGTGCCTGACGTGCCCAGCCCTGTGAGAACCATCAATCTGAACTTGAAGAAAGATAATATCGGAAAACCCAAAAAGGAATCTTTATGAAAATCATCAAAACTTTTCAAGTCACAGAGTCATCCACATGACCCCGCAAACTATTGTCTTTGCTCTGGTCTCGTTTTTCCATGACCTGTTCACCGCCATCTGGATGGGCGGACTGCTTGTCACCGTTTTGGCATACCTGCCCGCCGTCAAAAACGCGCTCGGCGCGGGTCCGCAAGTCAAGAAGGTGATGATGGAATTTCAGAAGCGACAAAGCGTCTGGGTTTACGTCAGCATGGCGGGCTTGATCCTGACTGGCTTGCTGATGACCAACCGCAGCCCGCAGTTTGAGTCGCTGTTTAGGTTTGGCAACCCGTATTCGGTGGCATTATCCATCAAACACATTCTGGTCATCGCCATGATTGGCGTTTCCCTCTACCGTGTCCTCGGACGTTCCACGATGACGCCCGAAAAGGAACGCCTGAACATGAAACTTTTATTAATTAACGCCGCGCTGGCTGTGCTGGTTCTGCTGACTAGCGGATTCACGGCGGCCCTCGCCAGACCGCTCGGCGTATAAAAAGGAGAATGAAACATGAAAAACAATTACAAACTTGGGGCGGCACTATCCGTGCTCGGCATTTTGGCAGGGCTTCTGTGCCTATATTTTCTGGCAGATACCTACAACACCGTCATCCATACCCACTTCAACGCTGGCGATTGGGAAGAGAGCAACACCGTGCGGATCGTCTATGCGGTGCTTGGCTGGCTGGGAACCGCCGCTGGTGCGCTCTCTGTCGCTGTTTTGTGGGGATTCCTGAACAAGCAGGATTGGGCATGGTTTTGGGGAGCGGTGGCGGGGACGATTCTCCTGCTGGCTGGATTCTTCCCCATAATCCCCGCCGCTGACAGCGGGTTGCCCATCCCCACGCTTTGGGTCTTCCTTTTGGCGGCTGTCTTGTGGTTCGGAATGCTCTTTGTTGGCGGCGTCAGCGGCAAGATCATCACACTGACCTTTATCGCAGGGCTGGCATACGTTTTGACTTTCATAGACGGCGTGGCTCCGCTTTCCAAATTTCAGACCACCTTCCAGTCGGCAGAGACATTCGTCGAAAACCCGAATGCCTTTTGGAATGGGATGTACATCATTTCCCAACAGATCAATTGGTGGGGTGCGGCAGCTTGGGCGATGTTTATTTTTGGCGCATTCAAGCGGAAGTCGTGGGCTGTCCCCGTGGGAATCTTCGCCGCAGTCATGTCGATGATCGGCGGCTACCCAATGGGGATCCATAACGTGGCCGAGGCACAACGCTTTTCGATGTTCCTTCCCGCACCAATTCTCAGCACTGCACTGCTCATTTTCTTGTTGCTGCCATCAACGAAAAAAATTATCGAAGAATAGACAATACCAGCAGGCGGCAGGTCAAATTGTGATTTATGTCACAGAAATTAGATCAACTTTGTGCAATAATTCACGATAACAGGCTTTGAAAGCCTGAAATCAAAAAGGAGAATGTACAAATGGCACCAATCAAAGATATTATTTTCCTACTCTTGACTGGCGGACTCGCCGCCTACCTCTGCTGGTATTTTTATCAGAGGTATAACCTCCACAAAGCACTGCACAACATCTACTATCTGATGGGATTTGCAGTGCTTCTAGTTTCGGGACTGCTGCTCATCTTCCTCTCCTTGGGAATTCTATCCTCGCCCTATGTGTTGACTGTCGCCAGCCTGATCCCGCTGGGCATTTCGATGGGGCTCGCAGAAGAATATTTCCCGAAATGGAAGACCTATTTCAAGTGGTTTGCGGCGATCGGCTTTCTGGCAATTTCCATCACGAGTATCGGCGGCATGGACTCTCTCAAGAAGATCGCTGTTCCGCTCTTTCATGGCATTGCGGGATTGGTTATCTTCCTCGGACCCTTTTTCGCCAAAGGTGCACCGAAAGGATTCTTCTGGGTCGGCATCGGCGGGGTTTTGATCGGACTTGGCGGTATTGCGCTGGCTTTCATCTCGCTCGGCAAGCAATTGCTGTTCTTCAGCCCTGATTTTGTCATGCTTATCCTCACCCCCTTGCTGTTCCTAATGGCAGGTGCATTTGCATTAGGGTTCACGAAAAAAGGATAAATTCACTTACCCCTTCCTCGCAGCGGGGAAAGAGCAGGAGGTAAGGCTGAATTTGACATTTAGCAAAGACCGCTGACCCGCCTCGTGATAGTATGTGGAAAACATCACAGCCGGGTCAGTGGCTTAATCTCAATTTTGGAGGTAAAAGAATGCAAGCATTTTCAAGGCGGTTGGATTATCTCTTCCGCTCCACGCGCGGGCTGACATTGGTCGCCATTGCGACGGTGTCCATCATCACAGCCATCTTCGGCACACTGTCGGGTCCCATGGTGGAGTGGGGGATAAGAGATATTACGGTGAACGGGCTTGGCATGGACTTGCTGGAAGCCGAGCGCGAGGGGCGCATTATCATGCTATATCACACCATTGCCATGACCATCCTCGCCATCGAAGTTTACTTCATGACTGAGATTTTGCCGATGAAACGCCATGAGCAGGTCATCATCAATGGCACCATCACCGTCGGTTACCTGACAGCAGTTATCTTTGGACTATTGTTCTCCTACTGGGGACATAACTTCACTTATCATGGCTTGTTTTTGGTTGGACAGTCACTGGTCTTTTTTGCGGGCATCCTGTTGATGGTGGCGCTCTCGCCCTGGAAAAAAGAATATCGTCTGGAAAAAGATTCGCCCTATGCCCACACCAAAGGCGGCGTGGATATGGAACGCATGGCATTCTTCGTCATGGCGATCGCCGCACTTATTTCCGCCTCCTTCGGTGCAGTAACTGGTTCTTTTTGGAGCAACGGACACGAAACATTCCTTGGCGAAGACTTGATCCGTGTGGCACACAAGACCTTATTGCAAAAAGCCATCATCGGACACCTGCACATCATGCTAACCCTGGTGGCAGTCGGGATCACGCTCATCGTCGGACACTGGATGAAGTTCAAAGGCATCCTGCATAAAATTGCCATGCCAACAATGGTGCTTGGCATTATCGGCACAACCTTTGGCGCCCTTTCGGTTGTCTGGCTGGAGTGGGCACATAACATCATTTACGTTGGCTCGACATTCATCATGCTGGCGGCTTTATTCTACGTTATCTACACCTGGGACGCACTTATCAAGGAAGGCACGGCGGGCATAAAGAAACCCAACTTCTTCCAAAAAATGGGTGCGCTACTGAAAGACCCTCTCAAGTTTGGTCCCGGCTGGCAAATGGTCTTCATGAATTTTACGGTCAGCGGAGTGGGCATTTTCCTTGCCATCAAACTGGAGGAGATCTTCCGCGTCTGGCCTCACCGCGAGGAGCGCATCACGCTCACAGGTCACTGGCATATCCTTGCTGCGCTCATCGCCACCATCATCCTGATGTACTTTGCCGACCTATCCGGTTTGAAAGGCAAAGTCCGCAAATGGTTTGGCTGGCTGCTTATCATCATGTCTGACATTGCGTTTGCCTCTGCAACCATCTTTTCGATGAAACGCCTGTTTGTGGATGAGACCAACCAACAGGGGATAGTGAATACTCTCATGTTGTTAATGGATCTGGGACTAGGCATTATTTTGATCGTGCTTGCCATATTCCTGATCTGGAGACTTTACGATCTGTTCCAAGAAAGAGGTTACTGGTTCAAGGAATTTTCAACCGAAAAGAAACTCAGCGCTGAAGCAGAAATTATTGAGCAGAAGCTAAAGCTGGAAGAATTAAATGCCATCCTGAAAGAGGTGTCGAAATGAAACGGGCACTCTTCATATTGAGCCTTATTACGCTTACAATTGGCGCCTGTGCACCCGCCCCAAACATTGGAGCCATCACGCCCCCGTATATCGACCCGGGTGTCGATCCTGAATCCTGGGCAGTTATCCCTGCTGGAGAATTCCCCCATGGTCAGCACGACCACATGACAACAGTGGATTATGACTACGAAATGATGGTTACAGATGTGACAAATGAACAATACGCCCGTTTCCTGAATGAAGCCATCACCGATGGAACCGTCCACGTCGGCGAGGTGGACGTGGAAGCAGGCGAACAAGCCTGGATGGTGGAAGGCGCATACGGAAGTTATCCTGGTGACCCATTCGATGGCTACAAACATGAGGAAGAGATCAAGGCTGGTGATAAACTCTACGTCCCCACGCAAGCCGAAGGCCTGCGCTTGACCGAAGCGGCCGGCGTGTTCTCATCCATCCCGGAATATGCAAATCATCCCATGACGATGGTCACATGGTTTGGTGCGAACAGTTATTGTAATTACTATGGCTGGAGGCTACCATCTGAAATTGAATGGGAAAAAGCAGCGCGTGGCACAGAATTTGCCAGCGGTTATGGATACCCCTTCCCCTGGGGTGAACATATTGAACGTAACAATGCCAACTACTATTCTTCGTCTGATCTGTTCGAGAAGATGTATGGCAAACTTGGCAACACCACCCCCGTTGGTTTCTTCAATGGCAAGACCTACGACGGTTACGAAACGCTCGACTCTGCCAGCCCGTATGGCTTGTATGATATGGCAGGTAACGTCTGGCAATGGACAGGTGACGACTATCCCGACCAGCACTATCGCTACATGCGCGGCGGCAGTTTCTTCACTTATGAAGTTGATTTGCGCGTCTGGAAGAACAACTCTGCGGGACCACAATATTTCAGCCCGGCAGTCGGCTTCCGCTGCGCACGGTGATCTTGAGTGATTGCTATTTGGGGCAGGTTATAAGCCTGTCCCAAAATTAGTTCTGATGGAGCAACAACATGAAGACCCTCTTCGCTAAACTACATCTCTACCTGCCGCTTATCAAAGGCTTGCAAACTGGATTGCTGATCGCCACTGGCCTGGCTGGTTACATGAGTGCCCGCTGTCCGCTCTTTAATATGGGAACCATTGCGGGACTGTTTGTCAGCCTATTCCTGTCAATAAGTGGGAGCACAGTTCTCAACATGTGGTATGACCGCGATATCGATGCCAAAATGGGGCGCACAAAACAACGTCCACTTTCAAGTGGCGCGGTAAGTGGAGGTGAAGTCTTGCGGCTCGGGTTAACCCTTTCCCTGCTCGGTGTTGGTCTGGCAGTTGCAATGGATCCGCTCTACGGACTGATCATCTTTGCGGGTCTTTTTTTTGACGTGGTGGTTTACACCATCTGGCTCAAACGCAAAACCTGCTGGAGTATCGTCTGGGGCGGTATTTCAGGCGGGATGCCGATACGGGATGCCGATACTTGCCGGACGTGTGCTGGGGTTGGGAGGCTTCGACTGGATCGGTATTATTCTCTCCCTGGGCATACTCTTCTGGATCCCCACGCACATCCTGACCTTCAGCATGAGGTACCACAACGATTACAAGGCAGCGGGTGTGCCGACTTTTCCATCCACGTATAGTTTCGGTGTTACTCGCACGATCATTGCCGTGTCCAGTGTCCTTGCGGCTCTTGCCATGGGAATTGCAGGCTGGGGGATTGGCATGACCTTCGGTTATCTGCGCATCCTGATCGTGTTGTCAAGCGGTCTGCTTACACTGGCAATTGCCACCATGCTGCGTCCCTCAGAACAGGTGAACTTTGGATTGTTCAAATACGCCTCGCTTTATATGCTCAGTTCGATGGTTCTGATCATGGCGTAAATCAAATGAAAATGTCAATCCTCGATCGTGTTCTGCTTTTCATCACTGGCTTGCTTGCTGCCTATCAGATCGCCTTTGTGATAGACGGCTTCTCCACCCTGCCACTCATTGCATACACCATTGCATTCGGTGTTCTGCTCGTCTCAGGGCTCCTGATCATTCTTCTCGGATTTGAAGTTTTAGACAGTCCTATTGTTGTAATTGTTGCAACTATGATTCCCTTAAATCTTTCTCTGGGACTCGCCTGGCAGAATCTTGCATCCTACAAGGTCATGTACCTTGTCTTTGTCATTGTCGGATTTTTAGCAATCATCATCACCCGCTCATTGCCCATGCCCGGTCAAATACCGACCCTCGTCCTTGCCCTCGTTCATGGCATCGCTGGTATGACCATTTTCCTGCTGCCCATCATCCTATCCATGCAAGGACAGACAACCCCGTTCTTCTCCCTTATCGGCATCGGTGGCGCATTGATCGGTATCGGAGGATTATTGCTCTCATTTCTTAAAATGGGCAAACCGATATTATCAAGAGAAACGATCTTCAGAGTTTTGCCAGGGCTCTTATTGCTAATGACAGTCTGTTTTGTAGCAGGCTTCAAATACGGATAATCAGAGTTAAGAATGTCCATACTCTTACTGCTCAAATCTCTGCGCGGTGAAATGAAAAAAAGCCGCTTCAAAATTTGGCTGCGCGCCTTCCTGTTTATTCAGTTTTCTGCAATATTCAGTTTCTATTTCGTCCGTGACATCGCGCGTGGATATTTTACCTGGGGGTGGGTCGCACTGTTGTTTACGCTGTTTATTCCTGTGGGTTTTTTGATGAGTTTGATCGTCCCAATGAAAGCAGACCTCGAACAACAAGCCGTCACCCTTTCACTTGACCGTGTCTATCTCTTTTTGATCTGGCTGCTGGTCATCGCCAAACTCATTGCGGGGCGTCTCCCTGCATATATTTCGACTGCCGATTTTATTATGTGCGTCATCCTGGGAATTATGTTTGGGCGGCTGGGCGGCATCGGGCTGCGGGTGCGTCACCTCAAAATTCAATATGGTTTTATAAACACTTAAGAACAAATGAAAAATATGACCAACGCTTTCTTCTCAATTGGCGCCATCCTTGCCGCTGTTTCAGTGGCAATGGGCTCCTTTGCCGCACATGGCGCAACCAAATTCATGAGTGCAGATCAACTCACCTGGATGGAAAAAGCAACCCGCTACAATATGTACCACGCCCTGGCTTTATTTGCCGTTGCCTGGGCCCTTACCCGCTGGACTTCACAGACTGGCCTGCTAACCATGGCAGGTTGGTTATTTGTCACAGGGATCGCGCTTTTCTCAGGCAGTTTATACATCATGGCTTTTTCTGACCTGCAGTTGGGGTACATCACCCCCGCTGGCGGGGTGGCATTCATCCTTGGCTGGGTCCTGCTCGCAATCGCCGCCAGGAAAAGTTAAATTCGGACATTTTTTTATTTATGGATGGTTCACATGTCTTCAAATAGTATTCTCGCAAAATTTCTGCGCTTCATCGGTATCGTGCTGATGGCGTTCACAGGCGGATTCACACTGCTCGGCGGAATTGGCACCACTTGCGCAGCGCTAGCCCCCACCAGATATGAAAGCATGGCAGAACTTGCCCCCTTTCAATGGCTGTATATCCTCTTTGTGCTTGCAGGGATCGCCATCGGTGGCTGGGGAGTTTGGGCAGCCATCAAGCTCATACGAGGCACGCCTGACTCATATTGGATGAGTATCAAAGCCCTGACGGCAGGCGTGGTTGTGGGCGGATTTCACATCTATGCTTCCCGCATGCTGCGTGGAAAATCCATGCCTGTGGATGCAGTTGTGTACACCACAATCCTCACGCTTGCCATTTTCCTGTTTTTCAAAATTCCTTATATCTGGCAGGGCGTAGACTTTACAAAGGCCAAAGGAAACGACAATAAAAAAACTGGAGGCGCAGCAGCCATTGTCATGGGACTGTTCACACTCACCATTCAACATACAATGGGAGACACCCATACCTGGGACGGCACAAATTACGCAGATGCATTCAACACCTCCATGACCGTGGTCGGAATTGGGTTGCTGCTTTTAGGTGCTGGGTTATTAATAGGCTTGAGCTACAAAAAATGGGCGGTAATCAAACTGCAAGTCCAGGAATGAAACACGGGCAAGTTAAAAAAATACATCCCCACCGTTTTGATGGGGATGTATTTTTATTTATCAGACTTCTTTTTCAGGGGAACCGGACCCTTTTCGCATCTGCTCTTCCTGTACCATGCGAATACCATTGGCAACCTGATTGCTCATCTTGGAGATTTGATCCTGCAATTGCATCAGCGTATCCACCACATAATTATCGGCATCTACACGGGTAACTTCAGCTTCATTCCGCGCCTGGGCAAGGATTTGCTCTGCACGGCGCTGCGCTTCCTGCACGATGATGTCCCTTTCTATCAATTGCTCGGCTTTGTCACGCGAGAGCTGCAGGGTACGGTTGGCTTCCTCCTGCGCCTGGGCCATCACACGGTCACGCTGAGCCATCACTTGCTGGGCTTTCTTCACTTCTTCAGGAATGGCAATACGCATTTGGTCGATCAGTTCCAACATGCGGTCTTCATCCACGACAACGTTGTGCGTAAAAGGCACTGCCTTTGCATCGTTGAAGAGTTCTTCCAATCGGTCAATAAGTTGCAGGATATCCATAGGTATCTCCCAGTAGGGAATTATGTTCCAATTCTAGCACAAATTAATCTCGTAATGCGTTCGGCAGGGATTGCTCTCCCATATTAATTACCTTGGTGTGCAACGCAGAATTTACATGCGGCGGAACCATGCTGGAGATATCGCCGTTTAACATGGCGATCTCGCGCACAGTGGATGAGGATAAAAACGTGTGCTGTTCCGCAGTGATGAGCGCGATGGTTTCGATATCGCTTGCAAGCCGCTGATTCGCCAACGCCATGCGAAATTCAAACTCGAAATCGGAAAACACACGCAACCCACGCACAACAACATGGGCCTGGATTTGATGGGCAAAATCAACGGTCAGGCCGCTGTATCCTGTAACCCTGATCTTGGAGTTATTTTTAAACGCTTCCCGCACCAGAGAGATTCGCTCTTCGGGTGAAAACATCAAATTCTTTAATGGCTTGTCATAAACAGCCATCACCACTTCATCAAAAAGTCGCGATGCACGCGTTGCAATATCAATGTGACCGAGATGAATCGGGTCAAATGTGCCTGGAAATAATGCTCGAACCATGTTTCTCCATTTTTACTCAGGGGCGGGGTGGCCCTGCCCCTGTAAGATTACGAAACGTCCCCTTTTCCTTCACCCCAAAATCTTTCAAAGGCTTCTGCGAGCAGGGCATGTTCGGGCAATTGCAGGTATGGATCACGCTCGAACAGCGCTTGCGCCTGGGTGCGCGCTTTTTCGATCAAAGGCACATCGGTAATGCTTGCCATCTTTAAGGTTGAAGCAAAACCTGCCTGACGAGTACCTAAAAATTCGCCTGGACCGCGCGTCTTCAGATCGAGGTCAGCCAGTTCAAATCCACTATTGGTTTGTGACATGGCTTGCAGGCGTTCATTCTCTGTAGCGTCTTCGTGGGTGGGAATCAGCAGACAATACGACTGCTCCGCACCGCGTCCCACACGCCCGCGCAGTTGATGCAATTGCGCCAGACCAAAACGGTCAGCGCCTTCGATCAGCATCACGGTGGAATTCGGCACATCCACACCCACTTCAACAACTGTCGTGGAAACAAGAATATCATATTCCCTGTCACGGAACTTCGCCATCACTTCGTCTTTTTCGGTCGGCTTCATTCGTCCATGAAGCAGACCCAGCTTGAGATTGGGGAAAATTTCCTTTGACAATACATCAAAATCATCCACCGCTGCCCGGGCTTCGATCTTCTCGTTTTCATCGATCAGCGGATAAATGATAAATGCCTGCCTGCCCTCTTTGATCTGCCCGCGGATAAGTGTAAACGCCCGTTCGCGTTCCTGTGGACGAAGGACATGGGTGCTGACAGGCTGACGTCCCACCGGCATTTCATCAATGACCGAAATATCAAGGTCGCCAAACACAGTCAATGCCAGTGAACGCGGGATTGGGGTGGCAGTCATCACCAGCAGGTGTGGATTGGTTCCCTTACTGCGTAATTCCTTGCGTTGTTCCACCCCAAAGCGATGCTGTTCGTCAATCACAATAAATTGCAAATCCTTGAAAAGAACATCCGCTTCAATCACCGCGTGTGTGCCAATGACAAGTTTAACTGACCCATCCAGCAAACCTTGACGGATCTCTTCCTTGCGGATGTCGGGTGTACTACCTACCAGCAGGCGTATTTCACTCTCTTGCAGTATGCCGCCATCACCTGCCAGCAAACTGATGAAATTGCGATAATGTTGTTCCGCCAAAATGGCGGTTGGGGCCATGATCGCAGCTTGTGCTCCGCCGTTGACCACGATCGAAGCAGCCAAAGCAGCCACCACTGTTTTCCCAGACCCAACATCACCTTGCACGAGTCGGTTCATGGGTTTGCCTGAGTCAAGGTCAGCGCGGATCTCTTCGAGCGATTTTTGCTGGGCAGATGTCAAAGTGTAGGGCAGGCTTGTTGTACGCGCAGCAAGCCACTCAGCCGAAACAGGGAAGCGGCGACCCTCGACGGATTTCCATTCCCGTTTCTGGCGTAATACTCCGATCTGTAAATAAAAGATCTCATCAAAGGCGAGGCGCTCGCGTGCAGCTTTAAGTCGATCCTGCGAGACAGGAAAGTGAACCTGCATCAATGCTTCGGGGAGTGAAACAAGTCTTGCCGCAAATCGAACGGTATCCGGGAGCGCGTCTGACACAGCAGGCGCCCAATGCGTCACAACCAGATTCATAATTCCACGCAGCCATTTTTGTGCGATCTTTTCAGTCAACGCATAAATAGGGACAATACGGGCGGTGTGCAGGTTCTCCACCTCAACAGGTTCCCAATCAGGACCGTTCATCACCAGTCGCCCCAAATATTGATCGATCTTGCCAGAGACGGCAATGGCATCGCCCTGCTTAAAACGATTGGCAAGCCAGGGTTGATTAAAATACGAAAGGCGAAGCGAACCGGTACCATCACTGATTACAACTTCAACGATGGATGATTTGCCACCACGAATAGGACGGGTGTGTACACTCTGAATTGTGCCAAGCACAGTAACCACATCGCCATAGAAAAGCGCTTTGATCGGCTTGAGCTGGCTGTAATCTTCGTAACGGCGCGGAAAGTAATACAGCATGTCGCCAAGGGTCTTCATTCCCAGGTTGGTCAATATTTCTGCATGACGCGGACCCACGCCTTGCAGGACAGTGAGCTCCGCATTCAACGCGGCAGGAGTCTGACTGGTCTTTGCACCAGGCACAGACTCGGAACGCGGCGGAGCGGCCGGCCTTGGCTTTGGTTGATTTTGTGGAGGTTGATTCTCCTGGCGCTGGGATGGCAATAGAGATGCTTCTGCGCTTTGATTTGATTCTGGCGCGGGCCGGGACGGACGGGACGGCTGGCTCCCCATTTGGGGCTGCGCCTGAACCTTTGACTTTTGCCCCACTTCGGGATAGGTCTCGCCAATGCGTTTCCACAAACCCTTAAGCGACTCAGCCCGTCCATCCGGGCTAAGTTTTTCATAGGAACGCAGACGCGCCACAACCGCTTGAATTACTTCCTCGGCAACGCCATCGGCGCGGGCTTCGCCTTCCCAAAAATCAAGCATCTTGGCAAGTCCGCCAATAATGGCGGTATTTATGTATTTGTTTTCGTGTTCGAGACGAAAGAATTTTCTAAGTTTTTCCAGTGATGGTTGCATGGGGGTTATTTTATCATGGGGAATGAATTACTTCCTTACAGCCGCGAAACCCACTCCATTCGGACCAAGATGCGTGCCAATCACCCCTGTAACATTTGCAAACAATATCTCCCTCGGCATTGCTTGGGGTACACGGGACATCATTTCATTCAATAATTTTCGCGCGCGATGCTCGGCATTTGTGTGCATGACTGCAAGACGTTGAAGTTCACCCGCTTTGAGTAAAAAATTCAGGATGCGTTCATCCGCCTGGCTGGTCGTACGAACTACACCAATCGGTTTGACCGCTCCATCCAGTAACTCGATCACTGGCTTGATTGATAGCAAACCACCGAATCGAGCCACCACAGCATGAACCCGCCCGCTGCGTCTGAGATATTCCATTGTATCCAATGCAGCAAAGACTTGAAGCCTTTTGCGGGTGGAAACGATCGCATCCAGGGCTGCTTTCAAACCATCTTCTGCAGCTTCGGCGGCAGCCAAGACTTGAAATCCCACACCCAATGAAAGCGAGCCACTGTCCACACAGGTAACTTTCTCGGGGAATTCCTTCGCGGCTTCGCGTGCTATATTGACGGTGGTGGTCAGTGTAGCGGCGGCATGAATTGATATAACATGGTCATATCCCCTTGAAAACAGAGTCTCATAAGGCGTGACAAAATTCCCAATGGAAGGGGCGGCAGTGGTCGGCGGGGTCTTAAACGAGGGCAGGCGATGATAGAATTCCTCGCGTGTAATTCCAATTCCGTCTGCATATTCCTTTCCATCCAAAACAAGGATGGTAGGAACTACTTGAATTTGGTGTTCTTCAAGAAGATAGGCAGGAAGGTCTGCAGTTGAGTCAGTGACAATTCCAATTTTCATGGTTAATCCAAATTCCTAATGGCAGGATGAGAAAGTCCGAGCAGGATCATCAGGATGGTGCCGACACCGCCGATCAAAAAGACCGTTGGCGCCCCCCATAGGTCTGTAGCCCAACCGGCAAGAGCAAAGCCGACAGGCAATAGAACCCATGAGCCAAGCGAGTCTATGGCATACACCCGGCCCAACTTTTCATGGGGAACCATTTCCTGCAAAGTATTATTCCACACCAATGCAAAGATGTTAAAACAAAATCCATAAATAAACATGGCAACGATCAAAACGGGGATCGGGAGTTGTAAACCAAATAACAAAAGCATCCCGCCGTTAATCATGATGGCAAGATAACCCAGTAAGCCGCGATGCCGCAGGCGTTTATATTGACCCAGCCAAAGCGCGCTGATCACGTACCCGACTGAAAAAGCCGAGCCGAACCAGCCCATTACAGCAACATCCGCACCCAGGTCGTCCTTAATGAGGAAAGGCATGGAAACCGCGCGCGGACTGCCTTCCATGATGTTCAGGACACCAAAAATAAGGATGGTGATCCAAATCCATGGAACTTTAATTACAGCATTCAAACCTTCACGCAGATCCGCCACCCCCTGCCTGATTACCTGCCCCACCGAATGTGGATTGGCGGTTGCCTTGCTTTCAGATTCTCTTTTCGGCAGTTCATTCGAGACTGAACGTAAGATCAGGAAAATACATACAGCAGAGATAAAAAACGAGAGGGCATCCAGTCCAAACGCAAGAGAAGTACCGCCAACGGCAACCAGAGACGCACCCGCAATAGGCCCGATAACACCCATCATGCGCTGGCTGAGCCCGTTCAATGAGTTGGCGCTTGTCAACATATCTGGAGGTGTGATCTGCGGGATGACCGCATGGTAGGCGGGGAAGAAAAAGGCTTCTACAAAACCAAAGACCAGGCTGGCAATGTAAACATGCCAGATTTCCAAAACATCGAGCCATGCAAAGACTGCGATAAAAGTGACCACTGTACCGCTGAGCAAGTCGGAGAGAAACATGATCGAAAGCACAAGCACTGTCCCCATGGCCGTGGCAGAACCTGTTTTCTCAAGCACCCACCACGCAAGGGTAATTCGATGGAGATTATCCCCCAGCCGCGAAACAGTCTGCCCCGCCCATAGCAGGGCAAAGGGACGATGTGTAAGAGCGCTCAGGAAATTCATAATGGGCGAGTATAGCATAGGCTAAAGCTTCGCCTTGATATACTATGTGAAATACAGTATAATGCGATATAGGTTGAAATATGACAAACACTGAATCACTCGAAAATGTTATCCTGGAGTTAAGGCGTGGTGTGATCGTCCTTGCAACGCTTAGTCAACTTGGAACGGAACAATATGGCTACTCACTATTGAAACAACTCTCTGATCAGGGCATGGAAGTGGACCAGGGAACACTGTATCCGCTTCTTCGAAGGCTTGAGGCACAGGGACTCCTGGAGTCAGTCTGGAAACTGGAGGAGGCTCGACCGCGCCGGTATTACATCATCAGCGCGGAGGGAAGGAAACTCCTGCCAAAATTAAAAAAGGAATGGGCTGGCATTGTATCTGTAATGGGCAAAATGCTGGCGTAAGAAACAAGGAGATACAATGAACTTATTGGATCGCTATGTAACAGAAGTTGGAAAACATCTACTGCTTGTTAAAGGGCACAAGGACATTGAAAAGGAATTACGTTCCACCCTGGAAGATATGCTTGAAGACCGCGCCCAAAAAGCAGGGCGCACATCAGACGAAGCAATGGAGATGGAACTGCTGAATGAATACGGTTCACCCCGGAAAGTTGCGGCAACTTACAATCCGCAACTGTATTTGATTGGTCCCCACATGTTCCCGTTCTTCCTGCTTGTGTTAAAAATCGTGACATTGGTCATCACCACTGTCCTGTTGATACTCACAGGTTTAAAAATCGCAACCATGTCGCCGATGGCGGGACCGGAATTTGCAAAAACAATTGGGGAAGGCCTGTTGGGGATTATCTCGGCTATTATTGCGGCGTTTGGAAATATCGTGCTGGTTTTTGCCATTCTCGAAAGGGTTGTCCCGGCAATTGATTTCAAGATGGATGAAGAAAAGGAATGGGACCCCGCTTCATTGAAACAAGAAACTGAGCCTGATGAAGTAAAAATATGGGAACCGATCCTGGCGATTATATTCACCTTTATTGCGCTCAGTATATTCAACTATAACCCGCAACTGATCGGTATCTACACATTCTCTGGCGACAAATGGTCAATCATTCCCATCCTGACCGAAGCCTTTTTCCGCTGGTTGCCCTGGATCAATATTGGCTGGGTTTTTGAAATCATTCTAAACGGTGTATTACTCCGCATGGGACATTGGAACATGCCAACCCGAATCGCTTCCGTCGGCATTAAAGTTTTTCAGATCGTGATCGGCACCTTCATGCTGACAGGTCCATCCATTCTGGCAGTAACACCAAAGTCACTGCTGGCAAGCGGGATCTTCGACGCCGATTCCGCACAAATTTTAGGTGCGATGGCACAAAACGGCGTGCGCGGTTTAATCGCCTTGATCATCTTCATCACAGGTGTTGATGTGATAAAAACCGTCTATAAATTGATCACACAAAGTCCATCTGTAAAAGCATAAAACTCATATACAACAAAATGGGCGCAATATTGCGCCCATTTTGTTGTATATCGGAAATTACTCAATCGATATCAGGAATTGGTAATGCGGCTGCCCGCCTTCCTGCACTTCAATTTCGAGATTTGCATATTTCCTGCCGATTACATCTTTTATGTGATTTGCTTCCCCATGCGACATGCCTTCTCCATAAAAAAGTGTAACCAGTTCATGTTCAACGGCATTCGCTTTTTCAAGCAACTCCATAACGCCCTGCTCCACTGACTCAGCCGATACAACCAGTTTCCCATCAAGTAACGCGATCACCTGACCATCACGAACATTCACACCGTCAATTTCAACGGTTCGAGTGGCAACGGTAATCTCGCCAGTCTTGACATTCGCAATAGCCTTTGTCATTTTTTCAGCGACCACGTCCAGATCACCATCAGGGATCAAGGAAAGCATGGCGGCCAGACCTTGCGGAACATTTCGCGTCGGCACAACTGCCACATGCTTCACGGTGACCTGCTTGGCTTGATTGGCAGCAAGAATAATATTTTTATTATTCGGCAGAATGATCACTTTATCAGTAGGCAGGTTTTCAAATGAATTCAAAATATCCTGTGTAGAGGGGTTCATCGTTTGCCCGCCTGGCACAATGGCGGCAACGCCCAAGCTTGCAAAGATGCGGCTCAAGCCTGCGCCTGGAGACACCACAACCACCGCGATCTGCCCCGGCTCCACTGCAGTGAATTGCATCTGGGATGACTTTTGAATATCATCCATTTGTGCAAGCAGGTTTTCAATCGCGACCTTTGTCACTGTACCAATCCCCATGATGTAATCTATCGGTTCATAACGTTTTTCGGTGGGAACATGGATGTGCATGCGGTACATACCTTCGCCCTCGCCCACCTGAATGGAAGTACCCATCTTCTCCAGCCGTCCGTAGAACGAAATGAGATCCAGATCGCCCTCTGGAACGAAATCTACAACAATCTCATAGTCCTGTCCTTCCTCCACTTCACCCATTGCGTCCTGTAAATTCATGGAGGAAAGCGGCTGTACACTCATGGTGGGGGTTTCAAGCGATTCACCGTACACATGGCGCAACATACCTTCGAGGATAAAGAACAGACCCTTCCCACCCGAATCAACCACACCTGCCTGTTTAAGGACCGGGAGAAGTTGCGGTGTATTTTTAACAGCCTCGTCTGCGGCTTTTACTGCCACTTCAAGGATTTCTATCACATCTTGTGCGGATTCCAGGGCTGCTTCTGTCGCAATGGCAACTTCTTTAATGACAGTTAAGATCGTCCCTTCAACCGGCCGGACAACGCCCTTATATGCCGTATCCCGCGCCGCGCCAAAAGCCTTGACAAGAGTCTCTTTATCCAGCGTGGCTTTCTCATGCACACCGCGCGAGAAGCCGCGCAAAATCTGACTGGTGATCACACCGGAATTCCCACGCGCACCCATTAATGCGCCTCTTGAAACCAGAGCAGCCATCTCACTTAAATTATGAGTCCCTGAATCCTTAACCTCATTCCAGGCGGCTTGCAGGGTCAACACCATGTTCGTACCTGTGTCACCGTCCGGGACAGGGAAAACATTCAAAGCATTAACGATCTGCTGGTTGGTACGCAGCCAGGTCAATCCAGCGTCAACAAGGCGCTTGAGAGATTGTCCATCAACCTGCATCCGACGAAATTTCTCAACACGAGCGGTACGTTGTTCTACAACACCCATAAGGTTCCTATGCTCCTAATCTGTATCGCTAATGCGCAATCCCGCCACATGCACATTGACAGAGTTAACATGTAATCCGAGCGCTTTTTCAACGTGGAAGCGCACTGTGTTTCCCACACTTTGCGCCACCGAATTAATCCGTGTACCGTATTCAATAATGATATGGATATCAATATCAATATCCTCACCGGAATAGCGGACGGACACGCCGCGCAATGGTTCACGCGTGATGCTGGATACGATCCCATCTGTCAGGTTCTTTGGCGCAAGGCCCACCACGCCGTATGATTCAAGAGTGGCATGATATGCTATCGTTGCCACCGCATTTGGCGAGATATGGATCCCGCCCAGGGTTGTTTTTTCGTCGCCCATGGTTTTTCCTCATTATAAATTTGCAGGGTGGGTTGTAAACCCGCCAATGCCTCTGTCGGCAAACACGCTGTTCCTATTTTAACAGTATATCTTGAATATGGTTGCGTTATATGGTAAAATCCCGTGCCTTTGAAAATAGGCATTGACACTGGAATCATTGTATTGAAAGGACATCCGACATGAAATGTAGCACCTGCGGTAAAGCAACCACCTTCGGTCACAAACGCTCATTCTCTCAACATGCAACCAATCGCACATTCAAACCGAATTTGCAAAAGGTTTCGATCATGGAGAATGGACGCATGATCAAAAAGACTATGTGCGCCAAGTGCATCAAAACGCTCGGCAAATCTGCGGCTTAAGGTTTGTTTTCCTTCGCACCAAAGGTCACGGCTTTCGCCGTGATTTTTGTTTTAATTTAATCCTGTCATTGCAGGCTGTATTCTGTACGAATTTGCAACCTTCCTGTTACTTCAGGGTTGCTTCAGCGGAAGTCCGCCATCCTGCAAAGAGGCTTGTAACACCTTTACACCCTGAGCCACGCCCATCGGGTGTTTGAATGCAGCATTACCCGCCACAAAGACGTTTGCTCCAGCTTTGTACATGAGCGGAATTGTTTCATAAGTCATGCCGCCATCCACTTCCAACCAGGCCAGGGAGCGAAGCGCATTCAACTTATTGCGAATTTCTTCCACTTTCCCGATCATTTCAGGCATAAACGTCTGACCCGAATAGCCCGGGGTAACGCTCATCACCAGAACAAGGTTCACCAGCGGCAGGACCTCATCCAACGCAGAGGCGGGTGTAAGTGGATTTAGTGTAATCCCAGCCTTGCATCCCAATAATTTTATTTTCTCGATGGTCTGCAATAAATTGGGGCAGGTTTCCACATGGACGGTGATATTATCCGCACCAGCTTTGGCGAACACTTCCAACTGTTGATCGGGGTTGGAGACCATTAAGTGCACGTCAAGCGGAAGTTTGGTGGCACGTCTGCAAGCCTCCACAAAAAGAGGGCCAACCGTGATGGTGGGCACGAAATGGCCATCCATGACATCCACATGAATCCAGTCTGCGCCAGCAGATTCGCAAGCGGAAATCTCATCTGCAAGGCGCGTAAAGTCGGAAGCAATGATGGAGGGGGCAAGAAGGTAAGGGCGCATAATTTTTCAAAATAATCAAGGTTGTGTCATCGCGCAAATATCGGATCAAAGACAATGGAAACAATTTCAGACCCAAAAAGTGATAAATGATCGTCATCTTTATAAAGCGGAACTCCATCAATGGTAACACGACATTCGTTTTCAACACACAACGCAGTCCAGGGATCGACGACTTGAATCCCATATTTCTCCTGCAATCTACTGAGAACTGCAAGGGTTCTCTGGTTTCTGGCGAAATAGTCATCTACCGACGGGGCGATGATTTCATTGAGATCGCGCCCGCTGCGCACGGCAATAAAGTTTGCAGAGGGCACATCATACCCGATTTCGGGCACTGGGGAAACAACAACTATTTTGCGATCCATATCCAGCAGGGTTTGAATCGTTTGCCCAAGCCCATGTTCGACGACCTGTTCATATCGTGCAACATGTGGTTTTTCGCCAAAGAAACCCATCATAAACATATCAGAAGATTCTTCCGGTTTGTAATCTACCCCTTCAACATAAAAAGACCAGCGTCCGGCAAGAACAACAGTTGATATTTCGGGATGCGCCGCAAGATAGCGTGTTACGCCTTCATTGTACTCGTTGCAGGGTGCGGTAATGTGGGAGGAAAAATCACGCGCCACGCCAAGCAGTGGCGGACAGGCTAATTTATACGTGAACAGTCCCGAAGTGCCATTTTTGCGAGCAGCCCGTTCGACAGCTCTGCGCAGAGAGTCTGCATGAGAGTCTCCCCTCAGCATAAATGACGGAGGTTGGGATTTATCCCCCATCAAACAGGATTCGAAACCGTCGGTGACGCCAGCACAGGCTGTGTAATGATTTGTGGTTTCCTTGTCGAGAAAATCCACAAGGGGCGTGGAACCTTCGCGGCTGGGAAAACCATCAAAGCGGTAAACAATGCCCGCACCAGCGATAATGACCACCATTGTTCCAAATCCAAAGGCAAAGACCTGACGTGTCGAAAGGAAACGACGGGAGCGAAAAGGAGACTCCACAAAACGCCAGGAGAGGGTGGAAATTGCCAAAATCACAGCCAAAAGCAGGAATATTTCCAATCCACTTAAGGGGCGAATGATGTAATATTCCGTAACTGCTCAGGCAAAATAGCGTAACGGGTTGTCAAAATCAATAAGTTCTGTGAAAATAAGTGAATGAGCGCAATACAACTGCCAAGCGA
>JAIFNG010000102.1 GCA_020047815.1 Anaerolinea sp.
GCAGGTTAGACACCGACAAGCGGTAAACTTCCCCCTGCTTCGGGGGAAGTCTGGACAGTTCCCCCCAGGCATTTCCGAGAGAAGATCTCGCCCTTACTATATGGCACAGCAAAAAGACCGACTTCCCCCTTTCCCTACTGCTATTACTAAATGATAAATTATCAGCCGCCACACTCCTATAATGGCAGGTGGCGCCAAAGTCCCAACATGCAGCATGTGAAGCCGGTTTTCATCTATAATCAAGCTCATGCCTGCCTCATCGTTTGATATTCGAGTTTGCCTAAGCTGTAATTTACGCTACCCATTAACCGAGGGCCATTCCTTCGGCGTGCGCTGCCCGCATTGTCTGGGAGAGACACGCGTCGTCCTAAAGAAGGTGATCAGTGAGCAGGGGCAGGCACGCAGGAAAAGGAAGAAGGGCAAATTGAGAGTGGTGTTATTGGATAATATTCGCTCGGCATGGAATGTCGGCTCAATTTTGCGAAGTGCAGATGGGTTTGGTTTTAGCCATGCCCACCTATGCGGGATCACGCCCACACCCGATCTGGATGCCGTCCGTAAAACAGCGCTCGGCGCGGAGGAATTTGTGACATGGTCATACCATCACGACTCTGTCAATCTGGTACTGGAATTAAAAAAAGAGGGTTGGACGATCCTGGCATTGGAAGATGACCAAAGGGCCATCGCTGTTTCGAAAGGCAGGAGGATAAAAGCGGAAAAGACCGCGCTGATCGTTGGCAGCGAGATCACAGGTGTCGACCCCGAACTGCTCGATCTCGCCGACCATATTCTCTACATCCCCATGCGCGGACAAAAGCGTTCGTTCAATGTCGCCAATGCGTTCTCCATCGCGGCCTATGCCCTGGGTGGATAGATCGGCGGAAAGTTTGATAAAATCCCTGATATCAGCACGAAACAATTTTCTTTAGGAGTGTTTTCATGTCAACAGCAGAGATCTTTGCAGGCAATTGCGGATTCAACACCACCGTCGAAGCCACAATGGAAGGGAAAGTGTGCAAACTGCACATCACCAGTGAATGCGATGCCATCCAAAAAATGGGCGGGGAACTGACCGAGGTCAACCCCTACCAGGAAATTTCCTTCAAGCGTGCCATGCCGAAAATTCATGAGGCGGGACATAAATACTGCACACACGCCGCCTGTCCCGTGCCCGTGGGCATCATCAAGGCAATGGAGATCGAAGCCAAACTTGCCCTGCCTACAGATGTGGTCATCAAGTTATCCAGGACAAAAAGCGAATAAAATACCAGCATGATAAAAACTGGCGGCAAAGAAACCGCCAGTTTTTTATGGTTTGATCTTCAAACACCCTGCCACTAAAACAAGGGGATGCTCTGCATCCACCCCTGCGCCCTGCTTAATTTGCAGCCTGCAGGCTGAGCCGGATGAGGCAATTTCAAAATCCTTATTGCAGGCTGAACCGGATGAGGCAATTTCAAAATCCTGATCCTTCCCCAACTCCCTGATCTGTGGCAGCAGTTTCAACTCACCCACCTGCATCGAGAGGTCGTAATGTTCAGCATCGTAGCCGAAGGTGCCAGCCATGCCGCAACAACCTGAGTCGATCACATCCACAGCATAGCCGAAGGCACGCAGCATTTCAACCGTGGCAGCAGAACCGGTTGGCAGTCCATCATCAGCCAGTCCCTCGGCGCGCTGGTGGCAGTGTGGGTGAAAAGTGATTTTTTTCCGTTCCCCGGGGATCTGCTTTTTAATTTTGGCCAGGGTTTCAGTGAACAGGTTATCTGCCTCCTCGGGCTGCAATGCGGCTACGCGCATAAGAAACTCATCCAGAACCCAGGTGCGCTGCCTGAGGCATTCGATCTCTTTGCGGCGGTCAGGCAGCAAGGCGCTATATTCATGCTTGAGACAGTACACTTCAGGCGGCTCACACCCCACCACGGTCAGGATCGATTCAGGGTCAAGGGCTTTGATCTCATCCAGTACTTTTTCCGCGTGCTGACGCGCAGGTCCAATAAATCCCTTCGATAGCAGCGATGTGCCTGCGCCGATCATCGACAGCACAAGCGGTTGAAAGCCAGCCGCGTGCAAAATATCAAAGGCGGCTTGCTCCACTTCAGGTTCGAGGTAGCGGGAGAAGACATCAGATAAAAAGATCACCCTTTTTCCGGCAGAGCCGTCATGCCGCAAGCCTGACCTGCGGGTGGCAAATACCGGGAAGGGTCTCCTGTCTGTAATTCCCGTTACGCGGGCTATGATCTTGCGTGACCAGTTCATCCTCATAAAGGCATTGGCAAGCGGCGCCACCGGCGAGAGGTATTTCGATACCACGTGGAAATATCCGAACAGATAATCACGGAGTTTTCGGCGGTGATTTTTGAAATACTCATTCATGAATTCATATTTCAACTTTGGCATGTCCACCCCGCTGGGACATTCCGAGGTGCAGCCCTTGCAGGCGAGGCACAGATCCAGGGATGTGTACACGTCCTCAACATTGAATGTTGAGCGTTCTACATTGGACACAGTGATCAACGCCCGCAATAAATTCGAACGACCACGCGTCGAATTCGCTTCATCCCGTGTCGCCTGGAAGGATGGACACATGACCCCCGTTGTCTTGCGGCACACACCCTGACCGTTGCAATGCTCAATGGCACCAGCCAGCCCGCGGGTATGTTCAAAAAACAAGGCGGGAGTCCAGGCTTGGGCGCGGTATTCCTCCCCATATCTCAAATGGGTATCCATCGGCGGCGCATTGAACATTTTTCCAGGGTTCAAAATATTATCCGGGTCTGCGGCCTGTTTGATGGACCTCATGGCTGCGGTGATTTCCACCCCATAGGTCTTTTCGACCCATTCCCCCGCCACGATGCCATCACCATGTTCGCTGCTCATCGAACCACCGAGACTGAGGGTGAGCGCCAGCACCCGCTCGCCAATACTGCGCAAGGCACGCACACCTTCCCCCTGCTGCAGATCCAAAATTGGACGGATGTGCAAGCAGCCAGCCGAGGCGTGGGCATAGATCCCCCCCTCGGCGCGATGCTCAACCAATATCCTTTCAATTTCGCGCACAAATTCGGCGAGGCGCTCCACTGGCACAGCACAATCTTCAATAAAAGCGGCGGGTCTTGCAGACTGGGGACGTGAGTCCATGATCCCCAATCCCATCTTGCGGATATTCCAAACGCGTGCCTGGTCTTCGGGCGATTCGGCAATATGGATCACATCGCCGATCTGTCGAACAGATTCTCTCAACGCCGCCGGTTGATCTCCGCTAAATTCGACAACCAGCACCGCGGCGGGGTCACCCGTCATCCATCCCATCTGGCGGGCGTAGGCAGGGACGCCGCGTGCCAGACGAATGATCAACTGCGGGATCAATTCCACTGCACTGGGCTGAAATCCCAACAGGCGGGGTACATCATCACAGGCACTGGCAATGCTCTGATAAGCAAGCACGCCAAGCATGGTATGTTTTGGTTTCTGCACAAGGTTGACTTTTGCACGGCGCATAACAGCCAGCGTGCCTTCACTGCCGGCAAGCAGGGAGGCAAGGTTGAATGCTTCGCTTGCGGGTTGCGAGTCAAACGCCGCAGGACGCAAATCATAGGCCGGGGGATATGCGCTGTTTTGATACCAGCGGGAAGGCACAGATGGACTCCATGGCAATAAGTAATTCAATCTATACCCTGCCGAATTTCTCCATGATCTTGGGAATTTTTGCTTGATCAGATCTGAATATTTTTCCCGCACATCCAAAATAGTTTTGACAAAAGAACTGCCGCGCTCCACTTTGGACGGTGCCATCATTCCCCATGTTTCAAGCAGCCCGTCCGCAAGGATCACATCTGCCGTGATCAAATGATCCGCGGTCATCCCATATAAAATGGAGTGTGCGCCTGTGGCGTTATTGCCGATCACACCGCCCATTGTTGCGCGCTCTGCTGAGGCGGGGTCGGGACCGAACATTAATCCCCATTTCGCCGCCGCCCGGTTCAGGTCAGCCAGGACTACGCCCGGTTCCACAACAGCCGTTCGGGACTCAGGGTCGATCTCCAGGATGGCATCCAAATGACGCGAGCAATCCAGGATCAATGCTTCGCCGATCGCCTGTCCCCCCAGCGAGGAGCCTGATCCACGCGGCAGGATCGGGACCTTATATTTCGCGGCGATCTCCACCGCAGACTGCAGGTCATCCTGGGTTCTGGGAATGGCAACGCCCAGCGGCTCGATCTGGTACATCGAAGCGTCGGTGGAATACAAGATGCGGGAGGCGGCATCAAAGCGCAGGTGCCCTGCAAAATGCTTTTTAAGTTCGTGAAGAAAATCGGGGGAAATCGCCATGCGTCAATTCTAACGCAGTAAGTAAATTCAAGATAACAGATTTTAAGGTTTGCCTTTCTTATAGTACAATTTTTGAAATAACATCGGCAGGTCAAGGACAAAAAATGCTACGCGGAAAATATTCTGGCGCCAACTTCATAAGATATTTTACAGATCTATTTATAAAGGCATACAAAGTCCAATGGATTTTTCTGTTCATTTTGGCAGTGGGGATATTGGCTCGGACATGGAATTTTGGAAGAATCCCGCCTGGACTAAATCCAGATGAGGCCTCAATTGGCGTGGAAGCATATTACCTTTTCAAATTTGGAATGGATAGAAACGGGATATCCTACCCCGTCCATTTAATCTCCTGGGGAAGCGGTCAAAATGCCCTGTATGCTTACATGATTATTCCTTTCGTTGCGGCAAATGGGCTTAATCCAGAATCTATCAGATTTCCCATGATGCTTTCGGGGATTTTGTGCCTGCCACTAATGTATTATGTCGGCAAACAATTATTTGGAGAAAAATATGGTTTGGTATCCATGTTTTTTCTGGCGATTTCCCCATGGCACATTGTAAATACACGCTGGGCGGTCGAGTCAAACATATTGCCATTTTTGTTTTTGGCAGGTTTTGCCCTTTTCCTGGCGGCGGGGGAAAAAGGCATATTATTTATTCCCGCCGCCATCTTTTTTGCCTTTTGTCTATATGCGTATGGTACGGCATACGTTGCCATACCTGTATTCCTATTGTTCGGCATCCCATCAGCCATTTACCTCAAAAAAGTGGACATAAAATATATCCTTTCAGGGATGGCGCTCTTTTTTCTGTTGAGTATTCCAATCGCTCTTTTTATTTTGATTAACACTTATAAGTGGAGTGCAATCCACATCGGAAGCGTCACAATACCGCGCCTGCCTGTGGAAGCGCGATACGAATCCCTGGCAGCGGTATTTGAAAAAGAACCATTGAAAGGCATTACAGGCAATCTCATCGTCATGTTTAATCTTCTCTGGACACAGGAAGATGACTTTGCGTGGAATTTCGTGGAGTCCTTTGGATATTTTTACAGGATAACTTTCCCCCTGGCGGTGCTCGGTTTGTTTTTCTTACTCACTTCGCTTAGACACATCAGGGAGAAATTATTCGAACACTGGCTCTTGCTGGCATGGATCATCGCATCACTGCTGATTGGAGTCGTCCACCCTGTCAACCTGACCCGCATAAATTTAATTTTTATCCCCATTTTGCTGTCTATGGTCATTGCGCTACTTAACCTCAACAAACTCCTGAGATATGCAACGCCTGTCACGTTGGCGGCGCTGTCCGTTGCGTTTGTTTTCTTTACCCTGGCATATCACGGCGAAAGTTATCAAAAACGCGCCAGTGAGGTTTTAAATGCGGGAATAATCCCGTCAATCAAATATGCAAGCGAGAACAACGGCACAGCCTCGATATGTATTACCGAGCAAACAAGATTCGCATATATTTACACGCTGTTTGTAAAAAG
>JAIFNG010000153.1 GCA_020047815.1 Anaerolinea sp.
ATTTTGTTTCCTATCACTGTTCAGTTGTTAAGGTGCTTGCCATTTGAGCGGACGATATTTTATCTGCTCTATAACCATCTGTCAAGGTTTTACACAGACCAAAACACCGATGCTTTCTTTTGCATCGGCTCATCAGATATAAAACCACTGCTTTGAGTCTTCGATGTAAGACGGTTACTCAGTTGTCATCGATTTGTCTAGGTGACGAAATCTTTTTCGTTTTTACTGGCGAAGGGCAATTATATGTATTTCCCTAACTTTGTCAATAGCCAAAAGACATCCCAACCTTAAAATATTGCAAGATCTTTCTATCTGTTTACAAGCGCCGATAACAACCATTGAATTAATATTTCGAAAAAATTTTATCACACCCAGACTCCATCCTCTCTCAGCCATCATAGATCAGAGTCCCGCGCACGATCATTAATATTTGACCCGGCTTTGGAAACTACACCAACCATTCCCCCCATATTTTTAGCCGCATCATGATCAATAAGCCTGCTGAGCTCTTTGGAGTCACCACCGATCAAATAACTCCCCCATCGTTATTATGAATTCGCCTGATCTGTGCAGCCTGGCAAAATTATCAACACGTCCATGTTTCTCAAGCAACTTGCTTGAACACCAGAAGTTAGGATGTCACTCCAGAAGTAACAGACAGGATGGTAATATGTATCAGAAGTATTACATTCAGCGGAAAGGAGTTGTCATGAACATTGGAATCTTGCACCCGGGTGAAATGGGGATCTCAATCGCAGCGGCAGCGATCATTAACGGACATCATGTGTACTGGCTGGCGGAAGGACGAAGTAATAAAACCCTAATGCGGGCGGAGAAACATGAACTACGCAAAATAACATCACTTGCAAAGCTGTGTGAAAATTGCGATGCTATCTTCAGTGTATGCCCACCGCATGCTGCCGAAGAAGTGGCTAACTCGGTAATGATGGCCGGGTTTTCGGGTTTATATCTGGACGCGAATGCCATATCTCCAAAACGGGCGCGAACCATTGGCGGGAAAATGGAAACCAATGGAATTGATTTTGTGGACGGGGGAATAATTGGCGGACCCGCTTGGGAGCCGAAAGGCACTTGTTTATTTCTGTCCGGCATCAAAGCAGAACATATCTCTTCCATTTTTTCACACGGACCGCTGGAGACTAAGGTGATCAGCGATAAAGTTGGCAAGGCATCTGCGTTAAAGATGTGTTATGCAGCCTACTCAAAAGGGACAACCGCCCTTTTAAGTGCAGTCCTTGCAACAGCGGAATGGAATGAAGTACGAGACGAACTGTATCAGCAATGGGATCAGGATGAAGATGGGTTTTCAGAAAAAACAAACCAAAGGACAAAGCGGGTCACTGCCAAAGCATGGAGGTTTGAAGGGGAAATGATGGAAATTGCTGACACATTTGACGAAGCTGGTTTACCAAACGAATTCCACAAAGCGGCTGCAAAAATTTATCAGCGCCTGAATGGATTCAAACATGAAACTCAAATCCCGGAATTAAAAGATGTCTTGAAAGCGTTGTTACAATAAAAAATCAGCCCATTTTTCGGGGCTGATTGCTAATCCATTTCCTGTCTGCCAGATAAAGCGCGGAGCAGCGTATTTTGGTCGGCATATTCAAGGTCGCCGCCAACAGGCAGACCGCGCGCAAGACGTGTAACATGCACATCGAATGGTTTCAACTGCCCTTGCAAATATTGTGCAGTTGCATCACCTTCCATACTGGGGTTGGTGGCAAGAATGATTTCCTTCACTTTCCCACTGGCAACACGGAGCACCAACTGCTTGATCTTAAGATCGTCAGGACCGACACCTTCAATGGGAGACAAAACTCCCTGCAAGACATGATATTTACCATGAAAACCACCGGTACGTTCAAGAGCAAGGACATCCAGCGCTTCTTCGACGACACAAATGATTGAACCTTCGCGCTTGGGCGACTCGCAAATCTCACAACGATCTCGTCCTGCTTCGGTGATATTGAAACATTCCTGGCAAAAGGCGGTATTGGCCTTAAGATTCGCCAACGCAGTAGACAAGTCCTGTGCAATATCTTCAGAGGCGCGTAAAAGGTAAAATGCCAGGCGCGAGGCAGATTTTGGACCAATACCTGGCAGGCGCTCAAGGGCAGTAATAAGGGACTGGATGGATTCAGGAAGAATCATTTGTTTTAGGCCGCCATTCACGTTTTAAATTTCGGCGCATTTTATTAACATACGCCTCATGCAAGTCAATCTCTGCATAATTAGCCAACTTGACAACATACGCCAAACAATCTGCCAGCTCTTCCCCAACCTGGTCTCGAGCTTCGATTTCTTCAGACAAACTTTGCACCTTCTGAAGTCTTCGTATCGCAGAAACTAATTCGCCGATCTCTCCGGAAAGATATGCAATATTTCTAACCATATCCTGGTCAAATTGCTTTTCTTTATCGAGTTTTTTATGAAAAGTCTGCAAGTCCTGTAATGCCAGGGCGCCTCCGGATAATAAATCCATCATTTCTAGAACGGCAACCCACCTGAAAGCGGACCAAGTCTCTGGTTGGCAAGTTCACGTGATTGATCAAGTGCCATATTGACAGCGGAAAGTACCATATCTTGCAGCATTTCAGGGTCAGCATCTTTTAGAAATTCGGGGGAAATTTCGACAGATTTGCATTTCTGGTCGCCCGTCATAACGATTTTTATTGCGCCGCCGCCGGCAGTTGCTGTAACTAACTCATCGGCAAGCTTAGCTTGCGCTTCTTCCATTTGCTTTTGCAACTTTTGAATCTGCTGCATCATTCCGCCCTGTCCGCCCATTGCGGCGGGACCACGATTGAATCCTTTTGCCATAAATTAGTCTCCTGGTTAGGTTAGGTAATATAATAGTCAAATAGTCGGGGGAGTTCCAAACCGCTCATCAAACCCTTCAATCCATATCCACCACTTCGCCGCCATGTTGGATGGCTGCAGCGACCATGCCGTCCTGGGCCACGTTGGCGGGAATTTTTCCTTTGGCGTTGGTGACGGTACAGCGAACAGATAATTCAACATTGAAATTATCCCTGATCAATTTTTGGATAATTTCGATTTGATCAGGCTTATCGATCTTTGAAACAAGCACGTCACTGGCCAAACCAAGCACGAGAGTTTTCCCTTGCACATCAATCATTTTAACTGAGTTCAACAATGCTGCCAAATTTGCCTGGGATTTTGGCAGGGAGGATGACAGATGCTTCCAAGATTTGATAATATCACCTGCATTAACGGCGGTTTTATCCACAACAAGCGCCTCAACTGCCTCCCCCTTTGGTTGGGTTAATACGGGGGGGGCAGTGGGCTTTTCTTTTATCTGGGGAACGGAGTCAGACTGGGGCATGGAGGCTGCATACAGAGAAACAGCCGGGGTATCCACCACCTCCGCAAGAGCCAGCTCAATACTCAATGAAGGCTGCCATCCACCACGCAAATCCGTCGCCGCGTTGTTGAAAATTTTCATCATTCGCAATACATCAGTGGTGCTAAATGATTTCGCGTGCATATCCATTTGTATCTTGAAGTCGCGTGTGGCTTCAACTTGATCAATATTACCCATTTGAATCAGCATAAGACCGCGCATATACTCAACAATTTGACGCGCGAGCGAACGCGGGTCGGCGCCAGAATCAAGGGCCTTGTGGATAGTCTCCAATCCATGTGCGGGTTGACGGTCAAGAATGGACGTGATGACATCAAGGACAGTTTTGCTTGTGGCAGTGCCAAGGACAGTTTGCGCAAGGGAAAGCGTGATCCTCGAACCTGTAGAGGCAAGTTGGTCGAGCAGGGATTGTGCGTCGCGCATTCCACCTGCAGATTGACGAGCGATGAGAGTTAGGGCTTCGTGATCGGCAACAAGGTTTTCGGCTTCAACAATATGCTTGAGATTGGCAACGATTTCATCCACCGGTACGCGGCGGAATTCGTGACGCTGGCAGCGTGACAAAACAGTGGCGGGGATTTTGTGAATCTCGGTGGTTGCAAGGACAAAGATAGCGTGCGGCGGTGGCTCTTCGAGTGTTTTAAGAAGGGCATTGAACGCCGCGGTGGACAACATGTGGACTTCATCGATAATGTAGATTTTATATTTGCCTTGGGAAGGCGAAAAGTTGATTTTGTCACGAAGGTCGCGAACATCATCGACGCTGGTATTTGAAGCCGCATCAATTTCGATAAGATCCATGAAACGACCTTCATTGACGGCTTTGCAGTAATCACATTCGTTGCAGGGTCTTTTGGTGGGATCCTCGTTGAGACAATTGACCGCCTTGGCAAGCAGGCGCGCAACCGTCGTTTTCCCCGTCCCGCGAGGACCAGCAAAAAGATAGGCATGACCAACGCGGTCTGCTTTAATGGAGTTGGTTAGCGTTTGGACAACATGGTCTTGTCCAATTACGGTATCCCATCCTTTGGGGCGATATTTTCGGTAGAGAGCTTGGGTCATGGTCAGTTAGTCTATAAGCTTAATAGTCTGTAAGATGACAAATGCAGAGTAAATAATCACGCGCAGTACAATATCTTCTCATCACGGAACCCGATACACAGCCCTCAGGCTGCCCTGCGCATCGAAAAGGCGGGCGGTTTCACCTGAACTCCATACAGCTTCCCCTATGCCCCAATAGAGGTCAATGACGGTATCTGTACCGATGGTGGTGTGAACCTGGACTGCGCCGTTTGGGTACAGAGTAATCTTCGGAAATTTGAAAATACTTCCGTCTTCATCCTTGAGCTGCCACGAAGCCAAATTCAATTCACCTTCACCTTCAAATTTGACGACGACAATTTCGGAACCCAGCGTGCCTGCACCTACAACACTGCTAATTTTAACGGGGATATCAGTCTGCGGGTTGAGCGTGGAAACTGGTTCCGCCTCGTTACCAACAGGCGCGGACTGCGGCACAATGGACAAACTGGCACGATAATTGCGGTCATACCAGAAAAGCATCCCGCCCGCGACCGCAGCAGATACAAAGATATTAAGTAAAAGATAGTTAAACAGTTTACGACGATCCATAGTTAGTCAAGATTATACTTCACGCGACATTTTCAGTGCCACCCAATCACCCATTTGACGTTGATCATCGAGCTTTAATCCCTTAGCCTCTGCGGCGGCGGTAACACCCCCTGCTTGATGTTCGAGGATTCCGCTGAGAATGATCTCGCCACCCGCTTCAACTAGGTCTGCAAGGCCAGCATCGAACAGGCGGATGATAATCGGGGCAAGGATGTTTACCACCACCAATGGCGCAGATTTAAAGGCAAAATCGCCGCGCAGAATCTCGGTCACAGACCCCTGACCAAGCAACAATTCATCCCCCACTCCATTGAGATCGGCGTTCTCGCGAGAGTTTTTGACAGAATCAAGGTCAATATCCACACCAAGGACTTTTTCCACACCGAGTTTAAGAGCAGCAATGGAGAGGATGCCAGACCCACAGCCAACGTCTATGGCGATTTTCGAACGACGAATAACGATTGACGAACTTTCCATCAGTTCTAAGCACAGTTGGGTAGTGGGATGTGTCCCGGTGCCAAATGCCATACCTGGGTCAATTTTTATGGGAATACGCTTGGGATCTGGAGATTCCAGCCAGGCAGGCAGGATGAGAAGTTGCTGTCCGATGAGAATAGGCTTGTAGTGAAGTTTCCAGGCTTCCATCCAGTTTTGGTCTGCGATCTGCTTGTAGATGGGAGCCGGCACGGGGGTTATCATCCCCAAATAAAAAAGCGATTCTTCAAGTTTTTGCCGCATTTCTTCCAATTGATCATTGACTTCCAAATAAGCACGGACGGTGATGGGCCCCGTTGCGGTGCCCTCATCTTCGTCATCCAGGAACTTTACCCCCTGTTCAGTCATCACCCCATTGGGTGCAAACCGGGCAAAAACATCCGCAACAGATTCGGCAAGTTCGCCGTTTACAGTCAATGAAACTTCAAGCCAATTCATAATTGCTCTCCAGGGTTAGTTTTTATTTGCACGGTAGAACTTGATCTCCGCTTTTTCAAGCGTGACCATACCCGCCTTTATGTGTGGATCTATTAAATCAAGGAAGGTCTCGAGTTTTTCTTTTGTATCAATAATTTCTACAACGATGGGCAGATCTTCGGAAAGACATTCGATTTTGAATGTATGAATCACCCTTGTATTCGCGCCAAACCCCATGATTCCCCGCAGGACGGTTGCGCCAGCAATGCCCTGTGCACAAGCTTGCAGAACGATCCATTCGTAGAGCGGCTTGCCTTCGTGCCTATCCGCTTCACCAATGAAAATCCGCATAAGAGAGCCTTCTTCAGGTAGGTGCATGATTATCTCCAGATTAAAAATGAAATGGTACGACCCAGCCAAACGGCAAGCAATCCTAAAAACACGTTCGCGCCAACGTTTGTCAGGGCGTTCATGGCTTGCCCCTCACGCACCAGATTGAGGGTTTCATTTCCAAATGCCGAGAAAGTGGTAAATCCGCCCAAAAAGCCAACCAACACAAACAGTCGCGATTGATTTGTGAACACACCACGATCTTCGGCAAGTTGGGCGAGGAAACCAATGATAAAACAGCCGAGCACGTTAACGACAAGCGTACCGTAGGGAAAGTCAATGCTTCTCGAGGCTTGCTGGACATATCCACTGGCTAGATAGCGCAGGATCGATCCAAAAAAACCGCCGATACCGATAAGAAAAATGTTGATCATGGTAAATTGATAAATTGGTTACTTTCTGGAATTACACCGCTTGTAATTTTCCTGATAAGTTCTTTTTCTGCAAACAACATCTGCGGCAGACTGTTTACATCAAAATACTTCATCTCCGAGATTTCAAGGCTTTCCTGAAATGTCCCACTTAGTATTTTACACAAATAAATCAGGCTAACATGATGATCTTCCTTCGCGCATTCAGCCAGCAATAATTTCTGGACTTTAATTTGCATCCCAACCTCTTCAAAAAATTCACGAACAATTGCACTTTCAGGTTGTTCATGATGCTCCAATCCACCCGCAGGGATGCCCCACTCAAATTTCCGATAGGTATGCTTAAAAAGAAGGATTCGTCCCTGATTATCAAAAATCATCGCCGCAACCGCCACACGAAACCTTGGGCGAAGCATGCGGGAAACAAGCAGGTGAAACCAGGACGGAAAAGTACGCCACACTCTCAATAAAAAAGACATCATGGTGTTTTACACATTATCGTCATCACAAGTACCTGTTTGCATCGTATCTGTAAAGCATCGTAAACACGAATCAGATCCGCGCCGTGAACATCAACCCGTTCCTTTTCGATCATGAAAAAAGCCAACGCAGAAAATTCGGCATACATGATCTCAGTTAAATAATACAAGTTTACCGGCTTTCATTTATTCTCATTGGGATTTGGCAATAACCGTTACGCAGTTATATAACCACTTTGCCATCCATTCACAGTTCTTTTCAATCCTATTTTTTCAGCATTTCTCTCTCACTGGATTCCGAAAGACCGTCCCAAATCATTGTTGCATCACATGGGAAAGCCCATTTCTAATCCTCAGACATTCGAAGCAGAAAAATCATGTCCCGTTTTGAATAAAAGAAAAATACAGAGTTCCAATAAAAAAGTCCACTTCTTTATAAATCCACTCTCCGAAATTTTCTGCAGCATGCAAAAGATTATAAATGAAAAGTGACAAGCAGACATTCATCCGCCCGTCACTCATCACTAATTTCTTCTCGCTACTCTCACCCCCCAAAGGCATCATTCAACCAATCAAGAAACCCTTTCTCCTGTGGTTTGACTGATGTACCCAAACTCTCCGCCAATTTCTCAAATAATTCGCGCTGTTCCTTGGTTAACTTGGAAGGAATGGCGATGTTCACCATCACCATCTGATCACCGCGCTGATGTTTACTGCGAACATGCGGCACGCCCTTGCCTTTGATGTGGAAAATTTTCCCAGGTTGTGTACCTGCGGGAATTTTTAATTTTTCATCGCCATCAATCGTTGGAACTTTTACTTCCGCACCAAGCACGGCTTGTGCTACATTAATATCTAGATTCAGCAAAATATCGTTCTCGCGACGTTTGAAAAATTGATGCGGCTTTACATCCAAGACAATGAATAAACTCCCATTGGGACCGCCAAACACACCAGGACCGCCTTCATTCGTCAAACGGATTTGTGTACCAACATCCACGCCAGCGGGAATTTGCACTTTCTTTTTAACATTCTTGCGTTCCAATCCAGCGCCACGGCAGGTTTTACATGGCGCAGAAATTATTTCGCCTCGACCGTTACAAGTGGGACAAGTTGCTGTTTGTACCATCTGACCCAAAAAGGTTTGGCGCACCTGACGCACCTCACCCTGACCATTGCAGGCTGAACATTTGACAGGTGGTGTGCCTGGTTCTGCGCCTGAGCCTGCGCAACGCGAACAGGTCTCTTCACGTTGAAATTCGATCTCTTTTTCAACACCGAAGACCGATTCCTCAAATGTCAATGTGACCTGCAATTGCAGGTCACGCCCACGTCGCGGGCGCTTTGCATTGCGCGACTGGCGTCCCGATGAAAAGCCAAAGCCTCCAAGAATTTCTTCAAACAAGTCACCAAAGTCTGCAGAGTAATCATGCTGAAAACCGCCCATGCCACCAAGTCCCTCTTTACCAAAGCGGTCATAACGCGCGCGCTTGTCAGAATCCGAAAGCACACCGTAGGCTTCGTTGATCTCTTTGAATTTCTCTTCGGCATGTTCTTCCTTGCTCACGTCGGGATGATACTGGCGCGCAAGCTTACGAAATGCTGCTTTGATCTCGTCGTCGCTCGCATTCCGTTGAATACCAAGAATTTCGTAATAATCTCGATTACTGCTCATAATAAAAACGTTGAATGTCGAAGTTCAAAAGCCTTGGGCTTTTGAACTTCGACTCAACTTACTCCTTCACTTCACCATCGACAACTTCAGGGTCTGCATCAGGATTGGACGCTGATTCACTGCCGCCTTCAGACTTTCCCTGTTCATAAACCGACGCGCCAATCTTTTGGACGGACTGCCCCAGGGCTTCTGTAGCAGTTTTGATCTTCACCGCATCCTCACCCTTAAGCACAGACCTGAGATCTGTGATTTTAGCTTCAATTTCACTGCGAATGTCCGACGGAGCTTTATCGCCAAACTCACGGATGGCTTTTTCAGCGGCATAGATCATATTATCTGCACCATTACGTGCTTCGATCATCTCTCTGCGAATACGATCTTCCTCTGCATGGATCTCAGCATCCTTACGCATCTTTTCAACTTCCACCTCGCTCAAGCCAGAGGAAGCAGTAATGGTTATGTGTTGCATACGCCCAGTCGCGTTATCTTTTGCACTGACTTTTATGATGCCGTTCACATCCACATCGAAGGTCACTTCAATTTGGGGAACACCGCGTGGTGAGGGGGGGATACCATCCAAAATAAACTTGCCCAGAGACTTATTGTCGCCTGCCATAGGGCGTTCACCTTGCAAAACATGAATCTCGACCTGCGTTTGACTATCTGACGCAGTAGAAAAAACCTGACTGCGGCGAGTGGGGATTGTCGTATTGCGCTCAATTTGAGGAGTTGCAACTCCACCCAATGTCTCAATGGAAAGCGTCAGCGGAGTTACATCCAACAGGAGAATGTCCTTCACCTCTCCACCCAATACACCAGCTTGAATCGCTGCACCAATTGCCACGACTTCATCGGGATTAACTCCCTTGTGAGGGTCTTTGCCAAAAAATGCTCGCACGCGGTCTTGAATGGCAGGCATACGGGTCATTCCCCCCACCAACACGATCTCATTGATGTCACCCGCTTTTAAGCCGGCATCAGACAGTGCCTGTTTAACAGGGGCAATGGTCCGGTCAACAAGATCAGCAGTGATTTGTTCCAACTTTGCGCGGGTCATGGTCATTACCAGATGCCTTGGTCCGCTCGCATCAGCAGTCAGGTAAGGCAGATTAATTTCCGTTTGCATCATGGTCGAGAGTTCGATCTTTGATTTTTCAGATGCTTCTTTCAACCGCTGTAGAGCCTGGCGGTCTTTGTGCAAGTCAATACCGTTATCCTTCTTGAATTGCTCGATCAGATAATCCATAATACGCAAGTCAAAATCATCGCCGCCTAGAAAAGTATCACCGCTCGTGGCACGCACCTGGAATACGCCTTCGCCCACATCCAAAATGGACACATCGAAGGTACCGCCGCCAAGGTCGTACACTACAATAATTTCATTTTTCTTTTTATCGAGTCCATATGCCAGGGAGGAAGCGGTCGGCTCGTTGATGATCCGCAACACCTCCAATCCTGCGATCTTACCCGCATCTTTGGTGGCGTTACGCTGGGCATCATTGAAATATGCAGGCACGGTAATTACCGCCTGGGTAATCGGTTCGCCTAGATACGCCTCTGCGTCCAATTTGATCTTTGCCAGGATCATCGCCGAAATTTCAGGGGGTGAATAGTCCTTCTCATCCAGATTCACACGCACATCGCCATTATCAGCCGCAGTCACCGCATAAGGAACACGCTTCTTTGTATGCTCTACTTGTGCATCATTGGCTTTACGTCCCATAAAACGCTTTACTGAAAAAATGGTGTTATTCGGGTTGGTGATCGCCTGATTACGCGCCACACGCCCAACCAGGCGCTCGTGATTTTTATTCACCGCCACCACTGAAGGTACGAGGCGCTCCCCTTCCGCCGACGGGATCACGATCGGTTCACCGCCGCTCATTACTGCAGCGACCGAATTTGTCGTCCCAAGATCAATGCCGATAATTTTTGCCATGATTGCTCCTATGTTATTGTGAAAGGTTGAAAGTCAAAACCATGGACCTTAAACCCTCAGCTTTTACCTGAATTTACTGCGCCACCCTCACTAGCGCGGGTCGGATCACACGCTCACCAAGCATATATCCGTTTTGCACTACATCAATCACATATCCACTTCCCGCTTCGTCGGATGGTTCGTGCGTAATTGCCTCGTGGAAGTTCGGATCAAATGCCGTGCCCTTTGCTTCAATACGCTTCACACCTTCGCTCTCCAGAATATTCTGCAGTTTACGCGCAATAAGTTCAATGCCATTCGCCCATGCGTCATCGGCAAGACGGTTTTGCAGAGCACGTTCCAGGTCATCCAGTACGGGCAAAACTTTTTTTACAATATCGCCCTTCATGCTGGCATAAGTCAACTCGTTATCGCGCTCAATGCGTTTTTTATAATTCTGAAACTCCGCCTGCGACCTTGCCCAGCCATCCTTGTATTCGGACACTTTGGATTCAGCTTCTGCCAACTGGTTTTTTAAAGCATCCAACTCTGGCTTAGTCTGGTCACCATTAATGGATGCAGACTCGATTGCGGGCTTGGTCTCGGTTGCTTCATCTTCATGTTTATGCTTCTTTTTATCGGTCATGCTCTCACTCTCATCACGTTTTATGTAAATCGGAAAGCAAGCTTTCCGATTCCAAAATATTATTCGCTGGCAATATTGTCATTTACCAGATTACTTAACAAACCCGCGACATACCTCACGGTGGGAATTGTACGCGCATAGGACATGCGCATGGGACCTAAAACGCCCAGCGTACCAGTCACCAGACCTGGGACGCCATATCTGGCAATCACCATCGAACATTGACGAAGTTCTTCCCAACCTCCTTCGCCACCGATCAGCACCTGCAAACCACCCACGCTACTATGGGTAGACGCACGCGCAAGTAATCCTTGCAAAGTCGAACGTTCTTCAAACAGATGCATCGCCCAGCGGGCTTCGTCTGTCTCAGCAAATTCAGGTTCGCTCAAAACATTGGTCAAACCATCGGTGTAAATCTCACCAGAAACATTCTCCGAGGTGCGCTTCATATCCTGAACCATCAGCATAATGATGTCCTGTTCCAATGCTTCAGTACGGGATGAAAGGGCGGCAATGGCTTCCATCGAAAGACCCGCCAGCAATGCGTTGAGCCGCATCGCCACCTGGGTCAACCGGGTCTGAGACACAGGTTCAGCCAAGGTCAAAATCTGCTGCTTAACTTCACCACCATCCATCACCAACACCATTAACACCTGTCGCCCCTGTGTGGATATCAACTCCACATGCTTAAAACGAAGTGTTTCCGCATGCGGTGCTGTAACAAGCGAAACTCCCTGCGATTGATGTGCCAGCACCGACGCTGCAAGCGTCATCCACTGGTCAACATCGGGCCGTGCCTGAAAGAATTGATGTGAAATGGAATTTTGCACCGATGCAGGCAATTCCGCCTTGTGCCCCATTTGCCCAACAAAGACTCGGTAACCCTCTTCTGCTGGCACGCGGCCGGCAGAAGTGTGGGGCTGTCTTAGATAGCCCATCTCCGTCAGCGCAGCCATTTCATTTCGAACAGTGGCAGGACTGAGGGCAAGGTGGAAACGCTCCACCAGCCGTTTCGAACCAACAGGCTGCGCCGTCTCAATATAATCGCGTATGAGAAGCAGAAGAATGGTTTGCTGTCTTTCAGTAAGCTCAGGCATAACGCTATAAGTCTACATGCGAAAATGAAGAGCGTCAATAAGAGGAGTGTAAGAGTTTACAAAAGAGGCGTGACCGTATAAGTTGGGTTCATGCCTAAATGAAAACTCCCGCAGCCATGCCAGAAACCATTATATTGTGCCAGGGTTTGGTCTGGGTCCTTAAAAACATTTGTGAATCGCAGTTTGATTCCTTCCCCTGGATTAAAAAATCCAACACAAGATGAAATATCGCGTGACTTTCCCCTTTTACCTTACCTGCTCTTATAACGCACCAGAAAGTCAAATTAACCAGGGAAGTTTAAATTCTTTATAGTCTGCGGTTCACAAGGATCTAATTTTTTATTTGTTGAACAGGACGCCACGCAGGATCAAAATCATCAAATGTGACATCTTCAGTAATCCGGGCCTGATTTGCACCTGAAGGCGTGGAATAAAGCACATGATAACCCCGATCACCGCCGCTTTCGTATGCAATCCAACTTCCACCTGGCGAATAATCCACATCCTCGACTGAAAGTACTCGCAGGTCAATTTTTACAGCAGAATTGACGACTCCCACCTTAATCGAGAAGAGATTAGGGAAGGTGAAGTCGGTTTGCCTGCGCTGGCTGAAAAGAATATAGTTTCCATCTGGAGACCATACGGGATATTGATTGGAAAGCACATCACCGCTTGTAAAGAGCTGTTTTTCATTCGACCCCAAACTGCTCATTTGCCATAATTCATACGTGGTAACTCTCTGGTAGGCATAAACAATCTGCCTGCCATTTGGTGACCATGAAGGCTGACGAGCAGGTTTATTGGTGGCCGTTTTTACCAGGCGCCGGATATTACCTCCATCAAGTTCATAGGAATAAATTTGCATATATCCATCGCGCAGAGACGTAAAAGCGACCGTTTTTCCATCTGGAGACCATGCTGGCTCAAAATCCCCACCACCTGGGGCGGCGGGTAATTGCTTCAAGCCGGTGCCATCTGCATTAATTATATACAAACCTGATCCCTGGTAGGTGTCCTTCTTAATTGCACAGGGAGAAATAAATACCAACCTGCTTCCATCCGGAGACCAAAATGGCTGACAAGCACCACCCGGCATATTAGTAATAGCAATGGCTTTGTCGCTGAGCAGGTCAGTGAGGTATATTTGAGCAACGCCCGTACGGGTTGATGCATATGCAATTTGTAGAAAGTCCGCCCCAATTGGTGTGGGACTGCCACCTTGCACAACAAGGGGAATTATAGTTTGTGTCTGGGTGGGCATTATGGTTGCAGTTGCTGTTGCCTCTTCCGGAATAATCTCAGTAACAAAATCCACGCCCACAGGGGTGCCAGTAGATTGCTCGTAGGGCAAAAATGGGAGAAATTTTCGCGCTGATGCCGGCATCGAATTCGGAGAAAATAACATAGTACCCAGGAAACCCATAACAAGGGTGCCCAACAATATCCACAATAATATTCGGCGGATTCGACGGTCACGCTCAAATTGCTTTTTCCGCGGAGATACAAAAGGATACTCTTCGGGCGGTAAAGAATGCGTCAACGCATTGGCTTTCAACGGATCGCTTTTCTTTTCATCTTCCGAGGGCGGCGGCGCAATTGTATACGTGCCGAGCAATTGCTGTGTCATGGATTTGGAATTAAGCAGGGCTGCCTTGAAATCCTCCGCAGATTGAAAGCGGTCCCCAGGATCCACTTCCATAGCCTTTGCGATCGCAGCCGCAAGGTGGCGGGAAACTTCCGGGTTTCTTTTTCGGAGCGGTGTGAGTTGGGCATTATCCATCGCACGTGCCAGACCATCCTCCGGGATGACACTTGTTAATGCTGCGTAGAGGGTGGCGCCCAATGAATAAATATCCGTGCGTGTATCAGTTCGCGCCATTCCATACTGCTCAGGCGGAGAGTAACCGGGGGTCATAGCACGCGCACCAGTTGTGGTTGCCTGATTCCCTTGATAAACCTTGGCAAGTCCAAAATCCACCAGGAAGATATGCCCGTCCGGTGAGATTTTCACATTACCCGGTTTTATATCACGATGAAGAATAGGTGGGGTACGCGTATGTAAATAAGAGAGCGCATCACATATGGCCGCACCGATTAGGATTACTTCATCTTCCGGAAGAATACCCACTCGCTCCATACGTTGCCGCAGGTCCTCGCCCTCGATAAAGTCCATGACAATATATTGCCCCTCGCCCGCAATGACAAAATGGTCTGACACACGCGGAAGGTTAGGGTGACGAATATTCGCCAGGATAACCGCTTCCAAACGAAATTGACGTGCATACTCATCCGTTGTAAATAGATTTTCTTTTACGGCTACATCCACACTGAGATTCTGATCAATGGCACGGTAAACAGATCCCATGCCTCCCTGCCCTAGGTTCTCTTTAATCTGATAACGTTTATGCAAAAAGGTTTCGTTTTCGAGAATCATTAAATGCCTGTAGAAATTACAATTCCGCAGATGCGTAAATCATGAACATTAACTACCGTTGGTAGGCAGTCATAATAGTGAATATTTTACCCTAATAACCTTTGGAGTTAGTTGTGTCAAGAGAACCCTCAGGTTGCCTAACAAAATTGAGGGTTCCCCGCCTACAGACGACATAGTCATAAACATCGTCTGCCTTATGAAAATAATATACCAGACATCCCACGGAATTCTAAATCAGGGTTATATCCAAAAGAATTGCCCCATTTATTTAATCCCAAAGCATTTCCTTTCGAGCCTTCCATTTTTGGTTGGAATGTGATTTTGCGGATTACTTTAGTGAAAGCGGATTTCCTGAATGAACTCGGATAAAAAAACTTCCCCACTCCTGTCTTTACAAACGGTGTCAGAGAATCTCATCAAAATTGATCTAATTGGGTAGATGTTTTGGTAACCGGCCACACCTGCCCATCTGACCTGCAACAACATGCCATGTTCCTCCTGGACGGCAACGCTCCTTGAACAATTGTGGAATAACGTTTTAATTCCGTCGGTGTCCTGAATATCCAAAGGCATTAGTATTACAACGCAAGGTTGAGAGCTAAAAAACAAGGTAATCTGAGAAAAAGGCATGGTATCTTTCTCCAATCACCGGTCAGTGAAAA
>JAIFNG010000192.1 GCA_020047815.1 Anaerolinea sp.
TTAGGCTTGCAACACGTTCGTTTATAGTTTTGTAAAGGTGCCACCTTGCCTTAATTTGATGGCAAGTTTTTCAAGTTGTCAAAAGTCCAATTAAGGGGCGAATGATGTAATATTCCACAAATAAGATCAGGGGCCAGTGCCACAAATACAAGGAATAAGAAATCTGTCCAATGAAAACCAGCGGGGCAACGCCCACAATTTTACCAGCCAGGGATCTTTCGGTCATGCTGCTATAAATGATGAATGCAGTTCCCAGCACCGGGAGAACCGCGCTAAACCCTGGAAACGGGGTTTGATCGGTGTATAGAAATATGGGGGTCGCAATCATCAACATGCCAACCAGCCCAAGCGGGGTATTGATTCTTGGATCGGTCGTTACGGGAAAAATTTTCAACGCCAAAAGTCCACCCACAAGCAATTCCCAGGCGCGCATGTGCGCCAAATAGAATGCCGATGTGGCATCATTGTTGTTGACCGCGTAAACCGCGAGCACCAGGGAGATGATGGCAATAATGCCAAGAATAAGTTTGGCGGACTTTCGGGCAAAGGCATGAATGGCATACATGAGAATTGGGAAGACAATGTAAAACTGTTCCTCCACAGCTAGCGACCAGGTATGCAACAACGGCTTCAACGAGGAGGGGGCGTCAAAATAACCTGCCTCGCCCCAGAAATTGATGTTTGAGTAAAACAGCATGGTGGCAAGCAAACTTTTTGCAAACGACGTGAACCGTCCCGAATCGTACAATAAGACAGATGCCAGCAGTGCAAAAACCGCCATCACGGCAAGCGCGGGAAGAATACGACGGACCCTGCGCTCATAAAACCTGGGCAGGGTAAATTTATTTTCCTGAATTTCGCGCGCAATGATGGTGGTAATAAGAAAGCCGGAAATCACAAAAAATATGTCCACACCAATATATCCCCCGGAAAATATTGAAAATCCAACATGGGTGAAAACAACAGCCAATACTGCAATTCCCCGCAAACCGTCTATGTCTGCCCGATAGCCCAACTTCATACATTTCTCCTGACAACCTTCAGACGCTTTACCCGCAAGCAAACCTCTCCTGCGGCGACAGAATCGCAGGAGGTAACTCCATCTCCCTGTTTTGAAAAAATCAAAGGCGATGAGGAAGGAGTTATTAAAAATTTATTCATTTACCGGACGGGAGGGTTGTAGGCAAAATAAACCATCATCCAAAATGGGATGAGTCCGCCCACAGCCAGCAATGCCAGCAAGGAAAGTCCCACTGTAGCCCAATCAATCTCTTCGAAGGCGGATGCAGTTTCCTCGACTGGGATTTCAGATTCAGAGATACGCTGGGGTGCTGGCGATTCGGGTTGGGCAACCTGTCTGAGAGCAGGTTCAACCCGCGGCGGTTGGGGTCTCTCTGTAACTGATTTGGGTAAAGATTTGGCAACAGGCGCAGGTACAGCATCAGGTAGAGCTCCAAATTTCAACAACACTCGTCCAAGTTGATCGGCAGTACGATAACGTGCAGAAGGTTCCTTGGAAAGTACCTTCATGATAATTTCTTCCAAGGTCGCGGGAATTTCCGGAATATATTCGCGGATCGGGATGGGGCGGGCGGAAATGTGTAAACGCGCCAGTTCGTCAGGGGTTGAGGCTGTGAACGGAGGGGTGCCACACAACAACTCATACATGACGACGCCGATGGAATATACATCGGATGCTGGTGAAAGGGCTTCTCCCCGCGCCTGTTCGGGCGCAAAGTAAAGCGGCGAACCCCAAACAACATCCGTTTGCTCGCCAGGCGTCATGGTGGAAAGCGCGCGCGCAATGCCAAAATCGGTCACTTTAAGGCGTCCGTCCGTTGAAACAAGCATGTTGTGCGGTTTGACATCGCAATGGACAAGCCCGGCACGATGAGCATAGCCAAGTCCTGCACAGGCTTGGATAATGAGCGGGATGCCTGCCTCCATGCTGTAACGTCCACGCTCACGGATCAGTTGTTTCAGGTCCTTGCCAGGGATATACTCCATAACAATGAAGAGCAGGTTATCTGCGAACCCAAAATCATGTACGGTGACAATATTTGGGTGTGAAAGGTTGGCAGCAGCACGCGCTTCCGTGCGAAAGTTGTTTTGAAAATTGGCATTACTCGAATAATCCTGCCGCAAGACTTTTATCGCAACATATCGATCCAGCATCAGATCGCGGGCGCGGAAAACATCTGCCATGCCACCGGATCCAAGTTTTTCCAGTAGTTGATATCGGTCGTTGAGAATAGCCTGGGCAGTCATTGGGGGAATTATATCATCAGGAAAGTAACGCAATATATTTCACAACATGGGCTGAAAAATTCCTGATGCGAATTCATCCAGCATAAATCATAATTTTCTGCCCTGTCCAATTTCCGTGGTTTTCCACTGAGATAACCTTCCTTTATATAAAACACTTCCATGGACAAGCAGAAATGCAACACATCCCCCAATTTCCCGTATAATGAATGGAATGAACATGATCCATACATTTGAAGTCGAAGGTTTGGCAATCCAAACGGGTGACATTATCTGCACAAGTAACGGTAAACCCGATATTCTGCCGGGTGAGTTTTGGCGCCTTGTGGGGCGTCTCGTACCCGGCGATGTGGACCACGTGGTCATGTACGTTGGTCCCAAGGGACGCTGTGTTGAGGCCGGGTCTCGCGGCGTAATCACCTTTGATATGCCCGATTCCAAATGGAACACCGAGCGCATGGCACGTCAGCGCGGGCTGTTGTTTGACACATTCTATGGTGTTGCCTCTCCACTGGACGGTCAGGGATATTCGGAGGAGGAGGAATTTCAGGTACGTACAACGGTTGCAAAATATTGCCTTGCACAGGTCGGCAAACCCTACAACCTAAATTTTCTCAACGCCGAAACCGAAGATTCCTTTTACTGTAGTCAACTGATCTACAAGGCTTACCAGCAGGTCGGAATTGATCTGAACACAGGCTTATCCATCGAACAACTACCAGGAACGAACGCCATCGTTTATCCTCAGGAAATTTGGGGCGAATGTATGCATAGGCTGGCACGCCGTGAAAAATTGGCAGGCACCAACTACTCCCCTTAATAAGAGTCTCTCGGAGTGAGTTTGTCAAAAATCATGCATGAATCAAAAGAGCCTGACGCTTTCGCGTCAGGCTCTTTATTGTGGCCCTAGCCCAGAACGGTGACGTTCGTTGCCTGCGGTCCCTTGGGACCCTTTTCAACAACGAATTCAACTTTCTGTCCTTCCGTCAGGTTACGAAAACCATCGCCTTGAATGGCTGAGAAATGGACGAAAACGTCCGCTCCACCTTCGCGCTCGATGAAACCGAACCCTTTGTCACCATTGAACCACTTTACTGTACCAGATATACGATCAGACATTTTTTGCCTCCTTTGGCAATTGAAAAAAAAATGGTAAATCTGTTTGTTCCATCGGAGGTCAAAACAAAACAGCTCACGGTCAAACCGTGAGCTGTGGCTGTTCTTCAAACCAACGTAACCTACTGTTTACTACTGTATATAAAATAACACATTACCCGGCACGAGTCAATCAAAAATACACACCAATATTGCGGGTATAATCTTTCTTCTATGAACTTCTTGATCACTGGAGCCGCGGGATTCCTCGGCTCTTCTCTTGCAAACCACCTTGCCCGCGAAGGCCATCAGGTTCGCGGACTTGACGACCTATCCACAGGCGACCCTCAAGCGCTTTCGCCCGATGTCCACTTTACACGCGGAGATGTGAACGACCGTCCCAAACTATGGACTTTACTTCAAGATGTCGATGTGGTCTATCACCTTGCGGCGCGTGTATCTGTGCAGGAATCCATCCTATATCCACGTGACTACAACGGCGCCAATGTAGGCGGGACCGTGGCGCTGATGGAAGCGATCCGTGACGTGGGAGTCAAACGCGTTGTTCTGGCATCATCCGGGGCTGTATACGGCGACTTGGGTGACTCAACACTGATAGAGTCTGCCACCCCAAACCCGCGCTCACCGTATGCCGTTTCAAAACTTGCAGCAGAGTATTACGTGCGCACAATTGGCAGGTTGTGGGGAATCGAAACTGTCAGCCTGAGAATTTTCAACGCGTATGGGCCCGGTCAACACCTGCCGCCCTCCCACCCGCCTGTCGTGCCGCATTACCTGCGTCAGGCCCAGCGCGGCGGAACATTGGTGGCTCACGGTGACGGAAATCAAACCCGCGATTATATCTATGTGGATGACTCAGTCAGCGCAATGGTTGCCGCCTCAACAGCGCCAAATATCAACGGCCTGGTGATCAATGTGGGTTCGGGGATAGAAACATCCATCAAGGATTTAGTCCGAGTTGTGCTGGATGTGACCAACAGCAACGCCAACGTGGTTTACAATTCACAAACCTCAGGCGGAGTCTCACGCATGAAAGCAGATTTAAATCTCGCAAAGGAAAAGTTGCGCTTCCAACCCTCGATCAAGTTGGAAGAGGGATTAAGGTTGACTCTGCAACGAGACCCAAGATTTAAGTGACCCGACTGTGGGCCTCCAGGTTCGCAGATGGTAACTTTTTAACCTGTCAACGGCACAAAAATGCCTCTCCCAATTTCATTCTACAACCGCCCCACCCTGACCGTTGCCCGCGAACTTCTCGGCACACGGCTTGTACGGATATTGAGTGGCGTAAAATTAATTGGCCTGATTATTGAAACCGAGGCTTATTTTGGCTTTGACGATCTTGCCAGCCATGCCAAAGCAGGCAGGACAATTCGCACAGCTCCAATGTTTGGTCCGCCTGGACACGCGTATGTTTATTTTACGTATGGCAATCATTGGATGCTGAACGCGGTTACTGAAAAAGAGGGATTCCCTGCCGCAGTGCTAGTCCGGGCAATACAGCCGATTAAAGGAATTGATGTAATGATGGAGCGGCGCCACGGACGCGATACGCTGGGACCTGGCAAACTAACCCAGGCACTGGGAATAACCAAAGAAGAGAATAATGTCAATTTGACCAAATCAGCCTCGGGGCTGTGGATCGAGGCAGGACAAGTCATCCCGGAAAAAAACGTGACGATTAGCCCTCGCGTGGGTTTAAACAAAACACCAGAGCCATGGTTATCCAGGCCCTGGCGATTTTTAGTCAATGACAAATATTAAGGAGAATTTTTATGGGTCTTTTGGAAGGTAAAAACGCACTTATTTTTGGTCTGGCAAATGACAAATCAATTGCCTGGGGAATTACGCAGGCGTTCAAGCGCGAAGGCGCAAACCTTGGAATCAGTTATGCAGGTGAAATTCTTGAGCGCCGGGTAAAGCCGCTTGCCGCGCAAGCAGGTTGCAAATGGGTCGAAGAATGTGATGTAACAAGCGATGAGCATATCGCCGCTACTGTAGAAAAAGCCGCAAAGCATTTTGGAAAAATTGATATCCTTGTTCATTCGGTTGCTTTTGCGGGCCGCGATGAATTGAGCCGTCCATTTCACGAAACCACCCGCAAAGGATTCAAAAATGCGCTGGAGATCAGTGCATTTTCACTCGTGGCGTTAACCCATGCTTTTCTGCCGATCATGAACCCTGGCGCATCCATCATGTGCCTGACCTATTATGGATCGGTCAAGGTTGTGCCATTTTACAATGTCATGGGCGTGGCAAAAGCTGCACTGGAATCATCCACCCGCTATTTGGCATATGACCTCGGTCCGAAGAAGATCCGTGTCAATGCAATTTCAGCAGGCCCCATCCGCACGTTGGCGGCGGCAGGCGTGGGCGGATTCCGTGATATGTATAAACACTTTGCAGATATGGCTCCCCTGCGGGAAAATGTCAGCATAGACGATGTAGGCAACTCGGCTGTATTCCTTGCCTCAGATCTTTCAAGCCACATTACAGGTGAAGTTTTATATGTGGACTCGGGTTTCAATACACTTGGAGTACAGATCAGCGAAAAGATCGAGTAGGACGGATAAAGTGATCTTACAGGCACGTGGACAGTAAATGTTCACGTGCCTTTTTTTACTTGTGCAGCTGTTTTACCTGTCTACGGTTTTCAAGGTAAAATTACTTTAATATGTTCAAACGCAATCCTCCCCCCACTGATGCAAAATCTCAACCTGTGCAGGCCGTCGAGCGAATTACCTCGGTGCTTGGTTCAGGGGTCATTTGGCATGGTTCGATCAACGGCTCGGGCGGTGTCCGTATAGAAGGCGCATTTGAAGGAGAGATTGCCCTGCGCGGCATGTTGGTTGTCGGCGAGACAGGACGCGTTACATGCCAGAACGTGCGTGCCAATACGGTCATCGTGGCAGGCGCAATACGCGGCAATATTACGACTCAAAAATTGGAAATCCGTGCTTCAGGGCGTGTTTGGGGTGATGTGGTAACCACCGCCTTTGTGACCGAAGAAGGTGCTTTCCTGCGCGGACAAATCCGCATGGAGGAAACTGTTGAGCTCGACCTTGAGCCTGTCCCTGAGTCCACACCTTCGGAAGCCGCCCAGGCAGAGTCCATCGCTGCGAAACCGATTCAAATCCCTGAAACCATACCTGCACCCGAATCCACACAGAAACTCATGCGAAAAAAGAAAAACGAAATTTGAATTATCCACAGGGACACGGTGCGACCGTGTCCCTGCATTATTAACCTATGAAATACCAAGACCTCCACATTCAGACGCAACGTGAATTTCCAAACAATGCACGGACGCAAGGCTTCGGCTGGCTTGTCCGGGCGGGATATTTGACTCGTGAAAATGAAGCCCTGCCGCTTGGTGAACGGGCAATTTCAAAGTTGCATATTCTGGCAAAAAAGCCTGATTTCCTCTCTCAGATTTCCCTGCCCTTGCTTCATAACGAACACGAAACATTCTTTCTGCTTGATACTGGTCCGCTCGAAATCATTCACTGCCCGGCCTGCAACTACACTGGGAGGGTAGAACTCACCCCATTCCTAAAAACACCTTTCGCGCAGCGGCAGGAACAAGAGAAACAACTTCCGATTGAAAAAGTGTTGACCCCCGACTGCCACACCATCGAAGCACTTGCCAACTTCCTGAACATCCCCAAAGAGAAGACTGCCAAAGCCTTGATGTACACCCGCACTTCGGACAATCAATTTATTTTTGTTGTTGTGCGCGGCGATATGCAAATGAGTGAAGCCAAGTTGAAAAACCTCGTGGGGGATGTCCGCACAGCAACAGTGGAAGAAATTTCCAGGTCGGGTGCGGTGGCAGGATATGCTTCGCCTGTGGGATTGAAGAATGCACTTATTGTTGTGGATGACCTGGTCCCGCGATCACCCAATCTGGCGGCGGGTGCAAACGAGGCAGGCTATCACCTGCTAAACACAAACTGCGGACGAGACTACTCCCCTGAAATCACTTCAGATCTAATTCAAGCCAGGGCAGGCGACACCTGCATTGGCTGCGGCAATCCGCTTTCAGTCGTCACCGCCCTTTGCCTGGCAAAACGTTCCGAGTTTTATTTCGAAAATATTCTGCTCGCGCTCGCCGAGACTCACCACGACGACAAGGGACTCACCTTCCCCAAATCCGCTTCACCATTTGACGTGTACCTGATGCACATTCCAGGCAGGCAGCTGGACACCCGCGCCAAGGCTGAGGAGATTTGCAATGACCTGCAAAATGCAGGTTTCGCAGTTCTATTTGATGACCGTGACGAACGCGCAGGCGTCAAATTCAACGACGCCGATTTGGTTGGGTGCCCAATTAGAATTACGGTCGGAGAGAAAGCGCTTCAAAACGGAATGGTAGAATTAAAACCACGTAAGGAAAAAGAAAACAAGCTCATTGCGCTGGAAAAAATAATTGAGGAAATATCGCAGGAGCGGCTCACCCCGCACTTGCCATAAAAATATATGACACAAATGAATATCCCCATGTCCTCCCCTGACCTGACCGACGCAGACCGTCAGGCTGTAATTAACGTCATAAACACACCCATCTTGAGCATGGGTAAATATACAGTTGATTTTGAAAAAGCTTTCTGCAGCCTGACAGGTGCGAAGCATGCCATCGCAGTCAACTCAGGTACAGCAGGACTGCACCTGTGTGTCCGTGCGGCTGGAATTGGCGCAGGTGACCTTGTCATCACCACACCATTTTCGTTCGTAGCTTCGTCGAATGCACTTTTATTTGAAGGAGCAATCCCCATCTTTGTGGATATTGATCCCAAGACCGGGAACATAGATCCAGAACTGGTTGCCGATGCGGCAAAAAATATTGAAAAACATCTTCCGAGAAAACTGTCAAAGGTGACAGGTCAAAGGTCGTTGAAGGCGATCCTGCCTGTTGATGTTTTCGGGCAACCCGCCGACATGGATGCCATTAACAACGTTGCGAAAGAACATGGACTGACTGTCATTGAAGATTCGTGTGAAGCATTGGGTGCAACATACAACGGTAAACACGCTGGCACGCTTGGTGAATTTGGCGTATTTGCGTTTTATCCAAACAAACAGATCACAACGGGCGAGGGCGGGGTCATCATTACCAGCGATGATAAAGCCGCTCACTTTATGCGCGCCCTGCGCAATCAGGGACGCGCACCCGGCGACACATGGTTGCAACACACCCACCTTGGTTACAACTATCGCATTGATGAAATGTCTGCAGCGATGGGTGCTTCGCAAATGTCCCGTCTGAATGAAATTCTCTCAAAACGGGAACAGGTTGCAGCGTGGTATAAGGCGGGCTTATCTCAAGTCGAGGGAGTTGAAATCCCATTCATTGAGCCCTTCACCACACGCACATCCTGGTTCGTTTATGTCATCCGCTTTGATAAAAAAATTAACCGCGATGAAATGGCAAAAAAGCTCGAAGCACGCGGCATTCCCGTCCGTCCATATTTTTTACCCATCCATTTACAGCCGTATATGGTTGAGATGTTTGGCGGATGCGAAGACGACTTCCCCGTAACCGAAGACCTCGGCAAGCGCGGACTTGCAATCCCCTTTAGCGGTGTGATGACCAAAGAGCAGGTGGATTATGTCTGCCAAATTATTGGTGAGGAAGTGAGTAAATAATTCTCCATCCCACCTTCTCATTTTACAATCCTTTCCCCTCATGAACACAGGCCACTTCCCCCCGCCCAAACGACTCGGCTTGATTATTCATGGCTCAGTCATCCTTGTATTGGCTGCCATTGCCGTCATTGGATTTATCAATCTCACACGCGCCGACGTTGGACCTGTATTTTTGATCTCGTTACTGACTGCACTGGCGTCATTCATACCGATCCCATTTTTTGTGTATCGCGCATACTCTTTGTTTAACGCAGATTATCATCTTGACCGCGACAGCCTTGCCATCAAATGGGGCTTGCGCATTGAAGATATTCCGCTGAGCGATATTGAATTTATCCGCTCATCAAATGACCTGACAACTCCGCTCCCATTACCAGCCCTGCGATTGCCGGGAGGGCTGTTGGGCATGCGCCGCCACCCTGACCTTGGCGCAGTTGAATTCCTCGCAGCCGACTCTGGAAAACTTTTGCTTGTTGCAACTGCAAAACGTGTGTTCGTTATATCACCTGAAAACCCCGCCGGGCTGACACAAACTTTTGCGCGCGCAACCGAATTGGGCAGCCTGACGCCCGCCGAATCAATATCGGTATACCCGTCTTTTGTGATCACACAAGCCTGGCAAAGCGGATTAGCTCGTTATCTGTGGCTGACCACGCTCTTCCTCAATTTGGGTTTATTCATCTGGGCAAGCCTCATCATCCCATCCACTCCGCTCGTGGCGCTGGGGCCGCAATTCGCGGGCAGTGCGCTGGAAATCGTGCCATCGTCTCAACTCATCATCTTCCCTGTTGCAAGCCTTTTGCTTTCCACGGCAGGCTGGATCGCGGGTTTATATTTCTACCGCTGGGATAAACAACGCGTACTGGCTTTTATCGTTTGGGGTTCAAGCATGTTGATGAGCCTGTTATTTTTGCTTGCAGTGCTTTTCATCATCACAACCCCTGTATAAAAAAGGGAAAAGTCTGGTCTGCACTCTTTGACTTTCGGCTAAAAAATATGCAACTTCCCCTTGGTTTCCTATTCGCGATCATCATCGCAACCCTCGCCTATCGGGCCCACAGCCTTAACAAAAGCGGAACCATCGCCGCCACCGTGACAGGCACGATCATCTTTGGCATCGGCGGCTTGGACTGGGCAATCTTATTGCTCACGTTTTTTATCACTTCCTCCGGCCTCAGTCGCGCCTTCAAAAAAAGAAAACAGGGTCTTGACGAAAAATTTTCAAAAGGACACGAACGAGATGCAGGTCAGGTCTTTGGAAATGGCGGAATCGCCACTGCATTTGCTGCGCTTCATTTTTTCTTTCCCAACGAACCCTGGACCTGGATCGGTTTCGCCGCCGCCCTCGCTGCAGTCAACGCTGATACCTGGGGAACGGAACTCGGGGTGTTGAACCCGAATCCGCCGCGCATGATCACAAACTTTACCAGGGTGGTGGAAAAAGGCACTTCTGGCGGGATCTCATTAATCGGCACGATCGCAGCCCTGGCAGGGTCAGCTTTAATCGGAATTCTTGCCGCTTTGCTTCCCATTCTATCCATGGGCGAAGGACCCCAAACAACAGATCCTGTTTCCACATTCACCATCGTCACTTTGGCAGGCCTCGCCGGCGCGCTCTTCGACTCTTTCCTCGGCGCAACCATCCAGGCCATGTACTACTGTCCCACTGACAAAAAAGAAACCGAGAAATCCCCGCTTCACACCTGTGGCACACCCACCGTCCACATCCGCGGATGGAAGTGGCTGAACAATGACTGGGTTAACTTCTCTTGCGGCGCTTTTGGGGTTGTGGTGGCATTAATTTCAAGCGTGCTATAATCTGAACCATCAGGTAAACCCATTCGTGAAAGCAAAGCAAGATATTCATAAATCCCAAAGCCTTGACACGTTAATCCTGTCAGGGCTTTTTCAAATTCAGACCAGATTATGACCATCAATATCCGACTATTTGCCCCCTCAGACGTAAATTTCATCGAGTCACTGATCCCCCGTTTTTCAGAATTTGACCTGCCCGCTTGGCGCCAAAAGAACGAGATTGACCATGCCAACTTCCACGCCCTAAAAAAAGCGATGGAAACACCAGAGCCCGGTTCCGTAATTTATATCGCTGAAGATCAGGCTGGCAAGCCTGCCGGTTTCATCCATCTCCAGATCCAGACAGACTATTTCAACGGAGAAAAGGTTGCCTACATCTCAGACATAGCCGTGAATGCCTCCTTTGAAGGACAGGGGATCGGGCGCATCCTGCTCGGCAAAGCCGAGGAATTCTCGCGCGAGCAAGGATGTTCCCTGCTGACCCTGTATGTATTCTCCAAAAATTCACGGGCAAGAAAATTTTACGAGAAACTTGATTTTCATGAAGAAGTAACAAAATACGTCAAACCTCTATTTCAAAAGGAACACTAATGTCCTCCTCAAAACGCATCCTTGTTACAGGTGCAAGCGGATTTGTCGCCCTGCACACCTCCATCCAATTGCTTCAACAAGGTTATAAAGTCCGCGCCACCTTGCGGACTATTCCACGAGAAACTGAAGTCCGCGAGACAATCAGGAAATACGTTGAGTTAGGGGACCGACTCGAGATCGTCAGTGCTGACCTGTTGCAGGATTCTGGCTGGGATCAAGTCGTGCAAGGCTGTGAATCTGTTTTACATATCGCATCTCCTTTCCCTTTACTGGAACCCAAGCACGAAGACGAACTCATCCTCCCTGCTGTACAGGGAACCCTGCACGTTCTGCGTGCCGCCCACAATGCAAACATCAGACGGGTCGTGATCGTTTCATCTGTTGCAGCAATTTCCTCCGGGCACAACAGAGAAAACAGAATATTCGACGAAAACGACTGGTCGATCATCGAAAATAATATCGGTGCGTATTCCAGAAGCAAAACACTTGCCGAACGCGCTGCATGGGATTTTATTAATGGCGCGGAAAACACAAATAAAATGGAGCTGGTCTCCATCAACCCGCCGCTGATTTTTGGTCCTGTATTAAATAAGGATCTCCCCACCTCCGCTGAAATGATTAGCACTCTCATGCGGGGACAAGTTCCGGGTGTGGCGCGGCTAAAATTTGGCATTGTGGATGTGCGCGACGTGGCATCCGCTCTGATCCTCGCCATGACTGCGCCCGAAGCCGCAGGCAACCGCTTCATCTGTCCCACCGCAACCATCTGGCTCAAAGAGATTGCTGACACTCTGCATAAAAAATATGCGGGACACGGATACAAAATCCACACAACACAATTCCCTGTATTTTTAGTCCGCCTCCTCGCATTGTTTGATAAAAAGGTCGCCCGCGTCGCAGACGACCTGAATTGGGATTTCACACTCTCTGATGAGAAGATCAAGCGCATTCTCAAATGGCATCCCCGCCCGGCAGAAGAGGCAATTCTCTCGATGGCTGAAAGTCTGATCGAACAGGGACTTGTGTAAACAAACTACACCGCCAGGAGAAATCAAAGGATACGTGCAGAGATATTTTTTATTGAAAACATGCCGTTCGGCTATGATGCCATCCCATGAGGCCTTGCCTCTTCACATCCTTGTTGTACTTAAATATTAAACCATTTTTTGGAGCAACCATGAACTATTTACCGAATGAATCACGCTATCAATCCATGCGCTATAATCGCTTAGGGTGCAGTGGACTTAAACTTCCTGCCGTATCCCTCGGCTTATGGCACAACTTCGGCGGGGTGGATAACTTCAGCAACAGCCGTGCGATGGTCCTGCGCGCCTTCGACCTCGGCATTACCCATCTGGATCTGGCAAATAATTATGGTCCACCCCCCGGATCTGCCGAAGAGACTTTTGGGCAGATCATCGAAAAAGATCTGCGCCCGTTCCGTGATGAACTCATTATTTCATCAAAAGCAGGCTATACCATGTGGGACGGTCCATATGGAGATTGGGGTTCGCGTAAATATTTGATCTCCAGCCTCGATCAAAGCCTCAAGCGCATGGGACTGGATTACGTTGATATTTTCTACCATCACCGCCCTGATCCCGAGACCCCTCTGGAAGAAACCATGCAGGCGCTTGATCACATTGTCCGTAGTGGACGCGCACTTTACGTGGGCATCTCGAACTATCCCGCAGAAAAAGCACGCGAGGCTGCGAAAATACTGCGCCGGCTTGGCACTCCCTGCATCATTCACCAGCCGTCTTACAGCATGTTTAACCGTTGGGTGGAAGATGGCTTGCTTGACACGTTAAAAGAGGAAGGCATTGGCTGTATTGCATTCTCTCCCCTTGCCCAGGGCTTGCTTACTGATAAATATCTCGGCGGCGGGGTCCCCGAGGGCTCACGCGCATCCAAAGCGCACGGCTTTCTCAAGCCTGCCAATATCACTGACGAAAAAGTAAACAAAGTCCGCAAATTAAATGAAATTGCCCTATCACGCGGACAAACTCTTGCCCAAATGGCGCTCGCTTGGGTCCTTCGTCACGAAGTCATGACTTCCGTCCTAATTGGCGCAAGCAGAGTGTCGCAGATAGAAGATGCCGTCGGCACGTTGCAACAACTTGGTTTCTCGAACGACGAATTACAACAAATAGATGGCGTATTAACCAATTGAAATAGTAAGTCAGCGTTTTATTGACATGCTGACTTGCAGGAATCCCTCACATGCTCAAAAGACTTCCCTCCCTTACATTTATACTTGGCAACATCATTGTGCTTGCGGGGTTGGCGTTGCTTGCCTATCTCGGTTTTTACAACCGTTACTGGGCAGACGATTGGTGCTACAGCGCTGACGCGCGCACGCTCGGCACAATTCCTGCCACCATGCAATATTTCGATACCGAAAAAACAGGCTACTCGTCCAACCGCTATTCACTCACCTTCTTCTCTGCGCTGACAGAAAATACACTGGGAATGTTCGGCAACCAAATCATTGCCCTGCTGACCATCGTCCTCTGGCTCGGTGGCTTATTCTGGGTCGGCTGGAATCTATCCCATCTGATCAAACCTTTCCCCCTCAGTGCGATTCTCCTTGCCGCAGGGTTATTGCTTTTCTACAACCTTTATCTCTCCCCACAGCGTTTTCAAATTTTATACTGGCGTTCTGGCGTACTTCCCTACAGCACTGCGATCATCTTCTGGCTTTATCTGCTCGGTTTTATCACCCAGCAGATGATCCGCCAGAGTCCCGCGCGCTGGGTTAACTTCATCGTCGCCCCGCTCGCATTCATCGCAGCAGGGCTGGGCGAGATAAGTTGTGTTTTTATTTTCAGCGGCACAACTCTCCTGCTTGCCGGTACATGGTTCGCCAAAAACAGACCTGCCCCGGCGGGCAGTGTATCCAAAAAAGCCTGGGCTGAAAATTCTTTCCATACAATTTTCGTCACCTGGCTTTTCCTGCTGCTTGGTATGGTTGCCCTCATCGTTTCACCTTCCAATGTGCGCATCGCAAATATGGATGTAAAACAAAGCAGCCTGCTGTCAGTCCCCTTCACATCCCTGCGTCACGGATTTGCCTTCATCCTATTATCCTTAAAGGGATTGCCCCTGCCACACACCATCTTTATCGGCATGATGACAAGTCTTGGCATTCTCTCTATTAATGGGCAAAAAACAACACTATCCCTAAAGCGGGTTGCATATCTATTGGGATTCATCGCACTGATAACCTACCTCCTGATCGTCGCCATTCAGGCCCCCAGCGCCTATTACTACAGCGCAACCCCCGATCCGCGCGGGCAATCCCTGGCGCGCTTCACCCTGCTCCTTGGTCTGGCAGTCATGTCATGGATACCAGGGAGATGGCTTGCCGAAAACATACCGGGCAAATGGCTGATGCTCGCCTCTGCAATGGTGATGCTGGCTGGTTTTGCATATACCGCACGCAACATTAACACCATCTATGGCGAGCTTGACGGCTTTGTCTCCCGCGCCCAGATCTGGGATGAACGGGATGCTCTCATCGAGGAGTCCAAGACGCAGGGCATCCTGCTGGTCGAAGTTCCAGCCATTGACACTGGCGAAATTCACACCCGCGACATGTTTGGATCCACTGGCAAAGGATGGACCCAATTCTCAGAAAACTGCGGTGCCCGTTACTACGGTGTGGATGGATTGAAAGTAAAGCAATGATCTGATTTCAGTCCCCGAAAATTAACACCCACCCGAAATTAAGGTAAAATATATTCACCGGGGCGATGGCGGAATCGGCAGACGCAACGGACTTAAAATCCGTCGGTAGTGATACTGTGAGGGTTCGACCCCCTCTCGCCCCACTATTCAATACCGTCATAAATATGGTCAAGGACTTCATTGCTCACATCGAAGACCGAGCCGTTTTCAGGGATGGCTTCCCTTGTCATCCACTCAGGAATGCGGTCATCTTTTGCCGTGAAACCTGCCCGACGATTGAACTCACGTTCCATTTTGATGGTTTGTTTGCCCAAGTCCTGCAAAATATTATCTGGCAGGTCTTCCCAGCCATAACGTGCTTTTAGCAGGCGTTTCACCACACCGTCGGGAGTGGATGCATAACCAAAACCTGCAAAGATGCACGCGCCAAGCGTGTCGTAGCCAGCCATGTTCAACTGGGCATTAAGAGATATATCCCGTTGAACATTTGGATCGAGATGATTCACCTGTGCACGGATGGTTAACCCACAGGTATGGTCTGCGCCCTGCGGTGTGGTGGCGTATGTGATCCCTGTCCCCTTGATCGAACGCGGCTCATACGCAGACATCGCCTGGCGCTTCACCACCGGCACGTGGATAATATTATATTTATCACCCATATCCGCTGCACCATCGCCAAGTTTGCGTCCCAGTTCTGTACCGTTGCGCATTTCATCAATCAACTTCATCGCATCGTCGCCATTGCCCCAACGCATCAAACCTGCTTCAGCGGCAACGCCCAGCGCCGCACCGACTTCAATTGAGTCAAGCCCAAGGTCATTGACATGCCAGTTCAAACGTCCGATGACATCCAATGAGTCAATATCGATGTTTGTGCCCATTAAACCAATAGTTTCATATTCAAGCGGCGAGACGATCACCTTACCATCCTCTCCGCCAAAGACATTTGAACACTTGATGGTACAACCCGCCATGCAGGCATGGGAGGGGTCAGAGGGTTTCCCGCGAGTCAGAGTAAATTCACGCAAGGTTTCACCGCTGATTTTTTCCACCTGCTCAAACGTCCCTTTGGAAAAATTATGTGTAGGCAGGGCGGCAAAGTTCTGAGTCATCTGTGCCATTGCGGCAGTTCCGTAATCACGATACGTTTGGGATTGCGGATGATCCATAACGGATTTGGTGTAATCCTTCTGTGCCTTCTTAAACGCCTCAGGATCAGCAAGGGCGGGTTTCTGTCCCCCGGCATGGTCGAAGATGATGGCTTTTAATCCTTTCGAGCCCATCACCGCACCGAGTCCACCGCGTGCTGCAATGCGTGAGGGGATCCTATCCTTATCCAGATTCTGGATGCCCGCCGATTTCATCCGCATTTCACCACCAGGACCGATTAAGGCAATGGCTACTTTGTCGCCATATTTCTCAACCAGTTTCGACGAAGTTTCATACACACCAAGTCCGGCCAGGTCATCCGCCTTTTCCCATTTGGCGCTGTCTCCAGCCAGGGAAAGGTGTAAAACCCAATAACCATCATTCTTTGGCTGGTCTTCGATGATCAGGGCATGCATGCCCATGTGCGCCATGTGCAGCCCTGTCCGCCCGCCTGCGTTCGCTTCCTTAATACCGCCTGTCAGCGGTGATTTTCCACCGATGGAAATCCTATCGGTGGAAGAGAGCATGTGACCCACCAACAGGCCAGGCGCAAAGATGAGTTTATTTTCCGCACCAAGGGGATCACACTTTGCATCCACTTCATCCAGCATAATACGGGTCAGCAGCCCCCGCCCTCCCAGGCGCTGCCAGGTTTTTGGGACAGGCTCACGCTTTAATTCCTGTGTACGAACATTGACTCGCCAGATTTGGGGGTTGTGATCTACCATTTATTTGTCTCCTGTGAACAGGATTATATTCACATTTATTTTCAAAAAGTTTGCAAAGGTATATAAAGGGTTGCCAAGAGAGGACAATGGCCCAATGGCAGTCTTCTAATCAGTCAAAAGGTTATCTCGAACCGAAACAAGAACACCCTGATAATGACTTGTCACACGAATAAAGATCGTACTGCTTCTCTAAAGACCTTTGTATGATAGTCCACATCCTCCTGGGTGGTTTCAGGCGAAATAAGTGCCATGTTGTGGAAGGGAGTCATCAGGATGCCGCGATTGAGAGAGAAGAGGTGCATGTAGCGGTCAAGTTCATGGTCAATGGCCGCCGCAGCCTCTCCGCCGTTCTTTGGCGGTGTTGGACGGAACCAGTATTCGGAACGGTTTCCAAGCCGTTTGACGATCCAGGGCAGGTCAAATTCCCTGATCACGCCTTCAACACCAGCCGTGAATTGCTCCTGGAGTGCGATGGCTTTAGCATAGAATTCCTCGGTAAGAACGTGCTGCAGTGTGGCTTTCATTGCCGCAATGGATAGAGCGTTGCCCGCCAGTGTACCTCCAATGCCGCCGACATCAGAATCCTCAAGAACCAGTTTTGAGTTAAAAGCCTGCAATACATCATCGGTAAACCCATAAATCGCAGCGGGAACACCTCCCGCAAGCGGTTTGCCAAGGGTCAGGAAATCAGGCTTGAGACCGTGAGCGGCTGTATATCCGCCAGGGCCTGTGCAAATGGTATGCGTCTCGTCGATGATAAGGTAGGTCCCATACTTTCTTGTCAATTCACGCAAGGCATCCAGATAACCGGGTTCAGGGTGAATAATACCGATGTTGGTCATGACAGGTTCGGCAAGCACGGCAGCAACATCACGCGCAGACAATGCAGTTTCAAGTGCGGCAATGTCATTGAACTCGATGACTTTGGTGGTTTCCAGCGGATCAACCTGTGGTCCCATGTTATTAGCTCGTGACATGGGCGTGCCCTCTTCGTCAAGAGTGATGAAGGTCTCATCGACCGTACCATGGTAGCAATAGTTGAAAACCAGCACTTTGGGACGTTCCGTGATCATGCGCGCCATGCGAAGCACAAATCGGTTGGCATCGGTAGCGGTCAGGGCAAACTGCCAGAAAGGCAGACCAAAGCGGCGTTGAAGTTCCTCGCCGACTTCAACCACGTCCTCATACGGGAGCATGAGGGTAATGCCTTTTTGAATTTGCTCAACGATAGCTTTGAGAGTGGCTTCGGGCGCGTGCCCTGTCATGGCTCCTGTATCACCGAGGCAGAGATCAACATAGGAATTGCCATCCACATCTGTAAAATGAGCGCCCCTGGCTTCCTTAACGAATACAGGAAATGACCCTGCCCAGCGGATCATCCACAACATCGGCACGCCGCCAGCCAATGACCTGCGTGCGCGCTGATAAAGTTCATAGGATTTGGGATGGTTTTTGTGGAAGAGTTCTTCTTCCTGTTTGAGAAGGGATTCGAGATGAGTACGGTTTAGAGTTTGTGTCATGGTTGATTAATGTATCAAAAGTCGAAAGTCTCATGACTTTCGACTTTTGACCTTTGATTATTTGACGCTTTCCTTCAACGCTTCGCTGAAAATCTTCAAGCCGTCATTGATCTGCCCGGAGGTGACATTCAATGGCGGAATCCAGCGCAAAGTATTGTCATACGTGCCGCAGGAGAGAAGTAACAGGCTTTGCTTTTCAGCAGATTGAATGATCTGCTTAACCATTGGCTTGGCCTTCGCCTGGCTTCCATCCACGATGAATTCGGTTCCGACCATGAGACCCAACCCGCGTACATCGCCGATCTGCGGATATTCTTCCTGTAATTTACGCAGACCCGTCATAAGTTGTATGCCGCGTTCCGCTGCGTTTTCCAACATCTTCTCATCACGCATGGCTCTGATCGTCGCCACACCTGCGGCGCAGGCAACAGCATTGCCGCCGTACGTTCCGCCGATCGAGCCGACATCCAGTTTCTTCATGATCTCAGTGCGGCTGAAAACACCCGAGAGTGGCATACCAGAGGCGAGGCCCTTGGCAGCGGTGATGATGTCGGGCACAACGCCAAAATGTTCCAGGGCAAACCATTTACCCGTACGCCCAAATCCCGATTGGACTTCATCGAAGATCAGCATAATTCCGTGCTTGTCACAAATCTCACGCAAACCTCTCATGAACACAGCAGGAGGCACAATATAACCACCCTCCCCCATCACAGATTCGATTAAGATGGCGGCGGTGTCTTTGGGAGCGGTTTGCGAAGCGAGCAAATACTCAAGCTGTTCCAAGGCATACGCTGAGGCTTTTTCCTCGCTCAGGCCCAGATGAAAAGCATACGGGAAGGGGCTGACAAAAATTCCCGCAGGCAGGGGACCAAAACCCGTCCGATAGCCGGTCTTGGATGTGGTCAACGCCATGGTTGCGTGGGTGCGCCCATGAAAAGAACCGTTGAACACAATGATATTCTGCCTGCCCGTGGCAGCCTTTGCGATCTTGACCGCATTCTCCAGGGCTTCTGCGCCGGAGTTGGCAAAGAAGAAACTGTCAATCGAAGGTGGAACGATCTTGCGAATTTCCTCGATCAGCTGCAGCATCGGTTTGTGAATGACGATGTTTGCCTGCGCATGCAGGAACAAGCCAGCTTGTTCCCGAATGGCTTCGACGACCTTCGGGTGGCAGTGACCCGTGTTGGTCACGCCAATACCGCTGGTGAAGTCCAGCAATTTTTTACCGTCGTCAGTATAGATGTATGAGCCTTCGGCACGGTCAGCAACAAAATTAAAAATGCGTGACCAGGCGGGGGTCATGTGAGGAAAGTTGTCCTGGTAAAGTTGGTTCATGGCTATTCCTATGTCAAGTGATTAAGGGTTACGTATTATTTCACGTATCAATATATCAAGAGTCTCACTGTTTAAGCGGGCGCTTGATATTCAATTATTATTTCGGGTAAATACTCGCAATCGGTTTTCGTGATTCCTTCCACGCAACATTCTCTTAAAATTCCCTTATCAAAGCCAGTATTCGCCAAAATTGTCATATGTTACCTGGAACGTAAAACCGGGAAAGCTTACGCAGGCAAATATTCCGCAGCCCATTCAATATCATGCTTCTTAAGCGTCTCGCGGGTTGGCACGCCATCAGATGTCCATCCTGCCAGCTTGTAATAATGAGCAATGGCTGAATCAACTTCCTCGTGGGTCAGGGCAAATCCCGCTGTGGGGCCTGTGCCAACCAGCTGCCTGAAGAATTTCTTCGGCAATTTATCGTCCTTGCGTCCAAGCCCTTCACGGGCATTGAAGGTGCGGAAGAGGTCGAGGCGGCGGCGGCCGACTTCCATCATTTCTTCCACCGTCAAATCCCAGCCCGTTACTGAGTTGATCATGTTAAGGGTTTCAGTGGGACCATAAAGCGTCCAGGTGGGCCCATAAACAAACTGACAGAGTTCAGCAGAATCCATCATCGAGTAAAAGACCTCAGTCTCATAAGCAAAGCGGACTTTTTCTTCAGTAAGGCTGTAGGCGGGCTGGGGTGAGCCAAGACCGATGACTTTCAGGCGGTCAAGGTTGAAATCGCCTATGCCCTCTTCGTAATACGGGTCATGTTCGCAGGATTGATGGTCTGCACCAAAGGGGTTAACCGCATAAATAAGTGCGAGGCTGCGCTTGGCTTGAGGCATATGAGCAGGAGATTCCGCGCCTTTTACGGTGATCAAACATTCATCTGCGCCTTTACCCCAAACTTTGGCCGCACGCTCCGAGCCTTGTCCAAGTAATTTACCCAGCGGTGTGCTGGCTGTCACGATCTGATTCAGCACCTCGAGCATGGCCTCTACATTGCCAAACTTGAGTTCAATGCCTCCTGTCTGCTCCTGGGTGATTATGCCCTTTTCATAACATTCCATGGCAAAGGCAATCGTCGCACCGCAGGCAATGGTATCCACGGCATATTCATTGCAAATTTGATTCGCCACCGACACCACAGCCAGATTGTCAATACCGCAGTAAGAGCCAAAGGTGCCAAGGGTTTCATACTCAGGGCCGCCGTAACGCGGGTCAACTTTGTATGGTCCTTCCTTGATCTCCACCACGCGTTTACATTTCACAACGCAGGCATAACAGGTATCGCGTTCCTTTAAAATTGTCTCCGCCATCTTCTCGCCGCTAAGTGGTTCACAGCCTTCAAATTGCCCTTCGTTATAATTTCGGGTTGGATATGTACCGATCGTGTTATTGAACAACACCACAACCGCGGTGCCAAACTTGGCAAGGCCATCCATATCTCCATTCTCTGGCAGGAGTTTTGGACCTGTGCGGTTCAATGCTGTTAATGACTTCTGGTCAGCTAATTGCATTTTCCTTGTGCCGCGCACCACAACAGCTTTCAAGTTCTTGGAAGCCATCACCAGCCCCATACCCGTGCGCCCATTGTGGCGGTTGGACATGGAAACCAGCGTAGAGAACAACACGCCATTTTCCGCGCCCATGCCGTGTTGTAAAATTTCCGCTTTCGGGTCAACTTCCTCGTGCAGGATATCCTCCACTTCCCCCGACTTCTTGCCGATCAAATGAGCCGCATCACGCAACTCGGGCTTGCCTTCCACAATTGCCAGGTAAACAGGTTTGGGAGACTTCCCCTTGATGACAATCCCATCAAAGCCCGCAAACTTCAATTCGGCAGGAAAAAAACCGCCGCTTTGCGAATCACCAATACCGCCGCTGATTGGCGACTTGGCATTTGCATTCAAACGGCTCTGCCCGGAAATTGCCGCACCCGTTGTTACCCCTGCCATCAACGTTAGAACATTTTCAGGAGAAAGTGCATCCGCACCTTTAGGCATATCACGCAAGATGTAGTACATCCCCATCGCGCTTCCGCCAAGATACTTGCGATAAAAAGCCTCCTGCGGCTCCTCCACTATCAACGCCCCCTTCGTCAAATCCACATGCAGAATCTTACCGATATAACCGTTGGGCATTTCGTCCTCCTGATTGGGGTTTGTGAATATTTCTGCAATTATACAATTGCAGGCAACTTATGGCAATAATTTTTTTCCGAAAATAACAACTACTTGATAATTAATCGACTTTTCCTACATTAATTTGATTTCTTCTTTCCCATCTGACAATAACCTCAGTTTCGAAAAGTGTTATCCTCCTATCAGCAGACAAAATTCGGGATGCACAATTACCGATTGCGCATCCCGAATACTCAAAATCTCTATACCTGGCGAAGAAGATCAGTCTTCTTCCGCTGATTGTTCAAACGGGTCCACATCATGGACGCCAGGTTTGTAAATCTTGCGGATGGGGTAATAAAGCACAGCGCCCACCAACATTAAAGCCAGCGACACACCAATCGAACCCCAGCCTGCTTCGACAATCTGGCTATAGAACGCGATCAGGATGATACCTGCAAGGCTGACAGAAGCCAAAACCAAACCAGGTATTCCGCCTGGTACGCGGGTGCGCGGGCGATCTGGTTCGGTGCGGCGTAAGACCCACAAGGCGGCAATTTCAGCCAGCACTACCAGCAATTGCAGGAATACATCGGCAACCACCAGAAACTCGAAAGCATTGGTGGCAAAAATGGTATAGATGACGCTCACCACCAGGATCGAGACATATGGTGAACCATGCTTGGGATGAACTTTGACCATCCAGCGCGGGAACATGCCGTCTTCAGCCAGCGCAAATGGTACACGGCTGCCACCGAGGCTGTTGCCGATGAACAAACCAGTCATCGAAAGCACAGCCGAAATCGTCAAAATTGTCACCAGGAAAATCGCCAATGGAGATTCAGTGCTGCCAGTCAATTTTGCGGCAACCGCCTGTCCAATTTGTGGGAATTCCCATCCCGTGGCATCCGCACCAGAAGAAACGCCCCAGCCATCAATCTGTTCAGCAGAGACACCATATCCTTCCACATCGGCAGCAATACCAACTTCTTCATCACTAGCTTCAATGCCCCACACAGCATAGCGACCATCTTCACCAGCGCCGCCATACAAACCACCAATTACTGGCAGCGAGTAGGTCAAAATTGCCAGAACAAGCACAATTGCCATCGCGCGCGGATAATTCCTGCGCGGATCAACCACTTCATCGCCAGCTGCGGAGGGCAATTCCCAGCCCATGTAGTTCCACATGACCACAAACAGACCAGTGCTAAAAGCAGCTGTCAGCGAACCGAAGTTTACTCCTTCGCCGCCGGGCAGGAAGGGCAGGGATACCGTTACACCTGACTTGAACCAGGCATAGAATCCCAGCACAGCCAAAATCATCAACGGGATGATCATAATAATGCCAAGCGAATTGGTGAACATACCCGTCACGCGTGAACCACGAATTTGCAGCCAGGCTACGAACCAAATCATAATTACTGCCACCAGCCATTGCAAAAAGCCAGCGGGAAGCTCAATCCCAAACAGCATGGTACCGGCATCCAGCGCAGGGATGAATGCGCTTAAATACAACGCAGCAAACACCGGGTAGATGGACACATCCAGCCATGAAACCACCCAATTGTTCCAACCTGCCAGGAAACCGGCAAACGGACCAAAGGCGCGTTTAATCCAGTGATAATATCCACCCTGAGCAGGCATCATGGTCTGGAGTTCCTGCACGATCAACAGGTTGGGCAGACTAAAGATAAGCGGTGTCAATGCAATTAACATAAGCGCCAAACCGGGACCAGCGTACCCGACAAGGGGTTCAATACCAAATGAACCTCCACAGACTGTGAAGTAAATCAAGCCTGTGAGCGGAAGTAATGTCAACCCACGCGCTAATTTCTTTGCCTCACGTTGAATAACTACATCACCACTTCCATTACTTTTTGACATCTTTTCGTTCCTCCATTTAGTTTCCTTTGAGATTTATTAATTCCCCCCGTCCATGACTTTATAATGGGCAGGGGGTAATATTTTCACAAGGTCAGGGGATTACATTTCCTTGATACCGTAAGGGAAGCCATAATCAGCCATCTTCTCCATGAAGGGTTCAGATAGGAAAGACTCGGGACCGAGAACGCCCACACCCTTCCAGACTCCGCTTTGGAGCAAGTCCATGCCTATAACGGCATTAAAAGCAGTCTGCGCCACGACAGACTGGCAGCCCCACGCCTTCATGCACTCGGCATTATCCGCTACCTGGTAGAGATAAACCTGGCGAGGTTTGCCGTCTTTTTTACCCTTGACCCATGTACCAGCACAAGTTTTGCCAGACATCTTATCGCCAAGGTGGGCGGGGTCTGGCAGGCAGGCGGCGACCACATCCCGCGGGGCGACTTGCACGCCTTTAACATTGATCTTCTCTTTATTGTCAAGACCCAGCATGTGCAGGGTCTTGAGTACACCAATGAACTGGTCACCAAGCCCGTATTTGAATGTGACGCGCTTGGTTTTGACCCAGCGCGGCACAAGCAATACTTCCTCATGCTCCACATTGACCACTTCCGTAGGTCCGATCTCAGGGAAATCAAAAATTTCAGGTTCAGAGAAAGGTGCGGTGGTGAACCAGCCCTTGCCCTCTTCCCAGATCACAGGCGGGTTGAGACATTCTTCAATGGTTGTCCAGATCGAGAAGTTGGGGGCAAATTCATAACCTTCAATGGCTATATTGGCTCCATCGCGGATGCCGATCTCCTCGATCTCGTCAAAGAGGTGATCCTGGGCATAGCGGGCAAATACATCTGCCATGCCGGGTTCCACGCCAAGCCCAACCAGTGCGAGCAATTTTTTCTTTTGCCAATCCTTGGCTTTCTTGAATTGGTAGTCACCTAATTTGACGCCGGGCTTGTTAAATGGGTCAGTTTTATGAGGCGTGGAAAGGGTCATGGCCATATCCATGTAGTTCACGCCAGCAGCAAAGGCTGCATCGAAAATCTGTTCATTAAAGACGGGGTCAACCGCATTCATGATCAGATCCACCTTGTATTTCTTCGCAAGTTTTACAATTTCCGATTTCTTGCTGGCGTCTAAGAATTCAACAGGAAATCTTTTTGGCTGGCGAAGTTTCTTTTGAACTTCCTTCGCGCGTTTCACGTTGTAATCAGCAAGCACCATTTGTTCCATCCAGGCGCGCGGCTTTGCAATTGCCGCAATCGCTTCCCCAACGCCACCAACACCAACGAGCAATACTTTCATGATCTATACTCCATTTTGATTTTATAACCCGCGACCTGCGAGTTAGAATGACGATGAATTAATAAAAAATCCGCCGCATCAGGCTTGTGACCAGGATGAGGCGAAAGTTTTCTAAAAATATATTTCCTTCACGATCTTCAAATGGATAAAAGATTCAGTCTCGCGAATGCCGTCTATTTTTGCCAGTTTTTCAGTAAGGAACCTGAGAAGGTCTTCGTGATCCCGGCAAAAGACTTCACAGACAATATCATAACGACCACTGACCAGCACAAGGTAGACCACCTCGTCAATTTTTGAAATTTCTTCAGCAACCTGCAGCATCTTCAGCCCGTCGGTGTGGATGCCGATCAGAGCCATGGTACGCATCCCCATCATCAGCGGATTTGTAACCGCCACCACTTTGAGATAACCGAGTTCAACAAGGCGGTTATATCGCTGGCGGACCATGCCTGGCGATACATTCAGTTTCTCAGCGATCTGGGCAAATGCCTCTCTGCCATCTTTTCGCATGGCCTCAATAATATATTGGTCAATGTTATCGAGGCGACTAGGCTGACTGTTGCCGATTACGTTTTCCATTGAATTATTTTATTCCTTTTTTGCACAATAGTCAATACGGTTATGATGATTTTTTACTTTTTTGGGTTTTTTATGCAAAAAAAGGTATTGCGCACTAAAAGTCTCCAAAATCGTAATACGAAATTATTCCCTCGCTGTGGGCTATTTATTGTCCATTTCTCACCTCATCCCAGATATTTTCATACAACAAAGTTGTCTCACCCACATCAACAATACGATGACCTTGTTTGATGATATTGACTGGAACATTGGTGATCGGGGATGCCATATAGGCATCGTAGAGGGCGGCAAGCGTGGTTTCATTCCCATCCACATCCATAACCTTCATTGGATTATCCCGGGCAAAATCCAGTGCAGCCTGGTTGGGATTGATATAAGGCCAGTCGCGGATGACCATCCAAAAGATATTGCCCTGGTTGATGTAATTCAACCAGGCATAAGCAGCATCGGGATGCGGGGCATTTTTGAGTAACGCCCAATTATCCTGCCAAATGATGGCGCCTTCGGTTGGGAAAACATTTAAGATGTCCGGGTTTCCCTGTTGGGCAATGAAGGCTTCACCAGTCCATGTCATCCCCAGGTCAACCGCCCCCGCAAGTAATGCCGTTTTGGGGCTGTCACTATCAAAGACCTTGATGTTTGGAATAATTTCATTTAATTTTTCCCTGGCTTCTTCAAGCTGGACAGGATCGGTTGTATTTACATCATACCCAAGCGACAGCAGCGTCATGCCGATCACTGCCCTCGAATCATCCAGGAATACCAGGCGGCCTGCATATTCCGAATTCCAAAGATCGCCCCAGGATTGGGGTACAGTCTCAACCGCACGAGTATTGACAACGATCGCGTCTGTCCCAACCAAATACGGGATCGTATATTTGTTCCCGGGATCAAATTCAAAATCAAGGTAGTTCGGGTTGAAATTCTTCAATACAGGTAATTTGGCGTGGTCGAGTTCCTGCAGGAGGTCTTCGCGTGACATGAACCCGGCAATATAATCGGAGGGGAGTATGAGATCATAGTTTGATCCGCCGCCAGAAACACCGTTATACAGATCTTCATCGCTCGAATATTCATCTCGCCGTACTTTTACCCCATGGATCAACTCAAAACATTCGATCATTTCGGATGGAATATACTCCGTCCACACAAACAGGTTAAGTTCCGTGGAAGTCACTTCCGTGGGAAACTCGGGGGCGGGGCAGGCGTACCCATTTGACGTAACCTTCGGGACATCTGTCGCAGTTTCAGGGACGGCAGTCTCACTGCCGCATGCAGCCAATACCAGGCTGGCAGGGATAAGAAGCCACAAATATTTCACAGGTTTGTTCTGGTTCATCTCTTTCTCCATTGGCGTAACCCACACATGGCAAATTTCAAATCCATGCAACAACACATTGTAAAACGCTTCAAAATCAAACCACCCTCAGTATTATATTTTAAAACAATACCTGTGGAGCGGATTTCGCTCCACAGGTAAAATGAAAAAATTGTTACCCTTCAGCTTTGAATATGTATTTCAGGACTCTGTTAGAGAGTCTTGGAGACAGCTTCAACCGCTTCGGTCAGGCTGGTAAGGCCCTGGTTGATTTCGTCGTAGGTAATGACCAACGGCGGTTCAATACGGATAGTCTGGGCACTGGTCAAAGCCCCAGCCACGAGAACACCACGTTTGAAGACTTCTGCTGCAACCTGCCCGCCAATTTCGGGGGTCTGGAAGTGCTGGCCAATGAGCAAGCCTTTACCGGTGACTTTCTCGTAAACCTTCGGATATTTCGCCGCCAATTCCTTCACCTTGCCCATGATGTAATCGCCCTTCTCGGCAGCCGTTTCCCACAGCTTATCACGCACGGTGACATTGATCGCGGCAATGGCCGCCGAACAAGCCAGCGCTCCACCGCCGGTGGTGGTGGTTTGCAGGAAGGGATTCGGGTACATGAACGGGGCGAAGATCTCCTCTGTGGTAATCACCGAGCATATCGGCATTACGCCGCCGCCCAGTGACTTGGCCACCGCGATGATGTCAGGGACGACATCCCAATGATCCACACCCCACAGCTTGCCTGTGCGTCCCAAACCGGTCTGCACTTCATCGGCGATGAGCAGGGTGCCATGCTTCTTCGTTGCGGCGCGGATGCGGGGCCAGAAATCATCAGGAGGAACGATCGCGCCAGCCTCACCCTGAATGGGCTCCATCAACACAGCAGCCACACCGACGCCGATCTTCTCACAGATTTCAAGTTGCTTTTCAACTGCAGCGGCATCTCCAAACGGGACGTGATAGACGGGTCCACCATACAAAACGCCGGGCGGAACACGATAATCTGCCTTACCCAACATCGAGAGCGCACCCATCGTCTTGCCATGGAAAGCTTTGACAGCAACAATAAAAGCGGGTTTCTGGGTATAGACTTTGGCAAATTTGATCGCTGCTTCAATGGCTTCAGTGCCGCTGGCGCCAAACCAGGCGTATTTCAAGTCGCCAGGTGTAATGTCTGCCATCAGTTTGGCAAGCACACCGCGCAGAGGGTCGATCAATTCCTGGCTGGGCATGGGTGTTCGCAAAAGTTGGGCCTGTACTGCCGCCACCACTTCAGGATGACTCCAGCCAAGGTCCATCATGCCAAAGCCGCCAAGAAAATCAATGAACTTACGTCCCAACACATCTTCAAAGGTTGCGCCATGCCCCGTCCATTCGGTCGCAGCCCATTGTCCAGATTGGGTGACTGATTTGCGATAATCAAGCCAGCCCTTGTTGAAATATTCGGCAAAGTTTTGCATGGATTGTTCAATGATCCACTTGCCAAGTTCTTCTGGAGGCTGCTCCGGCTTCTTAATGATCTCGAGCCATTTTTGAGCGTACTCCTGCGCAGAATTCAAATTTTGAGGCATATCTTTCTCCTTGATACTTGGACCCTAAAGGTCTGCTTCGCGAAGACCTTTAGGGTTTGGTCACTATTTATCGTATTCTTCAGGGCGCAACTTGCGGAGCGCGTCCTTGATGGGCATGATGCCCAAATATTTGAAGGGGTTGGTATCCATCACGTTGCCATCCACGTCAGTGGTTGGCTTGGGCGCATCCTGTTTTTGGGTTGCCAACGAAACCACAACCATAGCGAGAAGCGAGATGAAGAAAGCCGGGAAGGAGGCGATGTAAACCGCGTCCCAGAATCCACACCACCATTCTTCGGAGAATGCAGTCAGCAAGCTCAGGTCACCACCGGAACAGATCAAACCAGTGGATTCGCCGCCCAAGCCAAACTTGTAAGTCACCCAGGTCAAAAGCGCCCAGCTGCCCCAGCCGCCAACAACAGAAGCCACGCCACCCCACTGGTTTGCTTTCTTCCAGTACATGCCAAAGGCAAACGGCACGAACAGACCCACGAGGAGGAGCGTCCAGGCAACCACGCCCAGTTCATAAATGACCTGCGCGTACAGTGCCACCACAACGCCAATAATGCCGTTAATCAGCACCATGATGCGCGTCCACTTCACTTCGCTAACGGGTTCCAGTTTTTTACCAAAAAGCGGGAACAAGTTCTGGGTCACAACCGAAGCGCCTGCCAGCAGGGAACTGTCGGAGGTGCTCATCAACGCCGAAGCCAACGCTGCCATGAAAAGCGCCGTCAGGACGGGTGGAACGTAGGTAATTGCAGCATGTACCAGCACACTATCAGGGTTAACCAGGTTCGGGTCGAGTTTAAACATCATAATGCCAACCAACGGCGACATGATACCGAAGAACAGGTACAACACACCAGCGAGGTAAGTTCCCCAGACAGCGGTGGATTCGTTGCGCGCAGACATCGAACGCTGGAACAGATCCTGGGTCGGCACAGAGCCGAGACCAATCGCCATCCAAGCCGCGCCCCAGTACATCCAACCGCTTGCACCAAAGTAACCAAGGTAACCAGCCTCGCCCGCCATATCGGGCAGGAGTGTAAATGGCTTGGGGTTATACAACGTCGAGGTGATGCTCGTGATTCCTTCCCAGCCGCCAACTGCGCCCTGTACGAAGAAGAAGATCAACGCCATACCGCCAGCCGTGAAGAACATTTGCATGAAATCAAGAATAGTATCGGCAAGCATACCGCCGAGCATGGTGTAGCCAGTCACCCAGATGGCAACCATAATCACACCCACGGAAATCGGCACATCCGGGAACAGGGCATTGACGATCGTGCCAGCAGCCACAAATTGCGCTGCGGTCCACACAAAGTAGGTCATCAACTGCGCGATAGAGGCAAACACGGTCATCCTGTCGCCATAGCGGCGCTCGAAGAAGTCCACCACCGTCAGGTAACGGGCGCGGCGCATCATGCGGGTGAAGAAAAAGCCCGAAAGAAATAAACAGGCAGCCGCGCCAAAGGGGTCAAAAATGACGCCTTGAAAACCGTACTGATAGCCAGTGGATGAAGCCCCCATCAATGTTTCAGCGGCGAACCAGGTCGCCATCACCGAAGCGCCGACCATGTAGATGGGCAGGCTGCGCCCAG
>JAIFNG010000101.1 GCA_020047815.1 Anaerolinea sp.
AAATAGCATTAACACAAACAACACAACACTAAAAACCAGCAGCGGACGTTTGCTCATCTATCTTCCCTGGTTTTGCAACACTTTCTGGAATGCCCTGAGTAGTGTGCCTCGCTGCTCAAAGCCCGTTTCACTCAAGTCAGCAAGTGCCAGAAATAATTTCTCCCGGCAGCGGCTGAGCAAACCGCCACTGAGCCGCGCAAGAGATTCGATTTCAGCGTTAACTTCATCTGAGTCCATCCACATACGGCCTGATTCCCAGTGGCGTGACAAAACATAGGGATGCGTCAATGGCTGGGAAAGCCGCTGTACCCATCCGCTGGAGCCCGGATCCAGCCAGAATTGCACAGCGACAGGACGATTCATCATCAGGAAGGTGTGCGCAGGTGCCACCAGAACCGTCTCTTTGTTTTCTGTGCGCCATGATTCCAGATATTGAGCAGCGATCACTCCATCTTCCAGCATTGCAATGTATTCCTTCCCAAGGCCAAGACCTGACAGGTTGTCCATTTCATCGAAGCCTGGCAGGTGTATGGCATTGCGAAACTTTTTGATGGACTCGATCAAACTGGACGCAATGCGGACTGCATCCATGTTGAGATGAAATCCATACCCAGGTTGTGAAAGGACTTCGCCGAAAAGTTTCCGTAAAAAGAAATCAAATGGCTGGGGAGTTGTTTCACGGTATTCATTGAGCCAGTTCCTCAAGTTTGTATATTTTTCGCCAAGAGTGTAGGTGATGCGTTCCTGCATTTCGGGTTTAATTTCCTCGAAGGCGGAAAGCCGCGTCTCCTTTTGGCGGTAAACAATTTCGGTTAGTAACTGCGCACGGATCAGGTCGGTGTTCAATGCAAACATCAGCGCATGGGCGACATCAAATTTTGCAGGGTGCACATTCCAGTCTGGATGCGCCAGCGCCGACAGGGTGAGTAATGTTTTACTGGCGGGTTCATCCCGCAGGGAGCGGGATGGGCGATGTGAACGCCAGCGAATCCCCGCCGCCTCCAGCCGCTGGGTGATCGAGAAGCGCAGTGCATCTGAAAGGAAAGGTGCAAGCACCACGATCTCAGATGGGGGAAGGCCGTCATTTTCGATCAGTGATTTGATCCTGGTTACAACCACATCCAGCATTTCCGGGTAGTAATGTGTCAGGATAAATTCAAGTGTGCCATCTGGAATTGTATTCTTAACTTCACGGTGTGTGATCGCAGAAACCAACATGTCTGAAAGTTGGGCGATATTTTTGGACGAAACAAAGCTTTCTCCGAATTCGATTGTTTCGTCACAGGAATCACGCAAGGCGAACCCGGTCACTGCATCGCCGCCAAGGAAGTAACGATATCCTGCGTCTGTGTCATAGATCAACAGCGCCGAGTCAAAATCCGCAAGCCATTCATTGATTATGTCGTGCGAACGTGGCCCATCCTCTTCCACGTTGTCATAGATCAAGTGGCGATAGATACGCTTGAGATAATCCTGCACCTGACCTTGTTGCCAGAGGATATTTGAAAAGATTTCGAATTGCAATGAGAAATCGAGCAGGTTGTGGTCAAGGCAGTACTCGCGGAAGAGGGTTGCGCACTCCTGGGCATCCTGATAAATGCGGCGTTGAACAGGATCACCGAACCAGGCGGTGTCCATGCGCGCGCCGATCTCAGTGTATGGGAAACCGACGACCGCAGCTTTATTCAAGTTGTCTAGAATTTGGGAATATAAACGATTGCGGTCGATGGTCAGTGATTGAAAATAACCCTGCTCAAGTTTTGGGCGTACGATGTATGCCATGTAATATTGTGCGGTTTCGAGCGTGAGAAAGACTGGCGGCTGGTTGGGGTTTTTAAATCCTGCCGCTTCTGCCGCCAGGGGCCAGAACAGATCACACATGCGCTGTGCAAGACCGCCCATTGTGGCTGATGTCACCTCGCCGCCCGCGCTCCGTTCGGGGCTGATTAGCAGGTCGAGATATGGTTCCTGCATTGTCCTTTGCGGTGTGAGCATGAGAATATTGTCTGCCGGGATGCCTTGTGCCAGCAGGGTACGCATCCGCTCCACCCCTACGGTCGTTTTACCCATCCCTGCGCGACCCGAGATAAAGAGCCGGCTGTCGAGGGGCGATTCAACTACTTGAAGTTGAATCGGGCTGAGACTTGCCCTGCCTAGACCCTGAAGAGGTGACGAAGAAGGAGGATTGATCATGCTGTGAGGGTAAAGGATGCAGGGATTTTTGTCAATAAAAGGGAATAAGGTTGTATTTGAAAATGAAGTGTTGTATATTTGGCGCAAAATTACCGTGCGCTGCAAGGTAATCAGACCTCAACTTATTTCACAGGAGATTTCCCATGCCCACCCCGATCAAAGCCACAGCCGTTGCCAAAGGCGGCGTTGCATCTGCAAAATCAACTTCCTTTGTCAAATTTTCAGACAAGTTGACCGACTCGATCAGTGACATAACAAAGATTATCGAACAGAACAAGGAAATGATCGATTCGATCCAGGAGATCGCAATCGAGTTGACCAGTTCCATCGGATCACTCCACACGCTTACAGTTAAGTATGCCCGCACTGCAAACCAGATCCTGGACGTCCTGCTGCCCATTCTCAAAAACCTGCCTATTATTCCCAGGAATGTGATGGATTTGCTGATCAATCTTGAGAGCATCACCCAGAAGATCATTGACAATGAAACGTCCACTTCCAAGACCATTACAGATGTTCGCTCCGGATTAAATACCGGGGATGTGGACAAGATCAGAGGACACGCCGACCAACTCAAGACAGTGACGAAGACTCTCACCGCCATGCTTCCGAAATAAAGTGTGAAATTCGTTTCCGAGTCGTCCGCTGTCGAACAGGAATGCCTTATGTTTATGATAAATTTCGCGCCAAGGGTAGATTAGCCTTTCATTTGCCCCCGGTTTAAGGGGTCAAAATCGTTGACAGGTGTGCCTTCTCGCAAGTATAATACCGCCCGCTAAATAACCCAGCTTCCCCGAAGTCCGGCGTAGAGTGTAAGTTCTCCGCAGAACGCTCGGCGAAGTGATGACTGGAGAAAATTATGAGAATTGCAATCGTTGAAAGCGGCGGCAAGCAATACCGTGCCGTCGAAGGCTCCACCATTGATGTGGATCGCCTCGCCTATGAAGTAGGTAAAAAGTTTGACTTTGAACGAGTCCTGCTCATGGCAGACGAAGACATTGTAATGGTCGGCACACCCACAGTGGGTGAGATCATCGTCTCTGCCACCGTGGTGGATCACGTAAAAGGTCCCAAGGTTACTTCCTTCAAATATCGCCCCAAGAAGCGCATCCGTGTCAAGGGTGGGCATCGTCACTTTTACACCCGGTTGATGATTAACTTCATTGGCAAGCCCGGTGAAGAGCGTAAGGTTGAGGTGAAGCAGGAAGCCCCCGCCAAGGTTGAAACTGTTGAGGTGGTGGAAGAGCCAAAGGTTGAGAAGCCAAAGAAGGCTTCCAAGTCTTCGACACCCAAGAAGACTGACAAGAAGTAAAGTGAGAGGTAGAAATGGCACATAAAACAGGTGGCGGATCAACCCGCAACGGTCGTGACAGCAACTCGCAGCGTTTGGGCGTGAAGCGTTACGCTGGTCAATTTGTTCTTTCCGGCAATATTCTTGTCCGCCAGCGCGGCACCAAGATCAAGCCGGGTCTTAATGTATTGGTTGGCAAGGACGATACCTTGTTTGCAATTGCAGACGGGATCGTAATGTTTGATGTGGTGCATGGACGCAAGCGCGTAAATATTGTCCCTGCCGAGGTGGAGTAGCATGAAAACAGGAATCCATCCTACAGTTTATGAAGCGAAAGTTACCTGTGCCTCCTGTGGAAAAACGTGGGTAACCACTTCCACCAGGAAGGAATTACGCATTGACGTTTGCTCGAATTGCCATCCGTTCTTCACGGGTGAATCTGCACGTATTCTGGATGTTGAAGGTCAGGTGGATCGCTTCTATAAGAAACTTTCTGCCCGTCAGACTTATGTGGAACAGCAGAAAGTCAAGGAAGAGGCTGCGACCTCTCCAGATCGTTCCATTGACGACCTCGTCCTTTCTCCTCGTGCAACAGATGCGCTCAAGAAAGCGGGCGTATTAAGCATTGGGCAGGTCCTTGCGAAACTTGGCGAAGGTAATGCCGCCATGTTGGAAATTGCCGGTTTTGGTCAATCTTCCCTGACTGCCACCAAGAAGAAGTTGCGCGCCCTTGGCTTTGAAGTTCCTGAAGTCCCGGATGCTCCCAAAGCACCCAAGGCTCCCAAGGTTGTGGCGCCCTCCGAAGGCGCCGAAACTACTGAAGCCGCAGCAGGCGAATAAGATTTCATCCTGCTGGCACTTTGTCAGGTAAAGATTTCTCAGGTAAACTAGACAGGCAGATGCAAAAGCGTCTGCCTGTTTTTTATAATCCATTTATGTCATTGCGAAGACGATGCCCTTCCCAGGGGCTCCGTCAAAGCTGGAATTGCTAACCTGTATTCTTGAAAGAGCATCAGGATCATCAGGATGATGTGACCTGCCGTGCAGGTGACGTCAAGCGAATAAAGCCTTCCTCGCACTGACGAGAGGTAATATGCGTCATACACATGGTTCCATTGAAGTCATTTGCGGTTCGATGTTTAGCGGCAAGACCGATGAGCTCATCCGCCGGCTGGTACGCGCTACTATTGCAAAGCAAAAAGTGCAGGTGTTTAAGCCCGCCATTGATATCCGTTATGCTGTTGAGAAGGTCGCATCCCACACCGGTTCAACATTTGATGCGATCCCGGTTCAAAAAGCCGCAGAGATACGCACCAAACTGGACAAGGATACAACTGTGGTTGGGATCGATGAAGCTCAATTCTTCGATGCTGAAGTTGTTCATGTTGCGCAGGAATTAGCCGCGCATGGAGTCCGTGTTCTCGTGGCAGGCCTGGATACGGATTTTCGCGGCGAGCCGTTCGGCTCGATGCCCATCCTCATGGCCGAAGCTGAGAATGTCTTAAAACTTCATGCCATTTGTATGACCTGTGGTGATGATGCCTCGCGTACGCAAAGGCTGGTTAATGGCAGGCCTGCGCGTTATGATGACCCCGTTGTGATTGTCGGTGCATCCGAACTGTATGAAGCACGCTGCCGCCTGCATCACGAAGTGCCGCGCTAGTTTAGAATACTGGATTGCTTTACCTATCAGACTACAAAACCACCAAACCAGGGAACTTAAGCCATGCAAAACTATAAAGATGTACTTGCTGAAATATTAATTGACCCGGAAACCCTTCAGGCTCGTGTAAAGGAACTTGGAGCTCAGATCAGCGCAGACTATCCCGATGGTGACTTGTTGTTGATCTGCATTTTGCGTGGCGGCGTACCGTTTATGGTGGACCTCAGCCGCAGCATCACCTCGCCGCATAAAATGGATTTCATGGCGGTTTCATCCTATGGTGTTGGTGCGCGTGAATCCACAGGTTCCGCCCGTGTGACACTTGACCTGCAAATGGACATCCGTGGTCAACAGGTCCTGCTTGTGGAGGATATTGTCGATAGCGGACATACCATCGCATCGGTACTGAATATGCTCCATACACGCCAGCCAAAATCGCTCAAAGTGTGTGCCCTGCTCGATAAACCCGAACGCCGTGAGGCGAATGTTACTATTGATTACCTCGGTTTCACCATTCCCAACAAATTCGTCTTTGGTTACGGACTCGATCTCGATGAATACCATCGCAACCTGAATTTTGTCGGCGTGGTGGATCTGGAAAAATACAAACCATCCAATTAATAATGTTGTCGCAAGCCTGCTCCTGTTTGCCTGTAATGAAATCCTCAAATAACATGTGGGGAAGTCAAGTGTTTGCTCAGACCTTGCGCGGCACGCCTCATCGTCCTCCTGCTCGTATGGCGATGAGGTGAGTCAATCCCCTTTCAATCATAAGGAGATTGCTTTTCCGCCAAAGACCAAAAGCAGTGGTCGCAGTGATATTATTACAAGTTCATGATCTATAAGCCCTAATTACAGTTTTAAGTGATCATGGATATGGTGCAGGAAGTGTGTCTGACCCTGGGTGGGTAGTCAGGTCGAATGTAGTAAAAAAAACTGGTATTAATTATTTTCCGGCAGAATAATGGATGCGGGGAGACGGCTAAATATGTGGAAGGTATCCAAGTCGCCCGGAGTTCTTTGAGACAGAATAGGAGAATGAGAGGTATTCCTGCTCCATTCTTTTGTCATTCCTACAATTGACTCAAGCAATACATTTCCCGGTGAATTTGTTATACTCACAACAAATGACTGACGGATCAGTACCGCCTCATTCACCATACACAGGACGTTGGGTGGCTCGCCTGCGCGGGAAAGTCGTGGCGCAGGGTGACACGCCTGAGCAAGCCCTGTACGCTTCACAGCAAAGCCGTCACAAGGAAAGACCAGAGATCATCTTTATGCTTCCGCTTCCCCCTTTGATAAAAAAAGTATTGGAAATTCTGCCTGCCGGGCAGGAGATTTACCTTGTTGGCGGGGCAGTGCGTGACCTTTTGCTTTCTGTCCCTTCGCCCGACCTGGATTTTGCCCTGCCCGCGAAGGGCATTTCCATTGCCCGAACCGTTGCCAATTCCCTCGGGGCAGGCTTTCTCCTTCTGGATGAAGAACGGGATACGGGTCGGGTGATCGTCACCCAGGAAGATGGCTCACGCATTTTTCTCGATTTCGCAGTCTATCGCGGCGCAAATTTAATTGAAGACCTCCGTGCGCGGGATTTCACGATCAACGCCATGGCATATAACCTGCGCGATGAAACCATTATTGACCCGACTGAGGGTGGAAAGGATTTGCGTGCAAAGACCATTCGCGCCTGTTCGCCTGCATCCTTTTCTGATGACCCTGTCCGAATTTTGCGCGCCATCCGCCAGGCTGCTGCTTTTGATTTTCGTCTCGAAAAAAATACCCGTGAACTGATGAAGCAGTCTGCGAACCAGCTTGGACGTATCTCGCCAGAACGTCTACGCGACGAGGTCTTTAAGATACTTAAAGGCCCCAAGCCAGACACATGTATCCGCGCACTGGAAATGCTGGGGGTACTCCCATACCTTATGCCTGAACTCGCTGCCTTGAAAGGCGTCGCACAATCCGAGCCGCACATGTACGATGTGTGGACGCATACCCTCGCTGTGCTTGGTCATCTTGACCGGATAATTTCTGCCTTGCGCGTAGGCTATGATGCTGAAAAAACCAACGACATGTTCACGGGTTTGCTTGGTTTGCGTCTTGGGCGTTACCGCGCACAAATTGCAGAACATTTTGCTGAGTCGCTCAATATTGACCGTGAGCTGCGTTCCCTGCTTTTCTTTGCCGCCCTGTACCATGATGTCAGTAAACCTGAGACCAAAATAATTGAAGAATCGGGACGCATTCGTTTTTTTGACCACGATATAAAAGGTGCAGAAATTGCTTCCGAACGGTTGCGCTTTTTCAATGTCAGTAATAACGAAGTCGAGCGTGCGCGAACGATCATTAAAAATCATATGCGGATACATTTCTTTGTAGACCGTCTTGAAAAAGAAAAGCATCCCCCTTCCCGTAGAGCCATTTACCGCTTTTTCCGTGACAGCGGAAAGGCAGGTGTTGACCTTGTCCTGCTTGGTCTGGCAGACGTTCGTGCCACCCGCGCCCATGCCCTGACGATTGAAACCTGGACCACCTATCTGAACATTGCCCGCATTTTGTTGGAGAATTATTTTGAAAAACCTGAAGAAGTCGTCTCTCCGCCGCGCTTGCTGGATGGAAATATATTGATGAAGGAACTGGGCATTAACCCCGGTCCTGTGGTGGGGCAGTTGTTGGAATCCATCCGTGAGCATCAGGCGGCGGGAAAGATCGAAACCCTTGAACAGGCGCTGGCGTTTGCCCGTGATGAGCTGGCGAATCAATCTACCATTAAGACTTGAACCGTTTATTTTTAGGGAAACCCGTCAAGTCTTTACGAAAGGTGAATGATGAACTACGTATTCTTTGATCTGGAAACACAAAACCTTTTCGATGATGTCGGCGGGCGTGACAATATCGAAAAACTGAAAGTTGCCTGCGGTGTGACCTGGTCGACGCAGCGAAATGATTTTGCCATCTATTGGGAAGAGGATGTCCCGGACTTGGTCCAGGAATTGAAGTCGGCGACAAAGGTCATCGGATTTAACTTGCGCGGGTTTGATTACCGCGTTTTACAGCCCTATGCACCCGATACCCGCTTCCCTGCCATTCCAACCCTAGACCTGCTTCTCGACATCCAGCAGATCCTGGGCTTTCGCCTTAGTCTCGACACCATTGCCAGTGCCAGTCTTGGAGCAACTAAAACAGCAGATGGTGTGAAATCTGTTGAATGGTTCCGCGCGGGGCAGCTGGATAAGGTCGCTGAATACTGCAAAGCCGATGTGGACATCACCCGCCGTGTCTTTGAATTTGGGCGCGATAACGGACATGTGTTTTATAGATCGAAATTGGGCAGTAAGTTGAAGGTCAACGTGAAGTGGAAGTGAGGGGAAAGATCAATGATAAAAATACCTTCCTGTAACGAAGTGAGAGGAGTCTGTGATGGAAAAATTTCAGGTTAATAACATAACCCTGGCTTATGAACGATTTGGCAGAGGCGCGCCGCTGATGTTGATCCATGGCTTCCCACTGGATCATACAAGCTGGAGTGAAACCACCCCCTTGTTGAAAAACGACTTTGATATCATCCTGCTCGACCTGCGTGGATTTGGTCAATCCACCACTATTGAAATTCCATATACCATGTCAGACATGGCGGATGACCTTGCTGGTTTGCTCGATCATTTGGAAATCGAAAAAGTTGCGCTGGCAGGTCATTCAATGGGCGGGTATGTCGCGTTGGCTTTTACCAGGAAATATCCGCAGCGGGTGAGCGGTCTGGGATTGATCTCATCGCAAGCCGCCGCCGATAGCTCTGAACGCAAATCGGGACGCTACCAGACCATTAGAGATGTAACTCAAAAAGGTGTGGGTGTGGTAGCTGAGGCAATGACCCCAAAACTTTCTGCTGATGTGCGCGTACAGGCATTTGTCCGCCCGCTGATGGAACGGCAGCCTCCCTCGGCGGTGATCGGTGCACTTAAAGCAATGGCCGAACGCGAAGACCTAATGTCCCATCTTTCCACTGTATCATTCCCTGTGACTCTGATCCACGGCAGTGTTGACATGTTAATCCCAATCGAACGCGCGAAGGAAATAAAGGCCGTAATACCTTCTGCGGGATTGGTGGAGTTGCAGGGCGTTGGTCATATGCCGATGATGGAGGCTTCACGCCAAACTGCGGATGGATTGAGACTATTGGCGGGTTAGTTTTTTAGTGGGATATGATCTTAACGACAAAATCCCCGTGGTTTTTTTCAGCAACGGGGATTTTGTAACAGGAGAAAACTTCAGGTTAAGATGGATGTGGCTGCGTATTATGAGCCATTGGATTGCTATTTTTTTTTAGATTAACTTTATCCAATGATCCAGTCTGCCGTACAATTTTCCTGATGTGGGCAACAAGCACGCTGCTAGAAACAGGTTTAACGAGGAAATCATCCGCGCCTGTATCCAACACGCTTGCTACTATACCCGGATCGTTGATGGCAGAAAGAATAAGGATGGGCACGTTGCTAAATGCACGGAGCGCCTTGCTTACCTGCCATCCGTCCATATCTGGCATCATCAGGTCAAGAAGCACAACATTTGGGCGTTTTTCCTCGACCAATCTTATACCCTCTGCGCCGGTGTTTGCTGTAATTACCTCAAAACCATGGGTTTTAAGCAGCAAATTCATTAATTCAGTTATGGCAAGGTCATCGTCAATTACAAGTATTTTTGTATGCATAATGTTTTCCGTTCACTTATTATGCCTGATTTGTTGATAAATGCACTTTGCAATATATTTACAGATTACAGGATGACTTATTGTTGTGCATGATATTATCATTTTAGAGGCATTATGAACTGTAAATTTTTGGTGCCTCGATGAGAACATGATTTTTGTCAGTTGTGGATTTGTCCCTTTTTGGTAAAATACCTTCTGGTTATCATCATAACTAAGGACTTCGGAAATTTTTTGTGGATTGAAAAATTACGCAAGGCTGGGTGGGTTTTCCGAGGTTTTCAAATTTCACGTTTGCAGGAGATTATTATGAAGAAATGGGTCTATCTATTCAACGAAGTGAAAGAAGTTGAAAAACTTGCCGGTGGTTCATGGGATGGTGTGAAATCCATCGTAGGCGGCAAAGGTGCTGGTTTGTTGGACATGACACGCGCAGGTGTGCCGGTGCCACCATTCTTTACGGTGACAACAGAAGCATGTAACGCATACCAGGCAGGTACGAAGTTCCCCGCGGGCATGTGGGAGCAGGAATTAAAGGCGCTTAAAGTCATCGAAAAAGCGACCGGTAAAAAATTCGGTGATGCCAAGAATCCGCTTTTGGTGTCCTGCCGTTCAGGCGCGAAGTTCTCAATGCCCGGCATGATGAACACCATTCTCAATATCGGTTTGACTGATGAGGTGGCTCAGGGCATGATCGCCGCAACAGGCAATGATCGTTTTACCTACGATTCATATCGCCGTTTGGTTGAGATGTTCGGCACAGTTGTGATGGATGTCGCCGATGAAGCGTTTGAACACCCGATGCATCAGTACAAGAACCAAAAGGGTTATAAGCTCGATACAGAAATGACCGGCGAGGATTGGAAAGCGGTCGTTGAGATTTTCAAGGCGGCTTATAAGAAGGAAACAGGCGAGGATTTCCCGCAAGATCCCTACAAACAGCTTTCTTTAGCCACTGAAGCCGTGTTCCGTTCATGGAACGGCAAGCGTGCGGTTGACTATCGTAACAAGGAAGGCATTTCCCATACTTTGGGAACCGCTGTCAATATTTGTACAATGGTCTTTGGTAACATGGGCGATGACTCTGCGACTGGTGTGGCGTTCACCCGCAACCCATCCACTGGCGATCACAAGATGATGGGTGAGTATTTGATTAACGCCCAGGGCGAAGATGTGGTGGCAGGCATCCGCAATGCTGACCAGATCGAAGACCTTGTCAAGCAGATGCCCCAGGCGTACAAGCAGTTCATGGATATCACTGCAAAACTCGAAAAGCATTATTTCGATATGCAGGATGTGGAATTCACCATTGAACGCGGCAAGTTGTGGATGCTGCAGACACGCATCGGCAAGCGCACCGCCAAAGCTGCTGTCAAAATGGCTGTGGATATGGCGAATGAAAAACTCATTACCAGGGAAGAGGCGATCAAACGCATTACTCCTGAAAATGTGGATGCCTTGCTTCACCCGCAGTATGATGCCGCGGCGATGGATCAGGCTGAGAAGGAAGGCAAGTTCCTGGCCAAGGGCGTCAATGCATCTCCCGGTGCCGCGGTGGGTCAAATTTATTTTGATGCCGATATGACCGAGAAGATGGCAAAGGAAGCCAAACAGCAAACCATCATGGTGCGCCCGTTCACCAAGCCGGATGATGTGCATGGCATGATCGCCTCACAAGGCGTGCTGACCAGCGAAGGCGGCGCGACTTCTCATGCCGCTGTAGTGGCTCGTCAGTTTGGCATCCCGTGCGTGGTTGGCGCATCTGTGATCAAGATCGATCTCGAAAAACGTGAGATGCAAGTCGGTGAAATAATCGTGAAGGAAGGTGAATGGATCTCGGTGGACGGAACAACGGGCAAGGTGTTCGTTGGACAGATCCCCATGACCACACCTACACTCGAAGAACAAACCGAATTGATGACCCTGCTCCAATGGGCGGATGAAGTTTCTGCCCGCAAAGGTGTTCGTGTGGATGTGAATGGCAAGCCGATGCGTGGTTTGCAGGTTTGGGCGAATGCTGATTACCCGAAGGATGCCCAGCGCGCCCGCTCATACGGCGCCGTGGGTATTGGCCTGTGCCGCACCGAGCACATGTTCTTTGAACCCGAGCGCCTGCCCATCGTTCAGGAGATGATCCTCTCTGAAACCAGCGATGGCCGCACCGCCGCACTTAACAAACTTCTGCCAACCCAGCGCAAGGATTTTGATGGTCTCTTTGAAGCGATGGACGGTTACCCGGTCATTATTCGCTTGATCGACCCGCCGCTTCATGAATTCATGCCTGATGAAGAAAAGCTTCTCGAAGAAGTGATCACCATGCGTGTTAAAGGTGAAACTGACGGTTTGAAAGCCAAGGAAGACCTGCTTGAGTCCATCAAGGGCATGCACGAATCCAACCCGATGATGGGCTTGCGTGGTGTTCGTTTGAGCATAGTCATGCCCGAGATCGTCGAGATGCAGGTGCGTGCGATCTTTGAAGCTGCTGCCGACTGCACCCTGCGCGGAATCGTGGTCAAGCCCGAAGTGATGATCCCGCTGACCGGTACGGTCAAGGAACTTGAATGGATCCAGCCGCGTCTTGTACGTATCGCCTCTGCGGTAATGGCTGAAAAGAACATCAAGTTTGAATATAAATTCGGCACCATGATCGAGATCCCGCGCGCCGCAGTGACCGCGAAGGAAATTGCGAAGCAAGCTGAGTTCTTCTCCTTTGGTACCAACGACCTCACGCAGATGACCTATGGTTACTCACGCGATGATGCCGAGCGCAACTTCCTCATCACCTATCAGGAACAGGGCATTCTCGGTACCAACCCCTTCCAGACCATTGACCGTGATGGTGTTGGCAAGCTCATGCAATGGGCGATCAATGAAGGCCGTACCACCCGCCCGAACCTCGAAGTGGGTATTTGCGGTGAACACGGCGGTGACCCAAACTCAGTGGAATGGTGTCATATCATTGGTAACAACTATGTTTCATGTTCTCCGTTCCGTGTGCCGATCGCCCGCCTTGCTGCTGCTCATGCGGCTTTGACTCATCGTCCTAAAGCTGCGGTGAAGAAACCCGCAGCGAAGAAGCCTGCCGTAAAGAAGGTTGTCAAGAAGGCAGTTAAGAAAGTTGTAAAAAAGAAGTAGTTAGACAAACCGCAGGAAGACTTGATTTCCCAATAGTCTTCCGCGTTTCGTGAGCCTGTAGACCTCCGGGGTTTCTGAAATCCCGGAGGTCTTTGATTCAAGCAGGCCGAGATGAATGAGTTCTTCAATTTCCTTTGGATAGACATCCAGCAGTCCGCATCCGAATCTCATTCTGAAATCTGATTCCACGGCACCGGCAATTGTTAATCTGAGATTGTTTAACATGTATTCCGACATATCGTCCTGTATTGTTTGTTTGTGCTGGTTGACGGCGGCAGGGGATAGCGGGAAAGGATGACTTGTAAAGGATGAAGGATCTACAAGCCGCTCAATGTAAGTTTTAATTCGTAAAGCATTTGAATAACGGTAGCCATTGGCATAGCCGTGTGCGCCTGCACCGAAGGCCAGGTAGGGGTGGGAGTGCCAGTATTGGAGGTTGTGCCGGCAGGCATATGAGGGAGTCAAATCTCGAAAGCTGCAGGTCGGGTCTTCCACTTTTGACTTTTGGCTATCGATATCCCTTGCCCAGTTCGATATTTCATAATGCACATATCCATTACCGGCTAAAAACTCTTCGGCATATTCGTACATGTCAGCGGCGAGGTCTGAGTCTGGGAGCGGGAGCAAGCCTTTGGATGACCAGCTTCCAAAGGGTGTGCCATGTTCGAGGGTGAGGGCATAGGCGGAGATGTGTTCGGGATGCAGATCAACGATGCGGGATAAAGTGGTTTTCCATGAAGCAAGAGTTTGCTCGGGAAGACCATAGATCAGGTCAAGATTGAGGTTGTCAAACCCCGCTTTTCTTGCATTAAATACGGACTCTATGACGGTAAAGAAGTCATGGATGCGCTCGAGCATGCGCAGTTCTTCAGTATTTGCAGACTGGACACCAAAACTGATCCGGTTGATGCCTGCGTCACGGATTGCGTCTAATTTCTCGTGTGAGATCGTCCCCGGGTTGGCTTCAATGCTGATCTCCGCGTCAGCAGACAATGCAAAGGCGGCACGCAAGGCTTTGAGGATGGCATCAAATTGTGATCCAGAGAGAAGTGAGGGAGTCCCGCCTCCGAAGAAAATTGTATGGATTGCCGTGCCGCCGGGTTCGGAGGTCGAATAGTTGGCTTGCTGACTCGCTACATAGTCTATTTCCCGGATCAACGCGTTAACATAATCAGGAATTGAATCTTCCTGGCCTGCGTATGTGTTGAAGTCGCAGTAGGCGCAGCGATGTTTGCAAAATGGGATGTGGAGGTAGATCGAGGTTGGGGACATGCTTATTTGACGAAAATCCGATAATCCCAGGGCTGAAGTTCAAGCTGTGTGATGGCAGATAACTCTGCAGGCTGTGCGTTCATGTAGTCGGTGTACTTCCCGTGAAACAGGCTTTCCTCGAAGGCCACAGTTTGCGGCTCGGTGGAAAAATTAAAAATAGAAAATACTTTATCATTCCCGTTCTGGCGCACAAAGCTGAAAACTTTTAAGGGCACGCTGTTTGGCACGTGGATCATCCTTGCACCCCAATGGGCATTCCAGAGGGCGGTGTTTTTCTTTTTCAGGGCAAATAATTTTTTGTATAGCGTCCCAATCGGATGCTCTTTCCACTCGATCGGATCTTTCTCAAAGAAAGATAGACGCTTGTTTTCACCGGCTTCCTGGCTGTTGTAGATCAGGGGCATTCCCTCACTGGTCACAGAGAGCGCGATGGTGGCTTCGAGTGCATTGCCAAACTGCTCATTTTGGGTTCCATTCCAGGCATTCTTGTCGTGGTTTGTAACAAAGAGCATGCGCATAATGTCAAAGGGATAGGCTTTCTCATTCCATGAATAATAAATGAACAGGTGACTGACATCGCCTTCACCTTTGGCGATGCTCAACATCGTGTCATACCAACTCCAGGCATAGGTCATGTCGAATGCTTCGGCGTGCAGGTCGCGCGCTTCCCATTCTGCCAGCAAGAAGACTGGTTTTACCGCATCCAATTCCTTGCGGAGTGTGTTCCAAAAGTCAGTGGGGACAAAACCTGCCACGTCACAGCGGAATCCGTCCACGCCTGCTTCCGTGACCCAGAACTTCATTGCTGCTGACATATACTCGCGGACTTCCACTTTTGAATAATCAAGGTCAATGATGTCCGACCA
>JAIFNG010000039.1 GCA_020047815.1 Anaerolinea sp.
CCGATTGTCCGGCTTTTTTTACAAGACAATCCAATCGTTGCCAGCCGGTTCGTTCATCAAGCCACAGCCCGGTATTGCCTTTTTGACGCAAAATAAAGAACCAGTGCCACTGTTTTAGCTGGTGTAAGACCGCAATCGAGCCAAATTCACTGTCTCCGACCAGAAAAACGGGCATATTTTGCGGGATTAGGCTTCTCACGTACTTCAACAGGACAATCTGTTTTACTGCACTGCTATGCCCACGAACGTGGCAAATCCAAGACCAGGCAATTGGAACAGCGCGATGACGGTAGGCAAGGCTGACCATCAGTAACTGATGTCCAAACCCGATTTTGGTGCCATCCACTATCAACCGGATCTCACCGACCTGTTGCGCTTGTGCCACTTACCAGACTTTGGCTGTCGCGCGATACCAACTGCGCACATCCACCGCTGAGCTTGCCAGAAAGCGACTCAAGCGCTCAACAGTACTCACATTCTTGGCTGTACTAACTTCGATCTTAGTCAGGTTTACGAACAACTATGGAATATACCTACTATCAACCACACAAAGTTTTGAACCTGTGTCTTCCGTTGTTTCGGACGCAGTTCACAATTTCGCTGAATCCAAGTACTATAGGTTTAATTGATCGGCATCTGAACCGCCGGGTGAAATCGTTTGTGGTAAAACAACTTTACCCCATATCTTTTGCCGAACAATATTCTTTTGTTAAACTGTCAGGTCGGTAGTTTAATATCAATCTTTTACATTTACCCATCATATTCGATTTCGACCACCTGGAGTGAGATGGCAATCGATTGCCATCTCACTCCAGGTAATCATAATTACGCACCTTGGTGTTAAAATGAATGAACATTATATGTATAGCAGAAAGTCAGCCAACTTTACCGAGAATTTATTTTAACGAGGAGAAAACCTATGGGTATTTGGGAATGGATCATAACTGGCTTTGGGTTACTTACAGGCATCGCAGGTGTGATATGCTCTGTCACCATCCCTATTTTGGTTATTGGGGGAATTGGGTTTTATCTGTACAAGCGCAACCAGCAAAGTTTGGGTTACCGCCAGATCGCCCAGCAGACATGGCTAAATACAACAGGCACAGTTCTCATGTCAACCACACAATCAAAACGCATAGGCAGAAGCTATCAAATCCACCCCGTGGTCATTTATCAATATATCGTAAATGGGCAATCCTACCAAAGCCAAACCATCAAAGCAGGCGAACAATTTTTGAACGTCCGCGTGATGGGGCAGGCACAGGCAACCGTGGCACGCTATCCAATTGGAGCAAGCGTAGCCGTTTATTACAACCCTTCAAATCCTTCTGAATCTGCGCTGGAGATATAACGGCTTTCAGCCAAAACCATGCCCCCCCAAAAAAAGCTCATCCTCATCATCGGGCCGACAGCTGTCGGTAAAACAGAACTTGCCATTCAACTTGCTGAAAGGTTGAATGGCGAGGTCATTTCTGCCGATTCGCGTCTCTTTTATCGCGGTATGGACATTGGCACCGCAAAGCCCTCGCATGAAGAAATGGCGCGGGTGCCACACCATTTAATTGACATCGCCAACCCGGATGAGACAATAAGCCTGGCGATCTTTCAACAAAAGGCAAAGGACATCATCACCGATATTCATGCGCGTGGCAAACTCCCCTTTTTGGTTGGAGGCACAGGACAATATGTCCGCGCAGTCACACAGGGATGGACTCCACCCGAAGTCACGCAAAATACAAGGATGAGGGCTGAATTTGAAAGAATTGCTGCGCTGGAGGATAAGGGGGGAGATTGGCTACACGACAAGTTGCGTTTACTCGATCCAATTGCAGCAGAAAATATTGACGCTCGCAATGTAAGAAGAACTATTCGTGCCCTGGAAGTGATCTTCACCACAGGAAGGAAGTTTTCGGAACAGCGCAAGCAAATTGAAACCCCTTATCAATTGATCTCCATCGGGTTGATTCGCCCCCGGGAGGAGCTGTACCACCGCGTAGATACACGCATTGATCTAATGTTTACATGCGGGTTGGTTGACGAAGTGAAGGATCTTCTGTCAAAAGGATACTCTTCCACTCTTCCCAGCATGTCAGCAATCGGGTATCGGGAGTGTATCAGCGTGGTAAAGGACTTGCTGACCGAGGATCAGGCCAAAGTTGAGATGCGGCGCTTGACGCGAATATTTGTCAGACGGCAGGCTAACTGGTTCAAAGAATCCGATCCTAATATTAAGTGGTTCAAGGTCGAAGATGGGGTTATGAAGGAAATTGAAAAACACATCCGTCATTTGATTGACTTTTGATTCTTGATTGTATATACTTCTGAAATTCCTGAAGGAGGAGCAACTATGAACAACCGTCCGTGGCTTGCGAATTACGATAAGGGTGTGCCGCAAACATTAGATTACCCCCAAAAGCCGTTGTTTCATTTTTTAGAGGAAGCTGCGCACAAGTATCCTGACCACGCCTGCACGATTTTCAAGGGCGCGGTCATTTCATATAGGGAGATGAATGCACAGACTGATGCGATGGCTGCCGCGTTATTGGAAATGGGAGTGAAAAAAGGAGATCGGGTTGGAATTTTCATGCCCAATTTACCACAATTTGTGATTGCCTTTTATGGCATTCTTAAGGCGGGTGCGGCCGTGGTGGCGATTAATCCCACATACCCTGTGGATGAGATCATCATGCCTGTGGATGACGCAAACATTGATGTAATGTTCACGCTTACCCGTTTTTACGACAAGGTGAAGGCGGCAAGGGAAAGATCAAAACTCAAGAAGATCATTGTCTCAAACCTCAAAGAGGCGCTGCCGCCATTTACACGTTTATTGTTTACATTGTTTAAGGAAAAGAAGGGCGGTGATCATCTTGACACACTGGCAAGTGGTGATGTGTGGATGAAAGACTTGCTGGCAAAACATGCACAATCTGCAAAGCCAAGTGTGGAAGTTAGCCCCGATGACACCGCAGTGTTCCAATATTCAGGAGGCACAACAGGCGTGCCCAAAGGCGCAGTTGCCATGCACCGCAACGTGGTTGCGAACACACTCCAAATCAAATCATGGATGCCTTCACTTATCCCAGGCAAGGAAGTGGTGCTGATGGGAATTCCACTTTTCCATGTCTACGGTATGGTAGCAGGAATGAATTTTGCCATGGCGAACGGAGCCAGCATGGTGATGGTGCCCAATGCACGTGACCTGAAGGATGTACTGGACAACATTAGCAAATACAAGGCGACGATTTTCCCCGGTGTGCCAACGTTGTACAACGCCATCAACAATCATCCCGATGTAAAAGCAGGCAAGTACAACCTTTCCTCCATCAAGGCTTGCATCTCCGGCTCTGCCCCACTGATGCGTGAGACAAAAGAGCAATTTGAAAAACTGACGGGCGGAAAGGTATTTGAGGGCTACGGTCTTTCTGAAGCACCAACCGCGACACACTGCAATCCGCTGGAAGGTGTGAATAAAACCGGTTCCATTGGAATGCCACTGCCTGATGTGGATGTAAAGCTCATTAATCTGGATGATGGGGAGACCGAACTCACACAAGGCGAGATCGGCGAGATCATTATCAATGGTCCACAGGTGATGAAGGGATACCACAACATGCCCACTGAAACAGTCAACAGCCTGCGTCAGATGAAGGACGGCAAGACCTGGTTGTTCACCGGCGATATCGCCCGCATGGATGAAGACGGTTACTTTTATATTGTTGACCGCAAGAAAGAACTGATCAAACCCGGTGGATTCCAAGTCTGGCCCCGTGAAGTGGAGGAAGCGATCATGGGCCATCCCAAAGTATTGGAAGTGGGCGTCGGTGGCATACCCGACCCTCAGCGCGGGGAAACTGTCAAGGCGTGGATCGTGATGAAACCTGGAGAGACAATCACAGAAGCCGAGCTCAAAGCCTTCTGCAAGGAACACCTTGCGCCTTACAAAGTACCCACCCATTATGAATTCCGCACTGAACTACCCAAGACAACCGTTGGAAAAATTTTGAGGCGCGAATTGGTGAGACAGCACAAGGAAGGAAAGTAACCGGGTGAAGTAAGGTACAGGTCATAAGCAAAAAAATCGTATCATCTCAAAAAAACGGGGTAGCCACAAAATGACTACACCAAATATGCCAAGAAAGTCGAAAGAATGGCTTTTCTTCCCGTATTTGGCAGGGCTTAAAAATAGTTACCCCGAAATATTGAGAAGATACCCGTATTTGGCAGGGCTTAAAAATAGTTACCCCGAAATATTGAGAAGATACAAAAAATCCCCTGAAATTTAAAATTTCAGGGGATTTTTAATTCCTACCTACGCGATCTGAGGAGTACCGCTCTTCTTACCCAAAGGTGACGGGAAAAGCTGCTCAAATTCCTCTCGATTGATGGATTCAACCTCGAGAAGTCTCTTTGCGATAATGTCCAATTGCTTGCGATATTTCTTAACCAAAGATTTGGATTGTTTATAGGCGTCTTCCACAATCTTGCGGACTTCACGGTCAATTTGCTCGGCAACGGCTTCCGAGTAATCGCGCTGTTCCGATATTTCACGTCCAAGGAAGATCATCTCTTCCTTTTGACCATAAGTCATGGTACCCATTTCCGGACTCATGCCCAACCGGGTAACCATGGCTCGCGCCATGCGAGTAACTTGTTCAATATCATTGGAAGCACCTGAGGTAATATCGTCAAAGATCAATTCCTCTGCGGCACGACCGCCCAGCGCCATGACAAGTGTGGCAAGCATCTTCTTGCGTGACATCAGGATGCGGTCTTCATCGGGACGGAACCAAGTGACGCCGCCAGCTTGTCCACGACCCACGATGGTCACTTTCTGCACCGGGTCTGCTTCAGCAATGGCGTTTGCAACTATCGCATGACCAGCTTCATGATAGGCAATAATTCGCTTCTCCTCATCAGAGATAAGACGGGATTTCCGCTCAGGTCCCATCACAACGCGTTCGATCGCTTCTTCCAATTCTGATTGACCAATGGATTTCTTGTTGCGGCGCGCAGCTAAAATTGCGCCTTCATTTACCAGGTTTTCCAGATCAGCACCAACGAAACCGGGTGTGCCGCGCGCAACAGACCCCAGGTCAGCCTGCGGATCGAGCGGCTTGCCTTTGACGTGCACTTTTAAGATGGCTTCGCGACCCTTTACATCAGGCCGGTCAAGCGTGACACGGCGGTCAAAGCGACCAGGACGTAAAAGTGCAGGGTCAAGAATATCAGGACGATTGGTAGCAGCAATGATAATGATGTTGGTATCTGTGTCAAAGCCATCCATTTCAACCAACATTTGATTAAGGGTTTGCTCACGCTCATCATGTGAACCACCCAGTCCCGCTCCACGCTGACGACCTACAGCATCAATTTCATCCACAAAAATAATGCAGGGCGAATGCCGCTTGGCTTGCTCGAACAGATCACGCACGCGGCTTGCGCCTACACCAACGAACATTTCAACAAATTCTGAACCGGAGATTGAGAAGAAAGGCACGCCCGCCTCACCAGAGACAGCCTTTGCAAGCAGCGTCTTGCCTGTTCCGGGAGGACCAACCAATAAAACGCCCTTCGGGATACGCGCGCCAAGTTGAATAAACTTTTGCGGCTCTTTCAGAAATTCAACGATCTCTGATAATTCCTGCTTTGATTCCTCTATGCCTGCCACATCAGCAAATGTAACGGTGGGATGCTCGCCACTAAACATACGGGCGCGGCTCTTCCCGAAAGACATGGCAGCATTGTTACTGCCCTGCGCCTGCCGGAAAATAAACCACAGCACTCCACCCATCAACAGAACAGGCAGGATGTAAAACGCGCCGCTCAAAACACCTGCCCACACTGAAGGAGCGCTGACTTCAATAACCACATTTTCAGGGGCAAGTTGCTCCTTCGTAACGCCAAGGTTGCCAAGTTGTTCAATCAACGTGGCATCTGACTCTTTACGAGATTCAACGCCTGCTTCTTCAGTTCCATCGGTATAAATGACAGTGAAGGTATCATCACTCTTAATTAAAATTCGAGCAACCTCACCCTCCCGCACGGCTTGCGCCACCTGATTAATGGTAAGCGGTGCTTCGGTGGCGGTATTCTCTCGGAAGCCCATAAAAAGCATGGCGCCGATGGCAACGATCAGAAGGAAATACACAAAAAACGATTGACTACGGGAATTCACG
>JAIFNG010000037.1 GCA_020047815.1 Anaerolinea sp.
GCCAGCGACTCGCCAAAGTGCGAATCACGCGCGAGTCCCAGGACGGAATAGGAAATCCAGTCGGCAAGCGGTTGAATGATATTGTAGGCGACCAGCCATGCGAACATAACAACGGCTAGGTTGGCAAATAAGCGTTTATTGGTATGTGGAAGGGATGATGGGGTAAGGGTGGTCATAGGGTTATTGGTTCATGGCAGGCATGGGAACAGGCACACATTGCGGGCACTCACACGAAGCATTTTCGCGGGTGTTAATGAGCGCAGGGACAGTTTCAGCGGAGAGACCGCTCAGGCGGGCAGAAATTTCGACAAGCTCGAGCAGCGCGGTATCTTTTAGTCGATAAAAAATATACCGTCCTTCGCGTCTGTCAAGCAAAAGATCAGCCTTGCGCAGTGCCATCAAATGCTGGGAGATATATGCCTGCCGCAAGCCAAGCGCGGCTTCTAGATGGCAGACACATGCTTCCCCTGTCCCGATCGCCAGCAGGATCTGCAAGCGGGTGAGGGGAGCAATAGTCTCCAACAACAAGGCTATGGGTTGTAGTGAGTTTTGTGGCTTTTTCATATTCACCTTTCTGAATGTATTATATAACATATTCAAAAAAAGGAATATATAAAATGTCATGGACTCATCATGCTCAACGTCACGGTTTATCGGATGAATCAAAAAAGCCCGGTTCGCAATACCTTGGCTCTTTTTGGTCAGAGTCATTGAGTGATTGATCGTACAAGCATCATCCCAGCTAAAACTTCCTGCGATTCAGATCACCCGCCAGCCACCTTGACCTTGTACCCCAATTTCTGCAAAGTATCAGCAATCTTTTCACGGTGTTCGCCTTGAATTTCAATCACTCCATCCTTAACCGTCCCGCCGCTGCCGCAGGTCTGCTTGAGTTTTTTCGCCAATGCTGACAACTCCCCTTCTGACAACACCAAACCCTTGATCAGCGTCACCGCCTTGCCGCCGCGTCCTTTTGATTCGCGATGCAAATAAATGGTTTGCTGTTGAGGAGGCAGGGAGTTGAGGATGGCTTTCTTTTCGTCCTGTTTTCGCAAGTCCCCGTCTTCGGAAGACCAGACTGTTTTAGAGGTTTGTGACATGGGGTGAAAGTCTCTTTAATTTTTTTTATACCCCTCTTGACATTTCCATGCGCAAGCGGGTTTGTCGTGGGCACAAGAAGTTGTGCGGTTTCGACGGCAATGATGGCATCCCGCGGATGCCATTCTTTCAGAAAGTGGATATTAATCCCAATCCAATCGGTGTTACTAAAGAATTATAGCTTCCTTTTAATTTTACGTCTTTCCCCCTACTCCACAACCTTGATCGTCGCCACGTTACTCTTTACTATCTCACCGCTCGCAGTCACACCTTCCGCCCAAAATTGGTGTTCGCCTAAAGACAAGATCCACCAGGTTTGGTACGGCGGAGTAAATAGGGTTCCCAGCGCAGAGCCATCCACAAAGAATGTGACCTGCGCAAATCCAGTCCCTGTCAGAGTGGATAAGGCTAGTCGTTGAGCGCTCAAGTCCAGTTCGGGGGTGATCTTATAGGTTGTGTTATCAGCCGGCGAAGTAAGGGTTAATGCGACAGTATTATTGGAGTCATCCAGCACAGGCAAGCCTTGTGACTTTGCCCAATCCCGCGCCTCCAGGGGAATATCTAAAACGATTCCTCCCGTGTCTGAATATTGATAAAAGGTGTCGGGTGTAACAGGCTGTGTGCCCGTTATGAACCATTCGGTTCTGGTATGGGCACAGGCTTGGGTGGGAATCAGACCTGAGAGGTCGCAGACTTCAAATTGAATTAGACCATCGGGTTGGATGAACGGTTTATCGGGATACCCCTGCAAAATGGAACGCATGGTTTCATGCCAAATGGGAGCCGCGCCCGTCAAGCCCGTGACATTGTGCATGGCTTGATAATTACTGTTGCCCACCCACACTCCCACCAGCAGATCGGGCGTATAACCGATGGTCCAGTTATCGTGGAAGTTGGTGGTTGTGCCCGTTTTAACTGCGGCGGTACGGTCAATTTTTAAAACACTGTTGATGCCAAACCCCGTCTGGCGGGATTGGTCATCACTGAGGATATCAGAGATCAACCAGGCTACACGCGCGTCCACGACCTGAAACACAGGTGTGGCGGCAGGGGCATATAAAATATTTCCGTCTGCGTCAAGGATCTCAAGAATTATCGTACTGCCCGCATATTTCCCTGCATTTGCCAGGGCCGTATAAGCGCGTGATAACTCCAGCAGACTCATTTGCCCGCCGCCCAACGCCAGCGACAGGTCATAATTTCGCGGACCCTCCAACGAGCGAATACCAAGTTGATTGGCAAGCAGAATCACTTTTTCGATACCCACGGATTGCAGGGTCAACACCGCAGGCACATTCAATGAAGAAGCCAGCGCCTCACGCACCGAAACAAAGCCATGCTCCCTGCCGTCATAATTGACGGGTTTGTAAATTTGCTCACCTTTCGTGGTAAAGGTCTGCATGACATCCATCAAGGTGGATGCAGCCGTCATGGGATGCGGTTGGTTTGGATTCAGCGCGGCGGCATAGATGACAGGCTTAAACGCTGAACCCGATTGACGTGGTGAAATTGCCATATTCAGCGCGCCGTTTATGGATGCGTCGAAGTAGTCAGCGCTGCCAACCAGCGTCAGGATCTCGCCCGTCTGCGGGTTCATGACAACCAGTGCGGCATTGTTCACATTGCGGTTGACCTCCCCTTCCCTGGGCTTGAAAGACTCGATGCGTCTCTGCAAGATCTCCTCGGCGAGATTCTGGATATGCAAATCGAGTGTAGTGCGAACAACCAGACTCTCCAAAGGATTCAACCGGCCGGAAGCAAAAAGGTCATCCAGTTGATCCTTGACCATCCAGATAAAATGCGGCGCCTCGATCGGATATGGCACGGGGTTGTAACTCAACGGGGCGCGTTCCGCATTTATTCTTTCTGCGGGGCTAATAAATCCACTTTTCTCCATCAATCCCAGCACCACCCGCTGACGTTCCAATGCAAGGTCGGGATTTGTAAATGGATTATAAATTCCAGGGGTTTGCGGCAAACCAGCCAACAAGGCGCATTCAGGTAAAAGCAGGTCGGAAGCCGGCTTGCCAAAATATGTCTGCGAGGCAGCTTCAATTCCATATGCCATACCGCCGTAATAGATCTGGTTCAGATACAAGGCAAGAATTTCATCCTTGGTGTAGACACGTGTCAACTGCCATGCCAGAACGGTCTCACGCAATTTTCGGCGCAGGGTTCGTTCTGTTTTTTCATCGCTGAGGAGCAAAGTCCGCGCCACCTGTTGAGTGATGGTGCTTCCGCCCGAAAGGGTCTCACCACCCTGCAGATTGATCCACACTGCACGGATGATTGCCATTACATCCACGCCTGAGTTCTGGTAAAAATTTTTATCCTCGACTGCGATCGTCGCATCTTTCATGCATTGGGTAAGATTCCCTGCCGAAAGCACCGCGTTCCGACCGCTTTCGGCGGGCAGGATCTCATAGAGCAACCGTCCGTTGCGGTCAGTGATTTTAACGCTGGGTCGATTCAAATTTTCAGGGAGAGAGCGGATGGATGGAAGGTCGTAAAAGAGATAAATCGAAAGTGCCCCGAGCAACAATAACCCGGGGAGTACAAAACGAGCCGGTTTGGTTTTCATCAGGGTGCGCATGGAATGGTTAATTAAATGAGCTCTTCACCAATTATTTTGGCATGAGAACCTGAAGATTTCTCCTGCACATAAAACGAATGTAAAGCGGGTTTTTGTTCCCGTACCGCACCTGATTTGCGACCATAAATCTCCAGAGGTCGGCATGTAAACAATGGATCCCGGCAAAATCAGCGATTCAAACTCTGCACGGCTGGAAAAGAAAAAAATTCAAACCGCATGCCATTCCCTAAAACGACCCGAGCAAGGCAATCAAAAACTTCCAGACCTTTTCTATGGAAGGAACATACAATCTTTCATCGGGCGAATGTGGATTCTGAATGGTGGGACCAAGCGAGATCGAATCCAACCCGCCGCAGCGGTCACTGATAACGCCGCACTCCAACCCCGCATGAACAATATTAACCACAGGCGGTTTACCAAATTGCGCCTCATACACCTGTTGACATTTCTTCAAAAGGAAAGAGTCCTTGTTCGGCTTCCATGAGGGGAAAATCTTGGTGTGTTCGACCTTCGCACCAGCCAGCGCACCAATAGATTCAAGCCGAAATGCCATTTCCTCCATTTTTGAGAGAAACGTACTGCGTTGATTAGACACGATCGACAGTCCTTCCCTTTTTAGTTCCATAATGCCAATGTTATTGGAGGTCTCGACAAAACCCTCGATTTCAGCGGACATTTCCGCCACACCATTTGGCAGGATATTCAAAATTTGAATGCACTTTTCTGTATCCACAGCACTGATCACACCTGCAACCGCATCTTTACCTTCTACAAGCGCCAGGAAAAGATTCGGCTCGCTCTGGCTATGTTCCTCTTGCAGGGACTTTTCAAAAAAATGAACAACTTCAAGGCATTTTGCACGCATATCGCGCGGGCAAACAAATACCGCCTCAGCGTCGCGGGGAATGGCATTGCGAGCCGTTCCTCCTTTTAGTGCAGACAAACGTATCGCAATATTTCGTTTAATATAGTCCAGCGCGCGTGCCATTATCTTATTGGCGTTGGCTCTGTGTTTTTGGATGTCATCGCCGGAATGCCCGCCCCGCAGCCCTCCGACCTTCAATTCAAAAGACATCTCTTCAGGTGACGCAGACTCCCAACTCACAGGCAGGGTAAGATAGGTGCTTCCACCGCCCGCACAACCAATGGTGAATATGCCCTCATCCTCCGAATCGAGATTGATAAGTATTTTCCCAGTCAACAGCGACGGATCAAGGTTATCTGCGCCGACAACTCCCAGTTCCTCTTCAACGGTTAATAATAATTCCAGCGGCGGATGTATGACGGTTTCATCTTCGATCAACGCCATCATCAGGGCAATCGCTATCCCATTATCTGCGCCGAGGGTGGTTTTATCCGCCTTTATCCACTCGCCAACGCGCAGGATATGGATGGGGTCGCATAAGAAATCATGGGTTGAATCAGGCGTCTTTTGACACACCATGTCAAGATGCCCCTGTAAAATCAGCGTAGGGTGGTCTTCATATTCCCTGCTGGCAGGGACCTGGATCACAAGATTTCCCACTGCATCAGTTTTGGATAATAATCCGCGCGCAGCAGTCCATTCCTGCAGCCAGGCACGGATGCGTGCTTCGTTCTTCGTACCACGCGGCACAGACGAGATCTGTTCAAAATATTTAAGAATGAGATCAGTGAAATTCATAAGGTTTCCTCTTAAGAAGCTGGTTTTGACAGGCAGTTCTTATTATAGCCCCGCCTGCTGAAAACAATTGGCAAGCGGGGTGTAAAAGCGACAGTGATACACTTAAAAATAACCACCAAAATCCATTTTTTGGGAGGATCATAACGAATATCATCCTCTTTGCCTGGGACGAGCAGTCATGGCGTTGCCACAATATCATTCACGACGTAGAAAATATATTCCTGAAAAATGATTTCAAGTAATATCCATGCGCAAGATAGCAAATGCGGCTGGACAGCGCAAGTACCCACTGTATAATTACTTCAGGATCAGGGAAAACTCCCTGATCTTTTTTTGATAGCAACTCAAGGCTCTGACTGAAACCACCTTTAAAATTGCCTGAAATAATCAGGCACAGGAGATCCAATCATCATTATGTATGATACGAAGGGAAATCCAGCCCACTGAATCAGGTGCTCGACAAACATAATCAGAACTCCCCTGTGAATGCATAGGAAGCATGATCGTGGTTAAAACAACGACGAGCCAGGTTAATCCATCGAAAGTAAATTTTATGATAAGGTAACACTCGCAAGTACAATCAGCTAACCAGGAGATTTATTCGGACATTTCTTAGTGACAGTTTGCGTTTTGGATGACGCACCACAACACATTACTGGGCCGCAGTCACACCTCAGACCCGGAATTCCCCAAACCTTTTCCAGCCGATCATCAAATAACTGGATGCCTTGATCCAGCAAATAAGGGTTGCTAGGTTATCCACTCGACCAGTGCACAACCTACTGCCTGTCCACTTGACCAGTCTCGAACTCCCCACAGGACGGGGAATTTCTAAGCCCACAACACTCTATAATCAACATAAAAAGGATGCCTGCATGAACATAAAAACTGCTCCATGGATTCTGCTTTTTGGTCGTACCGTATTATTTATCCTCATTCAATCCATCTTTGCGATTGGGTTCCTGCTCACAGGCTCTGCCACCGCCTGGGAAGATGGCGCTGCCTGGTGGATGTTCGGCGTAACCATCACCAACCTGATCTGCCTGGCTGCCATGCTCTCCATCTTCCGCACGGAAGGAAAAAATTACTGGGACATTTTCCACATTCAACGCGGGACTGTTGGCAAAGACCTGGCTGTTCTGCTGGGGTTGATGTTCATCATTGGTCCGATCAGTTACTTCCCGAACATCTGGCTTGCCGGCGCCCTGTTCGAAAATCCTCAAACCACGCTTGATCTCATGCTGCAACCATTGCCGCTTTGGACCGTTTACATTGGGATCGTTTTATTCCCTGTCACACAGGGACTGGTTGAACTTGCCCTGTACTTTCTTTACGTCATGCCGCGCCTGGACCCTCGTCCATTCCCCGACCTTCGTCCCCTGCTTCTCCCGGTGCTGATGCTCGGTCTACAGCACTTCGCCATCCCCCTGCTCTTCAACCCGTCCTTTATTCTCTGGCGCGCTCTAATGTTCATCCCCTTTGCTTTCGCCATCGGGTTAACCCTCCATTGGCGTCCGCGGCTGCTGCCCTACGCCGCAGTCATTCATGCGTTGATGGATATGTCTTTTGCAGCGATGTTTTTGACTGTCGCTTACTAAAATGAAAATCCTAGCCCTCGAACATGAACTCCCCGGTGGAACAGCAGAAAAATTCCAACAACATGCCCACGCCGAAGCCTTCCGCGCCTGGGAATTACACCAACAGGGAATCATCCGTGAGTTGTATTTCCGTACCGACCGCAGCGAGGCTGTGCTTGTCCTGGAATGTGACGATGTTGAATCGGCGCGCGAGGCGCTGGCGAGTCTTCCACTGATGAGACATGAACTCATCGAATTTGAATTAATTCCGCTGATGGCTTATCCAGGCTTTGCGCGTTTGTTTCAATGCTTGTCCACTTGACCAGTTCAAAACTCCCCCATCGGCGGGGGAGTTTTTATTTCTCTCATTGTATCCTTGGATTGAAAAAAGGAGAAAATCATGAACCGTGAAAATCTTTGGAAAATCATCGCTCTCATCGAGCTCTGCGCCATCGCCACGACTGTTATTCTGGATTTGTGGATGCCCACTCTGGTCATCATTGGCTTAATGATTGTTTCGCTGCGCATCCGCCGCCAGCCGATTACCACAGTGGGGATCAAGCGTCCTCAATCCTGGCTGCGCATGATCGGCTTCACCTTTGTCTGCGCCTTTCTCATGCAGTTGTTCGATGTCGGCCTGGTCATGCCCATCATGAACCGGCTGACCGGCAAGACCATTGACTACAGCGGATTCGCCAGCCTGCATGGCAACCTCGGACAATTGCTCCTGATCCTCGCCATCTCGTGGACGCTGGCAGCCGTCGGCGAGGAACTGGCTTATCGCGGCTATCTCCAAAAAATGCTGGGAGATTTGTTCGGCAACAGCCTGCCCGGCATCCTGTTGACTGTGGCGCTTTCCAGCCTGCTGTTTGGCATGGCACACACCGAGCAAGGCGTCACCGGAGTGGTCGTAACCACGATCGACGCGCTGTTCTTTAGCTGGCTGAAATGGAAATTCGGCAACAACCTGTGGGCAAGCGTTCTGGCACACGGTTTCGATAATTCCATCGGCTTGATCGTTTTCTACTTCACAGGTCCGATCTACGGTCTCTGGTAAGGGATGAAACAATAGACTCATTTGATATCCTATCCACATGACCAGCCCCAAACTCCCCTCACGACGGGGGAGTTTTTTTCTTCCACCCACTATCATTCAGAATATATAACGAGATTTGGAGGTCGCCATGATTATCTGCATTATCTTTTCCATCATTCTGTTGCCCATCCTTTTGTTTGCTTCCACGGTGGACCACCTGTTCACCCCGGATGAGCTTGACAGCATGGGCATTTGCCTGGCATATACACAAAATGGCTTAATAGTTGCGTGAACAAACAAAATCCCGCCTGCAAAAATCGGATATCCGACTTGCATCCTTTGGACCGGCTTTCCCGTACATCCATGATGTAGGTCGAAGAAGAAAGAGCAGATTTGCATACAACAAAAAGCGAGTAAATCAATGACCAAAACAGTTGACTCCTTCCGCTTCATCAGCGGCATTACCAAGCGCATGATCAAAAACTGGATCAGTATGGAAATGCCGCGTCCCATCCCGTGGACTCCGCTCACCAAGCCGCTTTCCGAATGCAATGTGGCATTGCTTAGTTCGGCAGGGATTGCGCTCAAGGACGACAAGCCTTTTGACCAGGAGGGCGAACGCCAAAACCCCTGGTGGGGCGACCCGACCTACCGCATCCTTCCCAAAACAGCCACCGAAAAAGATGTTCGCCTATACCACCTGCACATCGACCCATCCTACGCCGAGCAGGATTTAAACTGCCTGTTCCCTCTGCAAAGATTACAAGAAATGGAAAACAGCGGGCGCATCGGGTGCATGAGCGAACGGCATTATTCCATCATGGGCTACATCCTCAAACCCGAAAAGCTCCTGCAGGAAACCGTCCCTGCGATGATCCGCAATCTGAAAGAAGATATGGCGGACGTGGTGGTACTCGTTCCTGCCTGACCGATATGCTGCTGGTCCGTTGGACTGGTACAACGCGAACTCGAAGCGGCGGGCTTCTTCACCATCTGCCTGACTCCCGTCCCTGACCTGACCGCCTCTGTATGCGTGCCGCGCATAGCCGCAATCGAGTATCCGCTTGGGCAGACGCTTGGTCAACCCGGCGACAGCCCCGGGCAAAAGGCTGTCCTCGAAGCCACCTTGCAAGCGCTGGAAAAAATTCAGACGCCGGGCGAGACCGTTCACCTGCCGTTTGAATGGGCTGAATCACCGAAGGAAGTCCACAACAAGCCTCATGTCGATCCGCCCATTGGACGTTATCTTGTTAGAAACCCCTGGTTCCTTCCCAAACTCCTCTCGCGGGATATACCTGAATAAGACATATCAATTTCAAAGGAAAATCAATAATGTCTCAAATTTTGTTTTCGTTATCCACCTGGCTTCATGCCCTTGCCACGATTGTTATGATCGGGCATTACCTTTTGCTCACTTTGATCTACTTGCCCGTGCTCTCAAAGGAGAATGGCGGCGGCGCAATTCTCAGCGCCATCTCCAAACGCAGCCGCGTCTGGATGTACATCTCGTTGGGCATCTTTGCGGTCACCGGGACTCACCTGACCTTTGTCGACTCGAATTATCTTGGCATTGGAGATTTCGGCAACCCGTGGACTATCCTGATGCTCGTCAAGCACCTGCTCATTATGGTGATGATCGTCCTGGGATTCGTGTACAACGCCGTTCTCCGCGTCGGACCCATGATGAGTTCCAACAACGGAGCCGAACAAGCCATTGCCCGCTTTGATCTGTACACCAAATTGATGGCTGGTTGCGGTGTGCTGGTCCTGCTGTTGACCGCCCTCGCGCAGGTTGAGTAAATGATCCCCTCCAGCCTGCACGACTTGTACGCCGCCGATTATGACAACCAGGTGCAAGCCTGCAAGTGTCACGTTGCCGATGCCCTTTTCGGATTGTGTTATGAATTTATCCAGCCCCGTCAACACCTGCTTAATGTTCGAATCGGCAGCGGACTCTCCACCGCATTGTTCCCAAAAGCTGGTCTGGAGATTCGCGGCATGGATTTTTCTGCCGCCATGCTGGAGGTTTGTCGACACAAGAGAATTGCGGTTAAATTGAAACAGCATAACCTGCAAAAAACTCCCTGGACTTACTTACTGACAAGTTCGATCACCTGATTTTTTGTGGTGTGCTGCACATCATCCCCAACCTTGAATCCATCCTCGCAGAGGCTGCGCGGGTTCTCCGAGACAGCGGGATGTTTGCCTTCAACACCAAAGCACAGGCGTCCACACCTGACGATTCAAAACATGAGAGGCAAATTGTCTGAGCAGTCCCAAACTCACTTTTGGTGGGGAAGTTGAGGCTCGCTGAATAATTAAGATGGACAGCTAAACTCTCGGCATAAAGCTATAGGAGCTCTTATGAATTTCCAAAAAGTATCAGTTGTCTATTTTTCAGGAACCGGCGGTACGAAGCGCGTGGCCGATGCCTTTGTTGCAGCCTTGAAGCAACGTTTGCTCGAGGTCATGGCTCTGCCTATCGATTGTTCTTCGCAGTGCCACCACGAAGATAACGAGCAGGCCCGCTTCGAGGCAAGCGATGCCATGATATTGGTCTATGCCGTGCATGCCTTCGATGCACCACAGCCTGTCTATCGCTGGATCGAAGGTGTTTCGGGCAATGGCAGGCACACTGCCGTCATCTCAGTTTCAGGCGGAGGCGATGTCTGGCCCAATACAGGTTGCAGACAGCGGCTTATCGCGAGCCTCACCGAGAAAGGCTTTGTTGTCGATTATGAAAAGATGATGGTGATGCCCTGCAATTGGGTCGTGCCCGTCAACGATGACATGGCCATGCATCTGATTCAAGCTCTACCCGGCAAAGTTGACAAGATCGTCGGGAAGTTCCTGGCAGGTGAAAAACGACACTGCCTCCAACAATTGAGCTGGCTGCGCAGGAAAATAAGTGAGCAGGAAAAAATTGGCGCCCGCAGTTTCGCTCAAAAAATGACCATCGACGAAAAATGCAGTGGATGTGGATGGTGCGCTGACTATTGCCCGGTCAACAATATTCGGCTTGATGAGGAGCGGCAAATCCCGCTTTTCAGCGACGACTGTGTGATGTGCTTTCGCTGCATCTACGGCTGTCCACGCAAGGCAATACATTCAGAGGATTTTCAGGTGTTAAAAGTCGGTTTCAATCTCAAAGGCGTTGAAACGCGTATGGCAGGCAAAGAGCTTAAACCAGTTACCGAATGTTGCAAGGGAATTGCCTGGAGCGGGGTGCGACGTTACCTCGACGACAGCGACGGCTATTGAGCCAACTGCCAGTGCACGGTCACCATCCTGAAGGTGGCAAAAAAAACTTTCGGTCCCCTGTACTCTTGACCAGTCCCCAACTCCCCCCGCTTTGTGCATGTGATGGTGAATAGATCGCGGGCGCAGGTTGCTCAGAAATGAGCCTGTCCACCTGGACAGTCCCTAACTCCCCCATCGACGGGGGAGGTTTTTAATTGTATCGTCTACCCTTGAAGCAACAAATCCTTTTTTGGAGAAGATCCCATGCTTCGTAAAATTCTTGTATCTTGCGGTATTGCAGCGCCTGTTCTGTATATTGTCACAGCGATCGTCGGCGCCGCTTTACGTCCGAATGATTACAGCCATATTGTAAATGCGATCAGCGAATTACTTTCGAATGGCGCGCCAAATAAAGCTCTTTTGGATGTGGTCTTTAATATCTACAATGCTTTATTACTGGCGTTTGCCATCGGCGCGTATTCCGCCTTGAAGAACATGCCGCGTATCACTCGAGCTGCAATGGGCATTCTGGTCGGCATACAGATTTTATCCTTCTCATGGGGCTTTTTCCCAATGGACCCACTAGGCGCAGAAGCGACTTTTGCTGGCACCATGCACAATGTTCTTGGCGGCGTGGTGGCATTGGCAACGATCATCATGCCATTGTTGATGGGGTTGGGCGTCCGGCAATTGGATGGTTTCAACCGTTATGCGGTTTACTCGTTCGTTTCGTCAGCGATCATCTTCGTCTCAGGGCTGACGGGGGTCATCCTCGCTGGACAGGGAATTCAATTGTTCGGTCTCTTCGAGCGGATCACGATCGGCACATATGAAGTGTGGATATTTATCACGGCATTAAGTCTCTTGAAAGTCAAAGCAAATTAGTTGAATGAAAAAGGAAAATCAATGAATACACTAACTTCTTTATGTCTTGAACAGGAAGCACCCCCTGAAATTGGAACAATCGTGGCCCGCTGCTCTTGCGCGATCCCATCTGGAAGGCGACCGAGTAGATTATCTCAAGGTTGAGAATCAAATACCATGACCACCCAGACAAGCACTTTCACCCCCGCTACGCGTTTCACAGAGTTTGCCCCAGCCATTTTGAAGGTCTATCGCCGTGATAAGGAAGCCTTGTGGTCGGCGGTTCTGGCTCCGTTTTTGGCTGATTCGGTCTCTTTGTTCGACTGGTGGAAACACCTTGCAGTCGACCTGGAATTGCTGGCTGCTTTCAGAGGATTGGATAATGAAGCCCGTCAAATCTTGCGCGAGTTCAGTGTACCGCTGGGTATTGACGTGACCCGCTGGAAAAGCAACCGCCTGCAATATTTCAAAGACGCATACCCAATCTTTGCCTTCCTTGTTATCTGGATGTCGGAAATGGGCTTGGATGATTTACTTGCCCGCTTCGATGACGTTCTACGCTCTGCCGTATTTGGCGTAGCGGGGTACGGCATCCTCGACGAAAACGTGGACAGCAACGCCCCCGTGCCGGTCGAGGTTTTGACATCACAAGCGCTGGTGGCTGAATACGAAGCGCTGGTTTTGAATGTATTTGGTGTCACGCCAACCAACCTGAACATCCTTCACAAAATGCGCAGTATTTTTCTCGCCGCGGAAGTGAAGGAAAAGAACCTGCGGTGGAAATCCAGCCCGTACAATTTACAAAACCCTCGGGAGTGTGGAGCAAAAGGAGCGCATGTCGTCACACCTTTTATGCTTGGGCTGGAACGACTGGGGCGGGCACACCTGATAGACGATTACTGGCAGGTTTTCCTGCTTTTTGGCGCGGTCATTCAAATCATCGATGATTGGTCTGATATGGAGAAAGATCTGGCTATAGGTCATTACTCGCTGGTGACGCTGGGCGTTAAAGACCTGCCCCGAACCGATTCTCAAATCCAGATACTGGCAAAAAAACTGCGGACTGATCAGGCTCGCATCCAGGAAAATTATCACGTGTGTCAGAAGATGCTTACCGAAGCCCGCGCCATACTCGCCCGCATTGACGATCCCATTTTGACACGCCTGGTGGACATCACAGGTCTCCGTCTGGAATCCTACTTCCAAAAAGAACTCAAATATTCGCCATCCCAGAATTGACAAAAACACAACTGGGAAAACCTGTCCTTGTTTATTTGGTTCTTCCTGGTTGCATTTCAAGGTGAGGGTAATATACCTAACCTATCCATCTGACCAGTTCACAACTCCCCCCTCGGCGGGGGAGTTTTTATTCGTCAATAAGTATTATGCAGGTAAGAATAAGACTGGAGCAAAACCATGAAAACCATTTCCGAACCCTCTGTCATCAGCCCGATCATTCTTGTTTTAGCCGCTTTGACCGGAGCCGTCCTTTATATCACCCTGAAAGGGATTAAATTCCCCCTGCTTTCTAATCCCAAAGTCGCGCTTGGATTTCTCATCGTACTCGGCATGACCATCTGCGCACAAGGCGGCATCGGGCGTATCGCTGCCGTCGGCAACTGGGCACATCCGCAAGCCATCCTCGGCTATATCCTCGGCACGGTGATTCTGCTGGTTTCCGCATCCATTTTCTTCAACTTCAAACTTCCGTTTATCACCAGCCAGCAGCAAGCTTTCGTGATCATTGCCATTCTACTGGGTGCAAAAATACTCAACGCCTTTGCACATTATTACCTCTTCACCCGTAGATAGGATGAAACCCATGACCCAGCGAAAACTCTCCCGCCGTGACTTTTTGAAGACCGCCGGTATCGCACTTGGCGCATCCGCCCTCACCTGCAGCGGGCTCAGCTACCTCGCGGCACTGCCGCCCGAATTTGACATGATTGACACTTCCCTCGGAGAACAAGACACCATGAGCAAGAAAATCCTGATCACCTATGCCACCAAGGCAGGCTCCACAGTTGAGATCGCAGCCTTCATCGGCGAAAGCCTCAGCAAGCGCGGCTTTCAGGTGGACGTAAAACCTGTCAGCGAGAATCCCGCCCTCGATGGCTATCAAGCCGTGTTGATGGGCAGCGCCATCCGCATGGGGAGTTGGCTGCCTGAAGCTGTGGATTTTGTCCGCAAGAACCAGTCAACGCTAACCCAGCTCCCGACTTCGATCTTCACCGTCCACATGCTCAATGCGGGTGACGACGAAACCAGCCGCACCGCGCGTCAGGCGTACACCGCTCCCGTGCGCGAACTCCTGCCTTCAGCGGATGAGGTTTTCTTCAAAGGGAAACTGGACCCCAAGACACTCTCGTTCTTTGACCGCCTCATTGCGAAAGCAGTTGAAAATCCCGACAACCCCCCCGGTGACTTCCGCGATTGGAATCTGATCGGCGACTGGTCGCAGTCCATTTTCCCAACGCTATAAAGGAATTGAATGATGAACAAAACCGAATCGCACCCCATGATGAGCCGTCGTGATTTCTTGAAACTTCTGGCGGTAAGCGGCGTGACCGTCACAGGCGGCTACCTTCTTTCTGAATATGCGCCGTGGCTGGATTACAACCAGCAGGCGGACCAAACCTGGAGAGCATTTGAAATGACTTCAACCACACCGACACAAATGCGAGAGCTTGTCCACTACGCCACGCTGGCGGCAAATGGACACAACACCCAGCCGTGGAAATTTGCCATCAAGGAAGATAGGATTGAAATCTATCCAGACTATAGCCGCGAGTTGGCAGTTGTTGATCCCAATCACCGCGAATTATGGATCAGCCTGGGTTGCGCGCTGGAAAACCTTTTGGTTGCCGCCCGCGCCAGCGGATTTGCCGC
>JAIFNG010000114.1 GCA_020047815.1 Anaerolinea sp.
CAAGGTTGGGAAGCATTTGATGTTTTAGATAGAGCATGAATAGGAATTTTGGCAAAAGAAATTGGAGGGGAACAAGAAGCGGGATAAATTTGTAAATCGGGAATTGCGGAAGATCGGTTGGGTGGTAGTCCGGGTGTGGGAGCATGAATTGAAGGACGCAAAGAAGGTCAGCGGGAAAATACAAAGGACTTTACACGTGAAGGAAGGTCTGATTAAGGGGGATGCCTGACAGGCAAAAGCGCAATGCCAGAGCAGAAAGACTACACGCAAATGGGCTTTTGGGGACCATGTGCGGCATGGCATAAAAGACCGGCTGTGCGGCCAGCTTTTGAAGATCCCAAGCGTTTATTTTTTACAAAAAATAGATACAACTTCCTGCTCTGCATCGGTTTAGGTTGGTTGTATCTTGTACCCCTTAAAGGGGGGACAAGATACAACCAACAACCTGCACAACCCAAAAATGGGATACAACAAATAATACAACCCAGATACAAGATACAACCGGCATAAATTTTGGTTCATTTTTGGCTTTTTTGGACCTGCTTGTCAATGGCAGCGCCGGCCATTTTTCGCATAGGAAAACCAGGAAATCACCCGGATCACAAAGATCATTTCGCAGCCATCTTTTCGATTAAACACCCCTGCCCCGCCAAACATATCTTTGCCTTTTAAGGCTGGCCCATGCGGTCTGCCCTGCCTGCTGAACATTTTTCATCCAACCCCGCGCGGTTCAATGCATTCACCCAACTCGCTTAAGGGAACATCCTGTCAATTACGTTAAAGTTTGGGACAAAACCGGCAAGAAAGAGTAAAATGATATTAGTATCATTTTCCCCGCCGTATTTCGGCGGGTACCTTAACCCAAGGAGAAAATCCCATGTACCATACCATCATAGTTGTCGGCAATGTAGGCAAAGACCCCGAGATGCGCTACACCCCCTCGGGACAGGCGGTGACATCTTTTTCTGTTGCAACAAGCCGCCAGTACACTGCCGGAAACGGCGAACAAGTGAAAGAGACCATTTGGTTCCGCGTTTCCACCTGGGGGAAAACCGCAGAAGCCTGCAACCAGTATGTGAAAAAAGGCTCCAAGGTGCTGGTGGAAGGACGCCTCACTCCTGATAAAACCACAGGCGGACCGCGCATCTGGACCAAGCAGGACGGAACCGCCGGTTCCTCTTTTGAAATTACAGCCGTCACCGTGCGCTTTCTTTCCACCCGGGGCGAGGCTGGTGAAAGCGGACCCATTTCCGGCGGCGGACACATGGACATGGCTGAACTTCCTCCCGAGGATGATATTCCGTTCTAAGCACATCATGGATGCCGAGATCTTAAAATTTAGCAGACCCGAACATATATTATGGATGCTTCCATGACCACCCCCCCAACCCCTCCCAAGCCCGCAGGCCCCACCCTTGACCTGCCTGCCGACCTTGACACGGTATACGCCAACCTTGCGCGCATTGCCCACTCCCCGGCTGATATTGTGCTGGATTTCGCCCATCTGCTGCCGGGTGAAACAAAAGCCAGAGTCCGCGCGCGCGTGGTGATGACCCCGGTCAGCGCCAAATTGCTGGTCAAAGCCCTGGTCGAAAACCTTGCGCGCTACGAAACCGCCTTTGGCGAGATCCACCTGCCAACCAACAACTCGCTCGCAGACAATCTCTTCCGCCCCTTTCAACAACCGCCTGAAGAACCCAAAGGCAAGGCCTAGCCGGTCATTGGTCGAAGATCGTTGAAATTCACCCCGCTCTGTCAGAGGGACCACCCCCTGACAGAGCGGCTAAAGTTAATCAATACGCTCCAGGCATCACGGCAAATTTTCTCATCGTCATTTTCAAATTTCACATTCACAACAAAACCCGGGCCGCAGCGCACATTTGCCCACACCGCCGCCCGCAGCATTCCGCCCCACCCTCCGGGGTGGACCCAGCTGAGGAGCTTTTGGAAAAAACCATGCATAAACTTGAACAGATCACAGACCGCATACGAAAGACCTTTGACGCGCGCACATCAGCGCGCGACCACGCCCTGGCGCTGGCGCGTCAACTCACCCGCTCCTGCTCACTTGCCATTCGCGCCGTGCATCGTGAAGAAGCCGACACCATGAACAACCACCTGCAGGAGGCGCGTCAAATGGCGGATACGCTGCGCGACTCGCTGGCAGCCCACCCCGATCTTTTTTATGCGGGCTATACCCAGGATGCGTTAAAGGAATTTGTGGAAGCGAACGTCACCTGCGCGCTGATCCGCAACGAACCGCTTCAGACACCCGAAGAACTGGTGGTTGAACCCTCGACCTATCTCAACGGGTTGGCGGAAGTGGTCGGGGAACTGCGCCGCCGCAGTCTGGACATCCTGCGCCATGGCTATTCACCGGAAGTGGAACGCCTGCTGGGCATCATGGATGAGATCTATTCCATCATGGTCACCATGGATTATCCTGATGCCATCACCAACGGCCTGCGCCGTCAGACCGACCTGGCGCGCGGCATCATCGAAAAGACGCGCGGAGATATCACCTTCAGCCTGCGCGGAGAGCATCTCACCCAGGCCATCAGCCGGCTGAGCGCCCAATTGAATAACGACCATCCAAACGACCCGGCAGCAAAAGACCAGGAACGGCATGGCTAAAGGTGGTCGTCGTTATCCGCTGGTCGTCTATACCCGCATGATGGACCGCTGGGGACCCGCGATCCTTTTTCTGGGGCTGGCCCTGCTGGCCCTGGCCTGGGCGCTGCGCACCTGGGGATTTGAAGACTGGCGCTGGCTGGCGTTCGTCAGTATCGGCGGGCTGAACCTGTTCGCTGGAACGATGGTCATGCTCCTGCGCAAAAGCGCATACGTGCAGCCATTCAGCGACCACCTGCGGCTGGCAACCCCCTTCCTGCGCCTGAATATTTCATACAAAAGATTTCTGCGCGCAACATCCGCCAATATGGCCACCCTGTTCCCGCTGCAGAGCGTATCAGGCTGGCGGGCGGAGATCATCGAACCCCTGGCAAAAATGACCGCGCTTGTGATCGAATTGAACGGCTACCCCATGCCTCAATCCTCCCTGCGCCTGTTCCTGTCACCGCTCTTCTTCAAGGACAACACCCCGCACTTTGTGATCCTGGTTGACGACTGGATGAAGTTCAGCAACGAACTGGGAAGCATGCGCGCAGGTCCGGGCCCTTCCGCACCGGCGCCAAAACGCAACAACTCGATCCTTTCCCGCCTGCCGGGCAAAGACAAATGAATATTTATTTTGCATGTTCCATTACCGGCGGACGTGAGTTTGAAGCCGCCTACCAGCAGATCGTCAGCGCGCTCACAGCGGACGGTCACGAGATCCCCACTTCGCACCTGACGCGCTCTGATGTGCTGGAAAATGAGCGTGAACTGACAGCGCAGGATGTTTATGAACGCGACACGAACTGGATCAGGGAATGTGACGTACTGATCGCAGAGGTCAGCGCGCCATCCCACGGGGTGGGATATGAAATTGGTTTTGCCTTGAATATTGGGAAGCCCGTGCTGTGTCTTCATCACCAGCAGCGCAGGGTGTCAAAAATGATCAGCGGGAACCCGGACCCCGCGCTCAGTGTTCTGGCGTATAACTATTTCATGACATTTATCGGTGTGAAAAATAATCGAACGGGTTTATTATGGGGGCGGAGACAAAACAGACACCTCCTCCTGTCTCCTCCTTTGGCGAAAGTTGCCGCTGAGTTCTCCCTCAGCGGCAACGTTTTTAAATGTTCATTTGATGGATCAGAGAGGGATGCCCCCGTCAAAACCCTAGTCCTGGGCGGGGAGAAGCACGATAAAAGCCGACCCCTTCCCGATGATTGATTCCACCCACACCCGGCCCTGATGGCTGTCCACGATGGATTTGACAATTGCCAGTCCCAGGCCCGAGCCTTCCGCTCCGCCAATGGCATTGGAAGCGCGGTAAAACTTCTCGAACACGCGTCCCTGTTCCTCGGGCGGGATGCCCATCCCGGTATCCTCCACCCGAATAATGATCTGGTCACCCTGCATGGACACATTCACATAGACACTGCCTTCAACCGGCGTATATTTAATGGCATTTCCAACCAGGTTGTCCAGCATCTGGCGGATGCGAATGGGGTTGGCGCGCAGCGCCTTCAAATTATGGGCAACATCCACGACCAGGTTGATCTTTTTTTGCCGGATCTGATTCTCGAAGATGTCCAGCGAGTATTTCATGACATTTTCAAGATGGACGACTTCACGGCGCGTGTCAAAGCCCGCATCAAGACGACCGAGATCCAGCAGGTCATTCACCAGCGTGGTCATGTGTTGAATACTGCCCTGCAAACGCCGCATGAACTCTTCCTGGTTTGGGTTAAGCGGACCGGTCCGATGGATCAATTCTGTATAACCCAGGATGGCCGTCAGGGGGGAGCGCAGGTCGTGTGAAACCGTGTGAATAAAATCGCTCTTCAGGCGGTCAAGTTCCTTAAGATAGGAAATATCCTGCATGGTCACAGCCGCGCCAATTTGGGGAATGGGGGTATATTGCGCGTTGTAAACACGCCCGTCATCAAAATTGATCTCGTGATATTTCAGGGGGCCGTCGCTTGCGCGCATCAACAAAGCATTCAAGTCTTCGTTCGGAATTGAAGTGCCAAGCGGTTTGCCAGTCAGGTCGCTGCCATCCAGATTGAAAATATCACGCACAGCGCGATTGACCAGCAGGATGTTCCTGTTCCTGTCCATCACGATCACACCATCCTGGATATTCCCGATGATGATCTCCAGCTTTTGCCGCTCCGCTTCAGAGAAGTCCGCTTTTTCAACCAGCGATGAGGTGGTACGCCGTACCTCTCGCCGCAGCCAATCCCCCAGTTTTCTGGCGCGCGCAAGGCTTCTTTGAACTTCATCAACGACATCCGCCATCACCAGCGGGGGAGAAAAATAGCCGCTCAAGCCCGTTTTGACCACGGACCTGGCCAGGGCGGTTGAATCGCGTTCGGCATATAAAATGATCGGCAGGGTGGGGAAACGCTCCAGGACTTCCAGTGAGATCGAAAAACCATCCTGTCCTGAAAATTTTTCACCAATGATCAGCAATGCAGGAATGGCTTCATGGGTTGATCGATCCAGCCCTGTACGATCATGCGCAACGGCAACTACAAAGCCAGCCGCAGACAAGGCGCGTTCCATCAGATCCAAAATTGGAGACGGGTTTAAAGCAAGTAATATCAGGTCCTGTTTCGCCATACGTTCGAATATTATTTCCTGTTCATGAAGCGGGGGGAACCATGGATCTTTCAGAAGATCGTGCAAGCCTTTGCAAGGCCGCCTGAACTGATTCAAGCGCCTTTCGTTGTTCAGGGGTCAGGGATCCCATGGTCCCTGTCAACATTAAATTGAGCGGATAGCCCGCCACCTGCAATTCATTGCGGATCAAAGCACGCACCGACTCCAGCGCGGCAAAATGAGAATTCTCTCCTGTGCGCGCACTTTCGGCGGTTTTTTCCAGGGCATGGAACAAACGCGCATTGACCAGGGAGATGGATGCAAAATCCGCCATTGCCTCGAGCAGGACCTGCGTATCACGGGCGATCTCCCTGTCCACCTTGCGGACAACGAGCAGCAGCCCGATCACTTCATTTTTGATCTTGATCGGGATCACGGCAATGGACCTGCCCAGGGTCGAGACCTTCAGCTTTTGCAGCGGAGCGCCGCTCATGACCAGGCTCTCTCCTGAAAGCGCCACCAGCGAGCTGATGCCGTCATCCACCGGCTGGTTCATTTTCCTGGCCCATGAGTCAGGCAGATTGCGCTGTGCGCGAAGCAAAAAAGCCTTGCTGCGTTCTTCGCGCAGCAAAACCCAGCACATGTTCGCCTCTGCCAGCTGCTGAACGCTTTCCAGGAACATGTCAAACAGCACACGCTGGTCGGTGACAGATACAACGGCCTTTGCCGTGGATAGAATGGTGGTCAGGTCGCGCAGCTTATGCTGCAGCTCGTCATTCGCCGCCTTTAGCTGGCGATCCAGTTTTTGGCGCTCACGCGCCTCCCGGGTCTGACCCAGGGCGCGCTCGACGATCGAAACCACTTCCGCATCCCGCAGGGGCCAGAAGATGACATCGGTCGCGCCGAGCCGAAAGGCTTGAATGGCGTCGGTTTCCTGCCCTTTTTCAGCGATCACGATCACAGGGGTCTTTACCCCCTGCGCGTTTAACGCGGCTAGCATGTCTTTTCCACTTAAGCCTGGAAAATTTAAATTGGCGAGAATTAAACTGGGAGCGGACTGAATCGCAAATTTGATCGCAGAGGCGGCATCGCCGACCACAGTCACCCGGTAACCAAGCGGCTGTAACGATTGTCTGCCGATCAAGTCGGCAATATCTGGATCGCTTTCAACAATGAGAATTTGTTCCCCGGATGCCATGCATGTTTTCCTTTGGGCGATTCTATCACCTTTTCGATTACAATCGTTCCCATGAATTTTAAGGAATATGACATCGCAATGGTCATTCCCGCCTACGGCGTGGAGCGCGATATTCCAGCCGTGCTGGGCGGACTGCCTGACTACATAAAACACATCATCGTCGTCGATGATGCCTCACCCGATTCAAGCGCCAGGCTGGTGGCTGACGCCGCCAAAAATGACAGGCGCATCACCCTGATCTCGCATACCCAAAATCAGGGCGTGGGCGGGGCGATGGTCAGCGGCTTTCGCAAGGCGCTCGAACTCGGCGCGCAGGTGGTCATCAAACTCGATGGTGACGGGCAGATGGACCCGGGGCACATCCCCTTGCTGATCAAGCCCCTGATCCAGGGCAAAGCGGATTATGTCAAAGGCAACCGCTTCCGCGATTTCCAATCCCTGCAGCAAATGCCCTTCATTCGCCGCCTGGGAAACCTCGGGTTGAGCTTTCTCACCAAAGCCGCGACAGGCTATTGGGGGATCTTCGACCCCACCAACGGCTTCCTTGCCATCCGCGCTGAAGTCCTGGCCCAACTGCCGCTCGACAAACTGGACCGCCGTTATTTCTTCGAGACATCCATGCTCGCCAGACTGTACCTGCTCGGCGCGCTGGTGATGGATGTCTCCATCCCGGCCCGTTACGGAAATGAAACCTCCAGCCTGTCCATCCGGCGCACCTTGATCGAATTCCCATTTAAACTTCTTGTCACCTTCCTTCGGCGCATCCTGCTCAAGTATTATATTTATGATTTCTCAATGATGTCGCTGTATTTGATGGTGGGCATTCCGCTGTTGTTATTTGGCGGCATATTTGGCGGCATCAAGTGGGTCGAATACGCCAGCCAGCGCATCCCCGCCCCGACCGGCACGGTCATGCTGCCCACTCTTTCTGTTATTTTGGGAATTCAGATCCTGCTCTCCGCCATTGAAATTGACATGAATTCCGTTCCGCACCATGCGCTCTCAGATCCGCTGGAGAGATAAATTCATCATCACTTTTTCCGGGGGGATGTATACTTAACACAAGATGGATCACCAACCTTTCATCCCTGGCTTGAAAGCTGCCGACCCGGGCCCCCTCTCGCGATTTTTACCTGCGCTGGAGGAGGGGGTGATCTCTGCCTGGCTCACACAGCTTGACTCTGCTGGAAGCTGGCTGCTTGACCCATTCGGATTTTCCCCGCGGCTGGTCCTGGAAGCGGCACGCAGCGGCTATCGCGTACTCGTCACGGCAAACAACCCCGTCACACGTTTTCTGCTGGAGATGTTTGCCAACCCGCCGGCGCCGTCCGAATTCACAGCCGCCCTGGCGGCATTGGGAGCTGTCAAAAAAGGGGATGAAAGACTCGCGGGACACCTGCAATCCCTGTACCTGACCTCATGCGAAAAATGCAATCAACAGATCCAGGCCCAATCCTTTTTATGGCGCAAGGGAGAGAACGCGCCATATGCGCGGATCTATGAATGCCGGCATTGCGGTGACTCAGGGGAACGCGCCGCGACAACCGCGGATATTGAACGCGCAAAAAAGATCGCGGAAACAGACGGTTTGCATCGGTCACGCGCCTTTGAAAAAGTTATCGCATTAAACGATGATGACCGGTTCTATGCCGAGGAAGCCATTGGGCATTACCTGCCGCGTCCGCTGTACGTGCTGACCACCATCATCAACCGCCTCGACAGTTTGAATTTATCAACCGAACGAAAACGCGCATTGACCGCGTTGATCCTCCTGGCGTGCGACGCGGGCAACACACTCTGGGCACACCCCGCCGAACGTCCACGCCCGAAGCAATTAAGCACACCGGGTCAGTTCCGCGAACAGAATGTGTGGATGATGCTTGAGCATGGATCAGCCCTGTGGGCAGAGACCGGCTCACCGGTCGTATGCGAAGTCTGGCGCAAAAAAATCCCCGAGAGCGGCGGCATTCTCATCTACGAAGGACGACTGAGAGACCTCGCAGACGTGGTAAAAAAGGAAATTCCGATTTCCGCTGTCATTGGCTCGGTGCCGCGCCCCAACCAGGCATTCTGGACTCTCTCGGCATTGTGGGCGGGGTGGCTGTGGGGCAGGGAAGCGGTCGAACCGTATAAAGTTGCGCTGCGCCGCCGCCGCTACGATTGGGCATGGAACGCAACCGCACTGCACTCTGCATTTAACCACCTGCGCGAGCTGCTGCCTGAGGGCGTGCCTTTCTTTGCGCTGCTGCCCGAACCTGAGCCAGCCTACCTCACATCCGCTTTTACGGCGGCAAGTGCGGCAGGGTTTTCAGTGCGCAGTGTGGCACTGCGAACCGAGCATGATCCGGTGCAGGTCGTTTGGGGAAATGATAGTAAACAACCGGCAAAAAGTTCGGCTGTGGATGTTCTACCAAACGCGATCCAGGACTACCTTGGCACGCGCGGCGAACCTGCCAGTTATCTGCACGTTCATACCGCCGGACTGATCGCCCTGGCCCAGGCCGGCGCACTTAAAGATCCAGGGAATGAATTTGATGAAGCCCTGAGAAAAACCCATATCCTGTTTGAAACCGGATTAAAGGACAGGGAAAAATTTGTCCATTACTCAACAGGCGAAGGCGTGGATACAGGTATGTGGGGCGCCGCCATTGCGCCGCAAAGCATGGGGGGCGAATCGCTTTCAGACCGCGTGGAAATGGCAGTTGTCACTTATTTGCAACAAAAACAAAAAGTGATCTATCTTGAAATAGAAGCCGACCTGTATCCGCGCTTTCCAGGACTGCTGACCCCCTCCAAAGGTTTGATCTATGCCATTTTGAACTCATACGCAGAAAAAGAAGGGGGCAGCTGGACATTGCGCGCGGAAGACCTTGCCGCTGCGCGGCGGGCGGATTTGAATGCGGTATACGAGTTGATCGAAGCGATCGGAAAAAGGCTGGGGTATGCCTCCCGCAGGCAGGATAGACTCGTGCACTGGGAGGAAAACGGCAAGCCCAGGCGGTCATTCAATGTACTGGCTTCCGCCCTGCTTGGCCGCGCATTGCAGACCTGCGCCGAAAACACCATCCTGGTGATCCCCGGCGGGCGCGCCGCGCTCGCCGCCTACAAACAGGAACGCGATCCATCGCTTGCGGCGCGATTAAAAAAACACAGGCTTGTAAAATACCGTTTGCTGCGCAGCCTGCTGGACGTCCCAATTCTGACGCGCGAAACATTTGAAGAGCAGATCGTCAGTGACCCCGTTGAAAAATCCAGCGGGCAGATGATGATGTTCTAATGGGTGAATGGCGCGATAGCCATTATTTATCTGTCAACATTTACGGAGTTCCATGTTCAAAAAGATAATTCTTTTAAGCGCCTGCCTGCTGGCATCCTGCATTTCGATGGCAGTTGAGACTGATCCGGCGGTGACTGCTGAGCCCGGCTTTGTGACCTCGACCCTGCCGCCGACAAAACAATCTTTTGTGCCAGTCACCCTGACCCCGTCCCCGGCAGTCACCCTCGCCCCCACGATCGCGATCACCGCGCCTCCGAACTGCAATGACGGCGCCGTGCTTTTGCGTGATGTGACCATTCAGGATAACACCCAGGTCAGGGCGAATGAAACATTCACCAAGACCTGGGAATTTCAAAACACCGGCACCTGCCCATGGCTCAACTACTCGCTGATCTTCGCCGCGGGCGACCAGATGGGAGCACCACGTTCCGCGCCGATCCCGCTTACTGTTACAAATGAGAAGGTGCAAGTCTCTGTGGACCTGACCGCGCCCGCGTCCAATGGGATGTACACAGGGTACTTCACCCTGCACAATTCAAGCGATAAGATCGTCCCGATCGGGGTCGAACAAACATTCTGGGTGAAGGTAGTGGTAGGCACCTCGGTCACCCCCGGCGCCACTTCCGCGGGAACAAACCCCACCCAGGCCGCAAATACCCCCGGCGGGGGTGGAGGCGCGAACTGCAGTTATAGTCAGAATGCCGGTTATGTTAACCAGATCGCAGCCCTGATCAATGCAGAACGCGCAAACGCCGGCCTGTCTGCCTTGACGGTCAACACCGAGCTTGCCGCCGCTGCGCAAGGTCATGCCGCAGACATGGCCTGTAATAACCTCATCAGTCACACGGGCTCAAACGGATCGTCCGCTTATTCGCGCGTGCTGGCTGCGGGGTATTCAGGTTCGTTTTCAGAGGAAATTATCTACGGGGGAGGCGGCCCGCAGGCGGCGCTGAGCTGGTGGATGAGTGACCAGATCCATCGCGACGCGATCTTAAAACCAGGAACCACTGAATTCGGCGTTGGGTATGCTTATTATTCCAATGGCGCCTATGGAGATTACATTGCAGTGGATCTGGGGCGGCGGTAAATTAAACCAATTATCCCAGCACATTCAACATCCCCGGTTGATGATCCGGAAACACCTCATGGACTGCGGGGTTGTTCAATCGTTTGGTTAAAATTTCGGAAAGCACATCACGATAATCGGTGGTAACTGCAAGATCGCCCGGACCGACCAATTGACCCTCCCTCAATCCGGGCCACTTCCCGTAAACCTTGCCGCCATGCACGCTGCCGCCCAAAAGCATCATCAGGCTGCCGTGACCGTGGTCTGTGCCGAGGCTGCCATTCTCGGAAGCACGGCGTCCAAACTCGGACATGGTGACAACAGTCAGCTGGCTGATATGGTCGACCATATCGGCATGGAAGGCAGCGAGTCCGCCTGCCAGATCCTGCATCAGATTCGGCATCAGTCCGCTGACAGACCCCTGGGCAAAGTGGGTATCCCAGCCGCCGAGATCGATGGCTGAGACCTCGAGTCCGACATCCGCTTTGATGAGCATGGCGGTTTGCTTGAGGGCGAGCCCAAATTCAGTATCGGGATAAGGGGTGGATGGGGAATGGTAATTCAGCGGGTCCAATTTTTGGAGGGCATCCATGATCGACAGGGTATCCTGTCCCAACACATCGTCCTGATAGACGGTGCTCAATGCGGCGCGCATCTGCCGCAAGGCACGCGGGTCTGCGCCGAGGTGATAGTCTGCAATGGAAAGCAGGGCAGAGGCAGGGACTGATCCGCTTAAACTGCGCTGCGGACGAGCCCCCATTCCAACGGCACGCAATGGAGATGAGTTGCCTGTATTCAATGCAGCAAGATGACGTCCGATCCAGCCTGAGGCAGGTCCGCGTTCGTTATCCACACCGCGCTCCATGAGTTCCATGGCTTTGAAGTGGCTGCGTGATTCATCGGGCGCGCCGCAGGCATGGATAATGGCGAGTTGTTCAGCTTGCCAGGCATCGAGCAGGGGCTGCAGGGCGGGATGCAGCCCGAAGAATCCATCAAGGTCAAGCGAACGTTCCTCCTTCCTGGCATGCGAGTCATCAGGACGCGGGATGCCAAGCGCCGGACGTAATAGGTAATACGCATCCTCGCCATGCGGCACGACCATGTTGAGCACGTCCGCCGCGCCCCGCAGGAAGATGACCACCAACACATCACCGCGCGGGGCGGTATTGACAGGGGCAAAGGACAGGCGCGGCATCCAGGAAGGTAAAGTTGACAATATGATTGATCTCCAAAATTTTGGCAGTCCAATATGCCGGACTGCGGGGTTAGCGCCATTGAAAGGCGGGCGAGGCGATCAGGCTGGCAGTGATAATCTGCAAAGCCTCTTCATCTGCGGCACCTGCGGCATGGACGGCATCAATCAACCTGTCACGGCGCAGGGCCTCCAAGGGAGCGCCCAACAACAAGGATGCAACCGCATCCACATCGTCCTGTAAAATCCCGGTGGAGGAGACCTCCAACAAGGCATTGAGGTTGTGTTTTGTGCCTTTGATGTCGTTACGGATCAAATCAAAGGCGAACTGCCAGCGCGGCATGAGACTGCCCTGCCAGGCAGCACTGTGGTCTGGATAGCCGTCGGGCGTGGTCCAATTAAAATAAAGCTGCCCCATGCGAAGAAGATATTCGTTAAACGCCGCGGCATCCGTTTCAACATTCAGGATGCGCAGGGATGACAAAATAAAATTTGCGGGGCGTTTGTATTTGGGCTGTGCGAACTTGAGGCCATCAAGCAGGATGACGCGCAGCACAGAGCTGATATCGCCCCTGGTGTTGAGAAAAATTTGCGCGGCTTTTTCAATGATCTCACGGGGCGGTTCATCAGCAATGAAACGGCGGGCAAGTTTGGCGGAAATAAAGTGCGCGGCAGCGGGATGCGCAGCGAGCATTTCAATGACCTGTTCGGCTTCCTGAATGCCGGCGCCTGAGATGGGCACTCCCAAAACTTTTTTCGGTCCCGGGTCATGCATCTCATCCTTGAAGACAAAATCTCCAAGCCAGAAATGATCCCTGACATTCCAGCCTGTGAGACAACGCGCCAGTTCCATCACATCCTGCTGGGTATAGCCGCCGTCCACGCCGAGGGTGTGAAGTTCCATCAGTTCGCGGGCATAATTCTCATTGGGGTGGCTTTTCTCATTGGCCTGATTGTCCAGATAGATCATCATGGCGGGCGAATGTGCAGATGCCCAAAGAAGGTCGCGGAAGGAACCCAACGCGTGTTTGCGGATCACTTCGCGGTCATCGACCGTTTTGAGGTAAAAACCATTTCCCTTATCGATAAAGATGTTGAAATGATCGCTCCAAAACTCAACCATGATCTCATAAAGCTGGCGTTTGCTATAGAGCTGACGCATGAGCGCGGCTTGACGCAATTCATTTGGAATGGTTTCGCGGTCATAGCCGTCAAAGAGCTGATTGCTGATGCCTTCCAATTCGTTGGCATCCATCTGCAGAGTGTTAAAGGGTAAAAGCTGCAGGTCGCAATCAAAGTCATTGATGGATCCAAAGTCAAGCTGCTCCTCGACCCAGGCCTGCAAGCCGATCTCGATAAAGCGGGCGCGTTCTCCCACCCGCGGACCAAAGGTCAGGCGGTTCAACGCGCGGAAATCGTTTGCCCCAAGCGCAGTCCACGGGACGATGGAAAGGTCACCCGCGAGTCTGCGATAGGCCAGCGCACAGGAGGAAATTGCTGCGCTGGCGGTGACCAGGGCGGTAAGTTTGAGGAAGTCACGTCGGGAAAGAGGCATGGGCTGAATGAACAATGAGGGAGTGAAGAATGGTAAAAGGGAATTGGGTTGAGAAAGAAGGAAAATTTTCGGGCAATTATGCGTGCACAGGAATGGGATCAGAACCTTGAACGGTTTTTTCGCGCGGAGCCCAGTTGAGCAGGGCAAAGGCTGTTGCGCCAAAGGCAATGATGAACATGGGGATCCAAACAAAGAGCCAGCCGATCAGCGGCAGGAATGCGGAAAGTTCGAGAATGACGGAGCCGCGAATGAATCCGCCAAGGGTCGAGAAATTACCCTGACTAGCGAGCCTCGCACCGAGGTGCGCAGCAATGCCTGCCGAGCCAATGGAGGAGAGGACAAGAAAAAACGCAAGCAAAAGCCAGCCGATAAATTTGGCAGGACCAAATGGAAGGGAAAGCAGGATGACGACGGGGATGGCTGCGACGATGACGATGGCAATTCCCATCCAGAAGGATTGCATGGGAGTCTGTGCCACCCTGCCCTGTGCGCGGGCAATCAACGAAGGGAACAACAGCCACCAGACAGTGAGCAGGGCAGGGAATGCAACCCCGATGACGAGCAGGATAAAGAAGAAAGCGGATATGTCAGCCATTGGAAATGTCCTTTTGTTTTACAGGTTATGCCCAGCACGGTCCCAGATTGCGTCTTTTTGCCCCACGGGAAATGCAATTTGTAACCGGAGGTATTGTATAAGGGATACAGGGAGGGATGAAAAAAAGTTGCAGGCAGAAGAATTGGAAACCGTGAATGGGGATGATGGCTTGCTTAAACGCAGAGACGCGGAGCACACAGAAAAAACTCCTGTGTACTCCGCGTCCCGCTGATCAACCTAAAAAGTCACCCTACGGCGTGATCACTGGTGTTTCGCGCTGGAACAAGCCCAAAATAAATGCGCCAATTCCAACACAGCCGGCATACGGAAATAATAAAAACCAACCGACAACAGGCAGGGCACAGGCAAAGGATAAAACCGCGGCTGCAAAAACGGTCTGCTTCACTGCGCTGACTTCGGGGAAGATCCGTTCGCCAAGCAGGCTGACCATGCCCAGCAACCCGAAGCTGAGCATGATGGCAAGGACGGCGGTGATCAGCAGTGCGGGCAGGGTCAGAATTACCTTGACCACACTGCCCGCGTTTTCAGCCAGTGAGAGCAGGACCAATGCGATCGTCCCAAAGAATGCAAAGTTAACCAGTCCTACACCAAAGGAGCGGCCAGGCATGGCTGTGATCATGCGCCGGGTTTTGTCGGCGCGGTTTTTAAACAAGGCACCGATGACAAGAAAATAAGCGGCGAGGGCAATGGTCACCAGAATGATGATGAAAAATGTCTGCAGGATATCGGTCATTTGAAAATACTCCTTGGTTATTTTGGGAAGCCAACGACTTTGCCCACGAAATGCGGGACAATGTCCCGCGCTCCAGAGTTATTTGATCTGATCCCTCAAGAGCAACCCATTCCCCACCAGCCAAAGCATGGAGACAACCACAAGCGCTGACATCAGGAACAGGCTGGAGAGTTCGAATGAGAGGGAAGGCAAGATCGGCATTTTAAATTGTGAGGCAGCCGGGAGCCTATCGAGCCAGGCTGTCCATTGGGTCTGCAATTGGATGAATACCCTGCCCAATGACGGAGCCGCCGGAAGAGGAAAAAGCCGGATCGCAAACGGCGCAGCGATCACAAGGGCGGCCAGGGCAATGGCGGCTTGCAGAGTCACAGTCAGAGGGAACCAGGCAGGAAGTTGGACTGGCAGACTTCGGGGCGACGTGAACGGCGCGGCGAGAGATCGGGTCAATGCCAGATCAGGCAGAGATTCCAATTCGGAAAATAAAGCCTGAAGATCTGTTAAACGCGCCGAACATTCCCCGCAGGAAATTAAATGCGCCTCGATCTGCGCGCGCTCACTGGCGGCTTCGTCCAAATATTCATTCAGCTGCACATCGGTAAGGTGGTCAGTCAGGTGCATGGAGTTTCTCCGCCAAAATTTTGCGGGCGCGGAAGAGATGGCTCTTCACGTCGCTCAACGGGATGTTTAGCTGCACGGCAATTTCATCGTAGGACATTTCCTGAAAATGACGCAGTTCAATGACAAGACGATAATTTGCTGGCAGGGAGGCGAGTGCCCCGCGAATTTGCCCGTTTCTTTCGTTCGTCTCGACCACTGATTCCGGCCTTTGCGCCTGATCGGCATCCCGTTCATCATCGAGTTCAGTGGTGACTTTTTGAGACTCGAGATGATTTAAGCAAAGGTTGGCAGCCACACGCCGGATCCACGGGCTGAACTCGCGGTCAACATCAAAGGTATGGATGCGGTCATAAGCACGAATGAAGGCCTCCTGGGCAAGGTCTTCGGCTTCACCACGTTCATGCAGAATGCGATAACAGACATTGAACACAGCGACTTGATGGCGCGTAACAAGCTCGCCATACGCCCCGCTCTCACCGCGACGGGCTTTTAGGATCAGGTCGCGGTCAGTAGGCGTATTCATGGCTAAATTGTATTACAGGTTTGGGTCTGGAAAAGTTGCAGGGCTGAACCACAGATCTCGATCCTGCCTGTCCAGTGAGGGCAGGCACAACTGAACAAAATCCCCGCGCAGGAATCCTGTCTTCAGCGCTTTGGCAGCCTGCGATATTCGGCTCAGGCTGGTCAGGTAGATATTGCCCGGCAAAAATCATTGACTCATTTCATTTTTCAGGTAGAATACCGCCCATCATGTTCATAAAGTTTGCGCTGCCTCGTACACGTCGTCCCCAACCCACTTCCCTGAGAAGGTCGGGAGCTTTTCGTTAGGATGACATGAACGCAAGCATGCGCTGAAACACACGCACAGTTCAACCCAAACAGCCCTCCTTCACGGAGGGCTGTTTTTATTTTACCCACAGTAACGACCGAAGTCATTACTACACAAGGAGAAACAAATGAACCCCAAATCAAAACCTCAAATCAAGAAAGTTGTCCTCGCCTATTCAGGCGGACTGGACACGTCCGTGATCGTCCCATGGCTCAAGGAAAACTACGCCTGTGAAGTGGTCTGCTTCTGTGCAGACGTGGGCCAGAGTGACGAGGATCTACGCCTGCTGGAAGGCAAGGCGATCAAGAGCGGCGCAAGCGAATTTATACTGCATGACATGAAAGAAGAGTTTGCGGAGGATTATCTCTTCCCCATGCTCAAAGCGGGGGCGGTCTATGAACACAAGTATTTATTGGGCACATCAGTTGCCCGTCCTTTAATTGCAAAACATCTCGTGGAAGTCGCCCACCAAACCGGCGCGGATGCGATCTGTCATGGCGCCACAGGCAAAGGCAATGACCAGGTGCGCTTTGAGCTCACCGTCATGGCGCTTGACCCGCGCCTTAAGATCATCGCTCCCTGGCGAGAGTGGGACATCCGCTCCCGTGAAGACGCGATCGCCTACGCCGAAAAACACAACGTACCCGTGACCGCCACCATCAAATCCATTTACAGCCGCGACTCAAATATCTGGCATCTCTCGCATGAAGGCGGCCTGCTCGAAGACCCGTGGAATGAGCCCGAAGAATCCATGTTCCAAATGTCCACTTCGCCTGAAAACGCGCCCGACGAAGCCGAATATGTGGAAATCGAATTTGAGACCGGCAACCCCATTTCGGTCAACGGAGAAAAACTTTCGCCCGCAAAGATCGTTGAAACCCTCAACGCCATCGGCGGCGCGCACGGCATTGGGCGGGTTGACCTCGTTGAGAATCGTCTGGTCGGAATGAAGTCACATGGTGTGTATGAAACCCCCGGCGGCACCATTCTGCTTTATGCCCACCGCGAACTTGAATCCCTGGTCCTTGACCGCCAGACCATCAACTTCAAACAGGTTGCCGCCGTCAAATATGCCGAACTAACCTACGACGGTCTTTGGTTCACCCCGCTGCGCGAAGCCCTCGATGCCTTCGTCAACTCGACGCAAGGTCCCGTGACAGGCGTTGTGCGGCTCAAACTTTACAAGGGCAACATCATCGTCGCAGGACGCAAGTCATCCTTCAGCCTTTACCGCGAAGACTTCGCCACCTTCGGACAGGAGGATGTTTACGACCAGAGTCACGCCGAAGGATTCATCCGCCTCTTCGGTCTCAGTCTTAAAGTCCGCGCCATGAACGGACTGCCCATCTCAGGTCTCGACATGCCGAAGCCTGATTATTCGAAATTCAAGAGAGATTAATTCACTTCCTCTCCAGACCCTCTCCTGCGGGAAATGATCTGGAGAGGGATAAAGGAGCAACACATGACCCTTTGGGGCGGACGCTTTTCGATCAAACTCAACGACCAGGCATGGGACTTGAATTCCTCGCTGCCTGTTGACCAGCGCATGGCTCTTCAGGATGTGGATGGGAGTCTGGCATGGGCAAATGCCTTGCACAAGGCGGGCGTATTGCTGGATGAAGAACACGCGCAGATCACCCAGGGGCTGGGCACCGTCCGGGAAGAATTCGTTTCGGGACAGTTTTCCTTCGTCCCCACTGACGAGGATATCCACACCGCCGTTGAACGCCGCCTGACCGAGGTGATCGGCGCAACCGCCGGCAAACTGCACACCGGCCGCAGCCGCAATGACCAGGTTGCCACAGATTTCCGCTTGTGGATGTTGGGCGCGATCCCGGAACTGGATGCCGCGCTGAAAGACCTGCAATCGGCATTGGTGGAGCAGGCTGAACTGGCAGGCGAGACTCTCATGCCGGGTTACACCCACCTGCAGCGCGCCCAGCCAATTCTGCTGGCACACTGGTGGCTGAGCCACTTCCATCCGCTGCAACGTGACTGCGAACGGCTTGCTGACCTGATCAAACGGGTTTCCATTTTGCCGCTGGGATGCGGCGCCCTGGCTGGCACCCCCGTGGCTGTGGATCGCGCAGAACTGGCTGGCTCGCTTAATTTTCTGGAAGCCTCCCAAAACAGCCTCGACTCTGTCTCGGACCGCGACTTTGCCGCTGAGTATTTATTCTGCGCCACCATGACGGGCATTCACCTCAGCAAACTTGCCGAGCAAATCGTTTTATATACCAGCGCCGAGTTTGGATTCTTTGAGTTGTCGGATGCATTCTCCACAGGGTCAAGCCTGATGCCGCAGAAGAAAAATCCGGATGTGTTTGAATTGACACGCGGCAAGGCCGGCACATTAATTGGAATGCTGACCGGGCTGCTTGCCACACTCAAGGGCCTGCCCTCGACCTATGACAAGGACCTGCAGGAGGATAAGCAGCCGGTCTTCACGGCCACAGACACCCTGCTGGCAATCCTGCCTGTCATTGCCGGCGCACTCCGGACCATCAGCGCCAGACCCGGGAGGATGCGCGCCGCCATTGACTCGTTCATGATGGCAACCGACCTGGCAGATTACCTGGTCGGCAAGGGGATTCCCTTCCGTGAAACCCACGTGATGGCAGGCAAAGCCGTGCGCCTGGCTGGAGAGAAAAATACAGGGTTGGAGGAACTGCCGCTTGAAGCGTACCAGGCTCTCTGCCCTGCATTTGAAGCGGATGTATATCAGGTTTTCGACCCAATGACATCCGTTGAAAAAAGAAATGCGATCGGCGGCACGAGTCCGCAATCTGTAAAAAATCAAATCAAAAAGATCAAAGGAGAATAAATTATGTCTACTGTTATCTGTCCCGAATGTGAAGCCGAAATCACCCCGGATGCTGGAACCGAAGTGGGTGAGATCATCGTCTGCTCTGATTGCGGTGTTGACCTTGAGGTGATCTCGGTTGATCCCGCTGCCGTCCAACTCGCGCCCATGGAACAGGAAGATTGGGGTGAATAGGCAGCGGGCGATCGGTCATGGGCGCTGGAACGGTCTGTCCCCCACTGCCCACGACCATCCCATGGAGACATTATGCAGCGACGATTAAAAATAGGTGTCCTTTATTCCCGCGTGCGCGTCGAAGAGAAATGGATCTTCGGCGCGATGGAAAAACGCGGCATCGATTATGACCGCCTCGATGACCGCGCCATTCATTTTGATCTGGATGCCCCTGAGCATTGGCAGAAGTATGACGCAGTACTGGAGCGAAGCATTAGTTACAACAGCGGACTCTATGCACTGCGCCTGTTGAATGCGTTTGGCGTGCCGACTGTGAACACCGCTTCAGTGGCGGAGATCTGCGGCGACAAATTGATGACCAGCGCCGTACTTGCCCGGGATGGGATCCCCCAGCCCCACAATGCGACCGCTTTTACGCCCGAAGCGGCATTGGAAGCGATCGAGGCCTTCGGCTACCCCGTGGTCCTGAAGCCGGTCGTTGGTTCGTGGGGGCGATTGCTGGCAAAGGTCAATGACCGTGATGCGGCAGAGGCGGTACTGGAGCATAAATCCACACTGGGCTCGGTGCAGCATTCGGTCTTTTATATTCAGGAATACATCGAGAAGCCCGGGCGCGACATCCGCGCGATCATCATCGGCGACCGTGTCTTGACGGCAATGTACCGCAAATCTGAACATTGGATCACCAACACAGCGCGCGGCGGAGAAGGGGAGGTTTGCCCCATCACGCCTGAGATCGAAGACCTGTGCCTGCGCGCTGCAAAGGCTGTAGGCGGCGGCGTGCTGGCAGTGGACCTGGTTGAACATCCTCAAAAGGGACTGATGGTGAACGAGATCAATCACACCATGGAATTTCACACCATGCAGCCCGTGAGCGGCATTGACATTGCCGGGGAGATCGTTGAGTTCGTAATGGCAAATGCAAGGATGAAGGATAAAGCGTGATGGCGCGGCGTGTTCGATCGTATGCCGCACTCATTTGAAAAGGAGCAATTATCAATGACGACAGTATCCATTATTGGCGGTTCAGGTTACGGGGGCGGTGAGTTGCTGCGCCTCCTGCTGGGACACCCTGCCGTGGAGATCAGGCAGGTCACTTCGCGCTCGCATGTGGGTGAATATGTGTATCAGACCCACCCCAATCTACGAAAGCGCACACAATTGAAGTTTAGCGACCCGACACAAATGGAGCCTGTGGATGTGTTATTCCTGGCCCAGCCGCATGGACAGGCGCAAAAGCACATTGAGGAATATGTCAAACTCGGCACAAAAATTATTGACCTCGCGGCGGATTTCCGTTTGCGGGATGCGGAACTTTACGAAAAATGGTACGGCGAAAAACACGCCGCGCCGGAGTGGTTAAACAAGTTTGTGTATGGACTTCCCGAACTTCACCGCGCCGAAATGGCTGCGGCGAATTACATCAGCGGGGTGGGCTGCAATGCCACGGCGGGCAATCTCGCGCTGCTGCCGCTGGTCAAGGCGGATTTGCTGGATCCATCCTCTCCAATTTTCATCGAGATCAAAGTGGGGTCATCGGAAGGCGGCGCAGAAGGGAACTCCGGTTCACTCCACGCGGAACGCGCCAATGTCATTCGAACTTTTTCTGCGTTTGGTCATCGCCACACAGCGGAAGTGATCCAGGAAATGGGCGTTAAGGATGTCTCGCTCACCATGACCGCCGTGGACCTGGTGCGCGGAGTGCTGGCGACAGCACATGCCAGGGTAAAGCAGGGCGTGGCAACAAAAGATCTGTGGAAAGCATACCGCGCCGTGGCCAATGAAAATCCGTTCGTGCGTGTGGTCAGGGAACAGCGTGGAATTTACCGCGTCCCGGAGCCGAAGATCCTGTCCGGCTCAAATTACGCGGATCTGGGCTTTGAACTGGACGAGAGCAACGGGCACATTGTGTCAATGTGCGCGATCGACAACCTGATGAAGGGTGCAGCTGGTTCGGCAGTTCAATGTATGAATCTGATGATGGGCTGGGATGAGACGCTGGGCCTGGAGTTCGCGGGACTGCATCCGATCTAGGAATGAGAGATGAATGATGAACATTGCGCGTGAAATACCAATTACTGTTGTAAAACTCGGCGGCACCGAAGGCGTGAATTTTTCCGCCATCTGTGCAGATGCCGTGGGATTGTTGAAACAGGGCATGCAGCTTGTCTTTGTGCATGGCGGGTCGGCGGAGGCAAATGCACTGGGTGAGGGACTGGGCACACCCCCGAAGATGATCACTTCGCCTTCGGGCTACAGTTCACGCTACACCGACCGCAAGACGCTTGAGATCTTTTTGATGGCAGTGAATGGCAAGGTCAATTCATTGTTGACCGAGCAATTGCAAATGATGGGTGTCAATGCTTTTGGCTTGTGCGGGCTTGATGGAAAACTAATGCAAGCCATGCGCAAGGATTCCATTCAGAGCATTGAAAACGGCAAGCGCAAGATCATCCGTGACGACTACACGGGCAGGATCGAAACCGTCAACCGCGAATTGCTGTTGATGCTGCTCAATGCGGGATACATGCCCGTTATTGCGCCGGTCGCGGTGAGTGAAAAAGGGGAAGCCCTCAATGTGGATGCAGACCGCGCCGCAGCGATGGTTGCCTCCGCGCTCAAGGCGGAAAATCTGCTTTTGTTGACGGCGGTGCCCGGGCTGATGAAGAATTTCCCCGACGAGTCCACGCTCATTCGGCAGCTGCCGCAGAGTCAACTTGCGGCGGCGAGTGAAGCGGCGCAGGGACGCATGAAGAAGAAAGTTCTCGGCGCGGAAGAAGCGCTCAAAGGCGGCGTGAGCCGTGTCATTATCGCGGATGGACGAATTCAAGACCCAATTTCAAACGCCCTGGCAGGGAATGGAACGGTAATTCAATGAACGCACAACAGATCACAGATATTGAAAATAAGCACACCTCTGGCGTGTATGCCAAACAATCCCTGACCATTGTCCGCGGCCAGGGTGCTTCCCTGTTCGATGCGGACGGCGTTGAATATTTGGATTGCTCATCAGGTCATGGGGTTGCCAACCTTGGTCACGCCCACCCGAAAATTGCGGAGGCGCTCTACAAGCAGGCGAACACGCTGATCACTTTATTCGAGTCTTTTCCAAACGACCAGCGCGCCATGTTGATGGAAAAGATCACGGCGCTTGTACCCGGCCTGGACAGGGTTTTCTTCTGCAACTCAGGCACCGAAGCAGTGGAGGCGGCAATGAAGTTCTCGCGCATCTCGACAGGACGCAGGAATTTTGTCGCTGCGATGCGGGCATTTCATGGTCGAACCTATGGATCCCTCTCTGCGACATTCAACAAAAAATACCGTGAAGGCTTCGAGCCGCTCCTGCCCGGCGTTTCACATGTGGCATACAACAATATTGAAGCGCTGGAAAAAGCCGTGAACGAGGAAACAGCGGCTGTGATGCTCGAAGTGGTGCAGGGCGAAGGCGGCGTATACCCCGCAAGCGCGGAGTATATCCAGGCGGCGCGGAGGATCTGCGACGAGCGCGGCGCATTGCTGATCGTTGATGAGATCCAAACAGGCTTTGGCCGCACAGGCAGAATGTTTGCCATTCAGCATTTTGGCGTGACCCCTGACCTGTTGACCTGCGCCAAATCACTCGCGGGCGGCGTGCCAATGGGCGCGGTGTTGATCGGTGACAAAGTCAAAAACCTTGTCCCGGGCGTACATGGCTCCACCTTCGGCGGGAATCCGCTGTCGTGTGCGGCGGCAAATGCGGCGCTGGATGTCATCCTGGGTGAGGACCTGCCAGGTCAGGCAGCGCTAAAAGGCGCGTATCTCGTGGAAAAATTAAAGAAGATCGAAACCCCCAACATCCGTGAAGTGCGCGGATCAGGCTTGATGGTCGGCATTGAAATGAAACAAAAGGTTACGGCAACCATCAAGGCTCTGCAAGAGAAAAAAATCATCGCCTTGAATGCCGGCCTGACCGTGATCCGTCTCCTGCCGCCGCTGGTTATTACCTACGAGCAGATCGACCACCTGGTGGATGTGCTGAGCGAGGTCTTGACGCAGGAGGCTGGCTGATGGAGTGCGAAAAATGGGTTCCCCATTCTCCACATTCAGGAAACATCCATGAGTGAAACCCTGATCGGTTTGGTTTCGCAATACAGCCCGTCAGGACAGGAACACGGCGCGGTCGAATGGCTTGTTGCGCGGATGAGATCCATGGGGTATGACGACGCCTTCATTGATAACGCAGGCAACGCCGTGGGTCTGATGGGAAAAGGCGGACGGCAGGTGATCCTGCTCGGTCATATTGATACAGTTCCCGGGGAAATTCCTGTGCGGGTGGAAAACAATGTTTTATACGGACGCGGCGCGGTGGATGCAAAGGGTCCGTTGGCGGGCTTTGCAGACGCAGTGGCAAAAGCCGGCGCAAAGGACGGCTGGCAGTTCGTGGTCATCGGCGCGGTTGAAGAGGAGCGCGATTCAGAAGGCGCGCGTTTCGCGGTAAACCAATACAAGCCGGATTTTGCAATTATCGGAGAGCCCAATCAATGGGACCGGATGGCGCTGGGTTATAAAGGAAGCGCGTGGGCAAATGTGACCGTCAAGCGCGGCCAGGCGCATACGGCCAGCGGTGAAGAAACAGCTGCAGAAGCGGCAGTACAGATCTGGCTAAAGATAAAAGAGCATGTGGATCTGTTCAATGCCGATAAACAAAAAGTGTTTGATAAATTGTTACTAACCCTGCGCGGCATGGAATCTGACTCGAATGATTTTGAACAATGGGCGCGGCTAATGGTTGGGGTACGCCTGCCTGTGGAGGTTACGCCGGAAGATTGGTATGCAAGATTAAATGATACTGTAAAGGGCTTCGAGCCCCTACATGTTTTGGCTGAGCCTGCCGGTTTCGCCATCCCTGCCTGGGGATGCGAAAAGAACACCCCGCTGGTACGAGCCTTCCTGAGCGGGATCCGTTCACAGGGGGGAGAACCACGCTTCGTCTATAAAACAGGTACAGCCGATCTCAACATCGTCGCGCCAGTGTGGAAATGTCCCGCTGTTGTATACGGACCGGGCGACTCGGCGCTTGACCACACACCCAATGAACATATTGACCTTGGAGATTATCAAAAAGGGGTGGAGGTGTTGCGCGCGGCGTTGGAGAAATTAACGGCATAGGGGCGGATTCGTTACCCGCCCCCACTTCCCTGCATCATTATTTTGGGATCTCGTTCGGGTCGTACGGCGTAACCTGATAGACATAGTAATTTAACCAGTTCGCATATAACAGGTTTGCATGTCCACGCCAGCGGACGCTGGGCGTTTGCGCGGGGTTATTTTTTGGATAATAGTTGTTTGGCACATGGATTGGCAATCCCTTGTTCACATCGCGGTCATATTCACCTTTTAGGGTAAGTGGATCATATTCAGAGTGACCTGTGATAAATAGATGCCGCCCATCCTTTGAGCTGACAATGTACACGCCCGCCTCATCGGATTCTGCAAGGATCTGCAATTCGGGGTGCCTTTCGATGTCTTCGCGGCGGATCTCCGTGTGGCGGGAATGCGGGGCGAAGAAAAAATCGTCAAAGCCGCGCATCAGGCGCTCAGTCGGGTTGACAACCCGATGTTCAAAAACGCCGAACATCTTACGGGGCAGGTCATACTTTGGGATGCCATAGTAATGATAAAGCCCGGCCTGTGCGCCCCAGCAGATATAAAAGTTTGATTCAACGTTTGTCTCAGCCCAATCCATGATCTGCGTCAGTTCCTGCCAGTAATCCACTTCTTCAAAAGGCATCTGTTCCACGGGCGCGCCTGTGATGATGAGACCGTCAAATTTTTCGTGTTTGATCTCATCAAAGGTGACATAGTGGTTGAGTAAATGATCAGCGTCGGTGTTCTTGGATTCATACGTGGCAGTGTGCAGCAGGGTAATTTCCACTTGCAGCGCAGAGTTGGAAAGCAACCGCAAAATTTGGGTTTCGGTTGCGATCTTGGTCGGCATGAGATTGAGGATCGCCACACGCAGCGGACGGATGTCCTGATGGATGGCGCGTTCTTCGTCCATCACGAAAATATTTTCGTTTTCAAGGACGGTTCGTGCTGGCAGGGTGGAGGGAATTTTTACAGGCATGGATTATCTCTACATTCCAGGCGGAGGGAAGTCGAAGGACTGTGAAGTATGGATATTCATCACAATGTTCTGCGACTCCCTGCCCGGGATGAAATATGGTTTATGAATTTAGCGCCTGGTCCAGATCCCACAAAATATCATCAATCGTCTCGAGACCAATGCTCAAACGGATGAAATCGGGGCTGACACCTGCGGAGTTTTGTTGTTCCTCCGTGAGCTGGCTGTGGGTGGTCGTGGCGGGGTGAATGGCAAGACTCCGCGCATCGCCCACGTTGGCAAGGTGGCTAAAGAGCTGCAGGCTTTCGATGAACTTCTGTCCTGCCGCCGCACCGCCTTTGACACCAAATCCCAAAATTGCGCCTGCGCCTTTGGGTAAATATTTCCTGGCGCGGTCATGGTCCGGGTGACTCTTGAGTCCCGGATATTTGACCCAGCTGACCTTGGGATGGCTCTCAAGGAATTCAGCAACAGCCTGCGCGTTCTGCACATGACGATCCATGCGCAGGCTGAGGGTTTCAAGGCCTTGAATGGTCTGCCATGAATTGAACGGGGATTGGCATCCGCCGAGGTCGCGCAAGACCTGCACACGGGCTTTGATCGCAAACGGAGGCAGACCCGCCCCAACCAGGTCGGCGTAAACCAATCCATGGTAGGAGGGGTCGGGCGTGGTGAAATTATCGAACTTGCCGCTGCGCCAGTCATAATTGCCGCCGTCCACGATGATGCCGCCGATGGTTGTCCCATGTCCGCCGATGAACTTGGTGGTGGAATGGGTGATAACGTGCGCGCCCCATTCAAACGGGCGGAAGAGATACGGCGTGGCGAACGTATTATCAATAAACAATATGAGTTTGTGATTCCTGGCGATCTCCGCAACCTCCTCGAACGGGAAGATGGAAATATCAGGGTTGCCCAATGTCTCGCCATAGATGATCTTTGTATTGGGGCGAATTGCCGCTTCAAAATTTTTCGGATCGCGCGGATCAACAAAGGTTACATCAATTCCCAGCCTGGGCAGGGTGTATGCAAATTGGTTGTACGTGCCGCCATACAAACGCGATGATGTGACGATATGATCACCCGCACTGCACAGCGTAAAAATCGCCTGTGCCTGCGCCGCATGACCTGAACTTGCCGCCACGGCCGCCACACCGCCTTCAAGCGAAGCAATGCGCTGTTCGAGCACGTCTGTGGTGGGATTCATCAAGCGCGTGTAAATGTTCCCAAGCTCTTTGAGCGCGAACAAATTGGCGGCGTGTTCCGTGCTTTTAAATTGATAGCTTGTTGTTTGATACAACGGCACTGCGCGGCTGCCAGTGGTGGGGTCGGGGGAATAGCCTGCATGAAGCTCACGGGTTGCAAAACCCAACTGACGATCCTTGATTGTGGACATGAATTTTCTCCTCTTGAATAATGTTTATCCGCCCTTCAGAAGAGATAAAAAAAACACCTCTTCTGAAAGTACAAGAAGAGGTATGCATTGATACCGTCCTCTCATCTTCCAGTGATCGAATGGCAAATGCCATTCTGCTGTCGGAGTTGGCACCATAACCCAAAAATGGTCTGGTTGCCGAGACTTCAAAGGGCCGTTCCCTCAGTCTCTCTGGATAAGAGCGAATATTTAATTTCGCGGTTTATATCATAACGGTTGATGGTATGTCAAGGGTTCGGATAGTTTTAGTCTGAATTCATCCTACAAAAGATTCTCGTTCACCAGCAGTTCTGCATTGTAAATGGAACCACCCGCCGCTCCGCGAATCGTGTTGTGGGACAGCACGACAAATTTCAGATCAAGGATCGGGTCACGCCGCATCCGACCGACAACGGTTGTCATGCCTTTTCCTGTGAAGCGATCAAGCCTGGGCTGGGGACGATCCGGCTCGCTTCTCACGCTGATGGCAGGCCGTGGTGATGAAGGCAGTTCCCTGGCTGACAGAGGGGCGGCATACGCCCGCAGAACCGCCTCGGCAGATTCGGGGTCGGCAGAGTGCGAAGCGGACAGTCCCACACTCACGCAGACGGTGTGACCATCCGTGACCGCCACACGGTTGGTGTGTGCGCTGAATTGAATATCTGCAAAATCCACTTTGCCATCCTTCAATTTACCAAGCATCTTGCGCGGTTCCCATTCCACTTTTTCCTCTTCCCCGCGGATATTGGGAATGACGTTATCGATGATGTCGAGCGATGGCACGCCAGGATAACCCGCGCCTGAAAGCGCCTGCATCGAAACTGCAAATACTTTTTTCACACCGAAGGCATCATCGAGCGCCTTGAGCGCCACTGTCAGACCCGTGCTTGTACAATTGGGATTTGTGAGAATGCACCCGCTCCAGCCGCGCTGCTGACGTTGAATCTTGACGAGCTGAACATGTTCCCCATTGACCTCAGGCAGCAGCAGCGGCACATCCTCTTCGCGCCGATAGGATGACGCATTGGAACAAACTGCCGCACCCGCCTGCGCAAACTGTGGCTCGAGGTCTTTCGCAATCTCATTGTGCAATGCCGAGAAGACGATCTGCGCCTGGACAGAATCAGGATTGGCCGGCAGCACGACCATATCACGCGCATAGTCTGGCATGGGTTCATTAAGCACCCAGCGGGCGGCATCTGAATATTTTTGCCCAACCGAGCGGTCAGAGGCGGCAAGGGCAACGACCCTGAACCACGGATGCCCGTCGAGCAAAGAGATGAACCGCTGACCGACAGAGCCTGTCGCGCCAAGTACGGCTACGGGGATGGGTTTCATAATAGCTCCTTTGGAAAAGATGTTTTTTTCAAAAGTCGAAGGTTAAAGAACCTTTGACCAAAATTAATTCACGATCAACTCGTGCAGCGCCTTCACCGCGCTCTCTGTATCCACCGCAGCCACCACAAGGCTGATGGAGACTTCCGAAGAACCCTGCGCAATGGCGAGAACATTAACCCCGTTGTTTCCCAGTTGGCTGAACACCCTGCCCGATACGCCAGGTGTGTGACGCATTCCCGCGCCAACAACCGTAATGATGGAAATATCATCGGTCGCCCAGACACGATCAATGTCATCGTCCGCAATTTCACTGGCAAAGGCTTTTTCGAGGGTGGCGACAACGGAATCTGCAAGTTCAGACGGCACAGCAAAACAAATGGACTGCTCCGAGGATGCCTGTGTGATCAGTGGAACACTTGTGCCAGTGGATGCCACTGCCCCGAACGCACGCGCCGCAACACCCGGCACGCCCAGCATACCGCGACCCTCAATAGTGACCAATCTCTGCCTGCGGATGGCTGTCACAGCTTTGATCACCTTTCCGTCCACTTTGCCGTTACTTTTCACGCTGGCAATGAGACGCGTGCCCGGGTGGGATGGATTGAAGGTGTTGCAGATGCGCAAGCCAATGCCCGCATCCAACACGGGACGAATGGTCTTGGGATGCAGGACTTTTGCGCCGTAGTAGGCAAGTTCGGCAATTTCACTGTAATTGATCTCAGGCAGGGTCTGTGCCTTTGGCTCAATGCGCGGGTCAGTGGTCATCACGCCGTCTACGTCCGTCCAGATCCAGACATCATCAGCAGGGAGGACAGCGCCGATGATCGCAGCAGAGTAATCACTACCGCCGCGTCCCAAAGTGGTAATCGCACCTTCCGGCGTAGCGCCGATAAAGCCAGTGGTGATGGGAACAATGCCCGCGTCCATAAGCGGGTTGAGCAGGGCACGGGTTTTTTCGGTAGTGGCCTTGAAATCAGGGTGCGCGTTCTGGTAGTGAGCATTGGTGACAACAAATTGAGTGGAAGGCACAGCTCTGGCTTTGATACCCGCATCGTTGACCACTGCCGCCAGCAGGCGCACGCTCATCCGCTCTCCCAACGACGCCACCGTATCCATGGCGCGCGGGCTCGCTTCGCCCAGCACAGCCATCGCCTTGCATAGATCCACCAGGGAAAGAACAAGGTCACTGATCTCCTGTTTTGTTGTTTCGCGCAAGTCCTGATCTGTGATAAGCGCCTCGGCGACGGAAAAGTGTTTTTCCTTTAGCGTTGACTCCACATTCGATAGCGCATCCACCCTGCCCTGTGCCGCAAGAATGGCAGAATCCAGCAGCAGATTGGTCACGCCCGACATCGCAGAGGTCACCACCACCACACGACTCCACTCCTTCCTTGCATCCCTTATGATGCGGGTGACACTCACCAACGCATCCACCGACCCAACAGAGGTGCCTCCAAATTTCATAACAAGTGTTTGTTTTGGCATGATCCTGTCCTTTAACTCCCCGCTCCTTTTCAGGAAAGGGGTTTGGGATAAACAAAAACGCCCCACGTTTTCCGTGAGGCGTTGTGTTCTGAGAGTACCTATTATTTCGGTTACTTCTGTCCAAGCACAAATATCTCACGGCGGGGCCGGGAGGTAGTAGTCATGGACATGGTCATGTGAAAGTGAACCTTATTCATAATGAGCGCAGTTATATCATTTGGATGGGGATGCGTCAATGGATTTTTTCAGCGAATTCAAAAACTCATCCTGATTGCGGACTGTTTCTTTTGTTATGGGATGGATCGCGCCAGTTTTTCCATCCTTTCCAGAAACAGTTCCATGAAAACACGCGGACGCACGCCAAGCGCCACTTTCATATTGGGCGTCTTTTTTCCGTAATTATAAAAATCTGCAAATGTATTACCCAGTCCCACACCTGTTGAAATATCCACATCCACAAATAAATCCTGATAATCACAGATCCCGGGCATAAAGGTCAATGCCAGTGTCAGCGGGTCATTGATCACACAACCATCGATCTTTTGATATTCATCATGGAACTCCATATAAAAACGGGCCGCATCGGCAATAAATTTGGTGATCGGCGAGTTGATCTTCAACAACCTGTTCAGGTCCTCCTTCAGAAAGATACACTGATAGGTCACATCAAGCGGCGTGAGTGTGATCGGCATGCCCGAATGAAAAACGATATGCGCGGCGTGCGGATCCACAAAGGTGTTGAACTCGGCCAGGGGTGTGGTGTTACCTTCATGGCGCATCGCGCCGCCCATGATAAACACCTCTTTAACATTCTGCACAATGCGCGGCTCCTGCCGGATGGCCAGTGCGAGATTGGTGAGCGGACCGATTCCGACCAATGTGATCTGACCTGGTGCAGACATGATCTTCTCAATTAGAAAATCGCTGCCTTTCTGAATTTGAGGTTTGAGCTGCGGAGCCGGCAGTTTTGCATATCCGATGCCCTGCACCCCATGGGTCTCAACCGCAAGCAGGGATGGCTGCACGAGCGGCAATTCACAGCCCTGGGTAACGGGGACATGACCGGCCTTTGCCAGTTCCAAAACAGAAAGCGCGTTAATCGTCCCCTGCGCGGTGGAAGAATTGCCATGCACCACGCTCAACCCCTCCAGGGTAATTTCAGGAGATGCCAGAGCGAGGAGAATTGCAAGGGAATCGTCGATCCCAGGATCGGTGTCAATAATGATGCGTTTGGTCATAATTTCCTATATTTGTTCCTTATTGTTGCAAGCGCGGCCACGCTCCCCTTTTTTTCAACCCAACAACCGCCGCGCAAAAACCATCAAATTTTACAGGCGAGTGATTCCATACGCTCGAGAAATAACTCAATAAAACCGCGTCCGTTCACATCAAGCGCCACTTTCATATTGGCAGGTTTCTTCGAGACATTCATAAAATCAGCAAAGGTATTCCCCAACGAAACACCACCCGAAATATCCACATCCACATGAAGCTCTTCGAAAACCAACAATTCAGGCGCAATGATCGCCGCCAGAGTGAGTGGATCGTGCAAGGCACAGCCGTCGAAGCCTTCATACTTTTTATAGAAATCCATATACACCGCCGTCGAATCACGCACAAAACGCGCAATGGGCGAATCGATCCGGTTCAGGCGTTCCACGTCCGAAGTGGTAAGCAGGCATTTGTAGGTGGCATCCAGCGGAATCAAGGTGATCGGAATTCCTGAATGAAAGACAATGTATGCCGCGTGCGGGTCGGCGTGGATATTGAACTCTGCGAGCGGTGTAACATTCCCACCCTGTCGGATTGCACCGCCCATAATAACCAGTCCCTTCAACGCCTGCACAATACGCGGCTCTTTGCGAATTGCCAAGGCAAGGTTGGTCATGGGTCCGATGGAGAAGAGTGTGATCTCCTGCGGTTCCGCCAGAATGCGTTCGATCAAATAATCAATCGCATGTTGATCCATGGGCTGTGACTTTGGCTCTGGCAAAACGGCTTTGCCGATCCCGCTTGAGCCATGGACTGCCTCCGCCGACCTGGGAGGGGTACCCACCAGCGGAAGGGAACATCCTCGCGCCACCGGGATGCAGTCTGCGTTCACAAATTCCAAAACAGCCAGGGCATTGCGTGTTGTTTTCTCTATGCCAATGTTGCCATGTACAGTGGTCAATGCTTCGAGCTGAATCTCTGGCGATGCAAGCGCAAGCAGGATGGTCAGGGCGTCGTCTACGCCGGGGTCGGTGTCAATGATGATTCGGGTTGGGGACATATTTTCCTGTAGAGAGGGACGCAGCGTGCGCGCCCTACGAAATAAATTTTTCTGTTTCTTGTTTTGTTGGCAGGGACGGCTGTGCACCGAACTTTGTCGCAGCCAATGCACCGCAGGCGGTGGCATACTTTACGGCATCCACAATTTCGAGCCGGCGCAACATTGCAGAGGCGAACCCGCCAATGAAGGCATCTCCGGCGGCGGTGGTATCGACAACATCCACTTTGTACGCAGCCACCTGTGTCACCTGTTTGCCCGATATAACCAGCGCGCCCTTGCTTCCGAGCGTGACGATCACATTTCTGGCGCCGCGGTCCAACAGAACCCTTGCAGCTTTTTCGGCTGAGGAGATATCCCTGACTTCGACCCCAGACAATAAACTTAGTTCTGTTTCGTTGGGAATGATGAAGTCCGCAAGGGAGATCAACTCGTCGGGGAGGGATTGGGCAGGAGCGGGGTTGAGGATGACAAGGCTTCCGTTTTGGCGGGCGCATCGGGCGGCATGAAGAACCGTGGGGATGGGGATCTCCAGTTGAAGCAGGATCAAGCTCGGGCGAAGCGCGGAGACGTTGTCTACATCCGCAGGGGAGACTTTCCCATTCGCGCCTGCCGAAAGTACGATGCTGTTCTGCCCATTCGCATCCACCACAATGATCGCCGTACCCGTCGCAGATCCATCCAGGTGGACATGAGATATATCCACCAAATCCGACTTCAGGCTTTCCAAAAGAAACGGACCAAAACTATCCTGCCCCACACGCCCCAGCATGGCAACACTGGCACCCTGCCTGGCTGCAGCGACTGCTTGATTGGCCCCCTTCCCGCCGGGGATGATCCGCAGGTCGCCACCGCTAATGGTTTCGCCAGGCTGTGGAAAATGAGGCGCACGCACAACGAGGTCTGCATTGAGTGAACCTATTACAAGGATGTCTGTCATGGGAATATTTTACTTCAATGTATCAGGTGTTTGTAAGCCGTCCGGCTGCCTTCGCATGAAGGATCAGCAACTCCCCCGTGATCAGATCTCTATTTTCTCGGCTGGACAACCCCGCCTTTCACGTCCCACACCTCTGCCTGCGTGATGAAATCAGGCGCAAATGAATTTGTGTCAGTGGTGGTGAACAACACCTGCGAATCCTGGCTGACGTATTTCAGCAGGTCGACCCGCCGTTGTGTATCAAGTTCAGCCATCACTTCATCCAGCAAAATGACAGGAACTTCGCCCGTGCGTTCCTTCATCCATTCCACCTCGGCCAATTTGAGCGCAAGCAGGGTCGTCCGCAATTGTCCGCGCGAGCCATAATCACTGACATCCGCCTTGTTGATGATAAAGCGCAGATCGTCGCGGTGTGGACCGATCGTCGTCACGCCGCGCAAGATCTCTTCGCTGCGAATTTGTTTCAAACGCGCCAAAAATCCCTGCTGAATCTCATCCAATTCCAGCGCAGAGCGGTCAATGGGTGTGTCCAATTTCAATCCCAACTGCATCTCAGGCTTGGGCAGCGGATCGTAGGCGGGTTCAAAAGCCAGGCGCAGGGACTCACTTCCATGAGTCAATTCGTGATGGATGCGGGATGCATAGCGTTCGATCTCCTGCACAGCCTGAATACGCCACAGGATGATCTGCGCCCCAAGCCGCACCAATGTTTCATCCCACACTTGAAGCTGGCTGCCATCAGCAGATCTCTCGTACAACGCTTTGAGCAGCGCATTGCGCTGGGTGAGGGCCTGGGAATAATCGCTCAGCACGCGGGCATACGAGGGGACAGTCTGCGCCAGAGCCAGGTTAAGGTATCGGCGGCGCTCGTCGGGGCCGCCTTCGATGATCTGTGACATTTGAGGCACGAAGATGACCGCGTTGAAGTGCCCCACGATGTCGCTGACATGGCGCTTTACTCCGTCGAGCAAAATCTCCTTGCGCAGACGCTGCCCGTTAACACCCGTCGGCTCAAGGATGAGACGTGCTTCGATACGGTGCTTTGTTTTTCCGCGCTGGTAATCTGCCACCAGGCGCGTTACAGCCAGTGGATTCTTCGCCTCGTGAAAGTTGACGATCTGCCGATCTGCATGGGTTTGAAAGGAGGTGAACGCCGCCAGAAAATAAATGGCTTCGAGGACTGAGGTTTTTCCCTGCGCATTGCTGCCAACCAACACAACAGCCCGCCGTGGAAGTTCAACATCCAGGCGGGCAAGACTGCGAAAGTTGGTAAGTGATAAATGTTTTAGATACATAATTGCGGTTATCCAACCAAAAATTGAATTTCGGTCGGATAACGCCGAATATCCGGAATTTTCCTGCGTCTAATCAGACGCGGTCTTCTATCTCTTCCTTCGGCTGCCAAATGTGTTCGGTAAGGTCCGTGAAGAGCACCCCATTCAAATGATCAATTTCATGCTGGAAAATGCGGGCGAGCCAGCCATCCACTTTGAATTTGACGGGTTTTCCGTGGCGGTTCATTGCCTTCACATGCAGCGCCTCATGCCGTTCCACTTCGCCCAACAAACCGGGAATGGAGAGGCAGCCTTCGATGCCCATCACCTTTTCTTCAGATGCCTTCACAATTTCAGGGTTGATGATGATGAACAACTGCTTTGGACTGGGTGGTTTGGGAGGTTCCTCCGCGGATGCGGTTTCACCCTCATCCTCGTCGTCCTCTTCCTCATATTCGATCACGGCAAGACGTTCGGAGATGCCAACCTGCGGCGCGGCAAGTCCCACGCCCGGCGCAGCACGCATGGTTTCGATCATGTCATCTATTAGTGTTTGCAATTCCTTGTCAAACTTTGTTACAGATTTTGCCTTGCGCCGTAAAACGGGGTCGGGCAGGGTTACGATTTCTCTTAATGCCATACTGATTCTGTTCCTATTCTTTTAATATTCCTGATAACTGGTTACCAATAACTAATTTTACCCGTCTACCATTGATCACTGGTTTTCTCACCATCATCTGTCGGGACAATGATCGGCGGCGATTCGAAAGTATCTGCATTTTCGTGATATGCCGCGATCCAGGTGGCAAAGCGTTCGCGGTCATCCTTGCCGGCGTCTTCATTCTTTTTGGCAATGCGAGCTGAACGCCTGCGGTTGATATCTGCCTGTACACTGGCAGGGTCGGCGACATCCTGAAAGTCAAAAGTTGCGCCACCCACTGCAATTTTGACTGTACCGTAGTTAAACAAAATCGGGATGATCCCCTCACGGGTATAGGATGTGCTCAAAATACTGTCAATCTGAGCGGCACGTTTTTCCTCTTTACCAAAAGGCTTACGGTCAAGATCCATAATTTCATCTGAAGCAACCATGAAGATATCATTTTTCCAGTCCACATATTCCCAGACAAGCCATACGATAAAAGGCACGGCAAGCATGGGGAGGGCGACCGTGATCGTGTCGGGGCGAAGAGCGCCATCTGCATTGGTTTTTAAGAAAGACTCGGTGGGCGACATCCAAAGGTTAAAGATGCGCCAGATCTGCAGGGTGAACATGAGAAGCGTGAGAGCCAGCGGTTTCCAGGTCTGCCGCACCAGGACGATCCAATGCTTGTGATATATCACCTTGCCGGCTTCCTCTGTCCGCAGTGTAAAAAGGCTGAGGAAGGCCACCCACCATAACGGCAGGTTTGCGAGGTTTTTATTCATGGTGACGATGGGCGGAAGTTCATCAAGTTTTCTCTTCTCAACGGGCAACCCCAATTTTTGGCGGATGGTATTGCGCATCACCTCTTTTTGTGAGACCGTGAGGACCGATTTGACACGCTCCCAATATTCGCGAATCATTTCCGCCGCCTGGTTAGGGTGGTCCACATAATCGAATTCGATCCTGCCAACAAAGGTACGCACGATCACGTTGCCGTAATCCAATATACGCCCCAGTTGGTCGGTCTCCACACCCACCGAGAGGATGGTGCTCAACGGAGCCTCCTCACGGCTGTCATACAAGCCAATCACTTTCTCCAGCCAGACCACGCGCTGGTTGGTGACAATGTAATAATCATTGCTCCAGTCGATCGCATTCCAGGTCCCCCAGCCTAGAATAAAGATCAAAGCCAATGTACCCAGCGCGAGCGGGGTTACGGCACTCACCAGTGTGCCCCAAACGAACAAGCCAATGGGCACAGCCAGCGAAAGCACAGGCAAAACCAGCGCCTGGTACAACCGGATCTTGTGCCGGCGCGCAACAAAATAAATGATCTCTTTTGGACCAAGCCAGGTGAACTTGGTCGCGCGTGCCAGTTTGTGACTCTTGATGGCGACCAAAAAATTTGGTTTCAGGTTGGGGTAAGTACCAAGTACTTCTTCGAAATGCTCGCGTGACAGGAACAGCAGGGTGGTATCCTGGGTGGCTGTAATCGTCGCTGAACGATTACGATTTTCCACCAACGCTTCCTCACCGAAATAATCGCCTGACACCAGCCAGATGAGCACTTCTTCGCCTATTTTCTCGTGCGGACGGGTGACATTGACCTTCCCCTCGAAAATGATGAAAAAACCTTCCGGTTTATCTCCACGCTTAAACACAACATGGTTCGCAGGCACTTCGACCTCGTCAAATTTGACGGCGATGCCCGAGAGCTGGTCCTCTTTCAAGCCGTTGAAGAGGTGGATCTTGTTAATTAAATTAACGCGCTGTTTTAATTCGATCACGGTTTGATTCTATCAAATTTCCTGAACAATGGCACAACGATTATAGGCAGGGACGGGGGAAAACTCCATCCCTGCAAAAAAGATCAATCCAAAATTCCAATCCCGGCCAACTTCTCGATCACACCCACTACCGCAGAGTTGTCCAATTCGCCCATGCCCATCTCGATCATCTGCTCATATAATTTTGTGTTTTCCTCGGTGGCTGAAATGGGTACGCCGTATTCCTTTGCCGTATCCAAAACGATTCTCATATCCTTCAACTGCATATAGGATTTAAAACCAGGGCTACGGTTGCCATCAAATAAACGCGGCGGTTTGATATCCAGTGCCCAACATTGTGCCGCACCCGCCTTAATCGCATCCACCACCTTGCGCGGATCCACACCCGCCTTCTTCGAGAAAACCAGCAATTCGCCCATCGCCACCATCTGCGCGGCAACCATGATCTGGTTTGCGGCTTTTGCCACCTGCCCTGCACCCGCATCGCCGACAAGGGTGATGGTCTTGCCCATTGCCTGAAGTACAGGCATGGCGCGTTCCAATGCAGATGCGTCGCCGCCGACCATGATGGTCAGTGTTCCATTTTTCGCGCCGATATCGCCGCCCGATACGGGCGCATCCAGAGAGTAGACACCCCTCTTCGCGAGTTCCGCCGCAATCATCCGCGCCAACGCAGGCTTGATGGTCGAGTTATCGATCACGATCAGCCCATCATGCGCGGCTTCGATGATCCCTCTTTCACCCAGGACAACTTTTTCAACATCGGGCGAATCGGGCAAGTTGGTGAAGACGATATCTGACTGCGCGGCAACCACCGCAGGGGATGAGGCAGAAAGGGCACCCTCAGCCACCAGTTCATCCACCGCAGCGCGCGAACGGTTATGCACCACAAGCGGGAAACCTGCTTTAAGAATGTTGCGGGCAATGGACTTGCCCATTAATCCAAGACCGATGTATCCAATTTTGAGCATATTAACTCCTTGAGCGAGAATAATGCGGGATTATAACCCGACAAACCTGCCCCCTAAATTTCATGCTCATTAAATTATTAGTGATCCGGGGAAGTCCGCAGGAATACCAGTTTTTGCTTCCAATTGCCCCTGGATTATGTTCCTTATTAAGCGAGTATTGCGAAATTCACCTTGACATCCCTTTGAATTGGCGGGGATGCAGATCAACCGAAAATCGCGATTACCATTACGCCGGCGAATACGATCCCTGAGCCAACCACGCGCACCCCGCCCAGTTCCTCTTTCAGGAAACGCCAGCCGAGGAATGCTCCGATGACCGCGCTCACTTCACGGATCGCGCCCGAATAGCTAAGCGGGGCAAAGGTGTAGGCAAAAAGCGCCAGCATGTAAGCCACAAGTCCCAGCACGCCGCCAAGCAATAAATATCCGCGATTTTTTCGCCACATTTCCGCAAAAGGACCCCAGCCATATTTTCGTGTGAGATACGGTGTTGTCACAAATGGGACCATAACGAACATGGATAATCCGTACGGCAGAGCAGGACCATTTTTTACGGCTGTGCCATCAATAAAGGTGTAGATCGAAATGACCAATGCCACCAGCAAGGCTGTCAGAATTCCCCGCAAATGCGGTTTTTCGCCATTACTGTGGATCAGTGTAGTCGCGCCGATCACGATCATGCCGCCTGTGATCATGGCAAGACCAATATACCCGCCAACTGTTAACTGTTCATGCAGCAGGATCGCCGACCACAACACAAGCAATGCGGGTGCCGCCCCACGCGCGATGGGGTAGACAAGCGAAAAGTCATGGTCACTATAGGCAATACAAAGCAGGATGAAGTAAACCGCTTCCAGGAACATGCTGAGGACGGCAAATCCCCACATCGAACGCGGCGGTAAGCCAGTGAAGAAGATGAATCCCAGCGAGAAGATGCCGCTTAGAATCACCTGCCAGCCCATGGCGATATATTTTTCGTCTGAATTTTTAAGCAAAAAATTCCATATCGCATGCATGGAAGCAGACAGGAAAAGCAAAACAATGGCTAAAATTGGCATCGGCTAACTCATGAATTCGATCAGTTTTTGGTTCACTTCCGCGCTGGCATCATTCTGCACCCAGTGCGTGGCATTTTCATAAAAGACCAAACCACCTGTGTCGCACAAATCGATCGAGGGCTGCGCCATGTCTGAACTGAGTGCGCCATCGCGTTTGCCCCATAACATCAGCGTTGGAACCTGCACCCGCCGCGCAGATGATTTCTCGTGGCCAAGAGCAAAGCGCAAGCCACGCCGCATGGCGGCGCGATACCAATTTAACATCCCGGTCAATGCGCCCTTTTGCGACCAGGCTTTTTTATGTTCCGCCACATCCACATCGGTGAACGTATTTTTTCGCCCTGACTGTACGAGCATACGCGCCAGGTATTCAAAATCATTTTTTCCCAGCATCCATTCCACAAGCCAGGGGAGTTGAAAAAAGAAAACATACCAGGATTTTTTGCGCTGAATGGGATTGTGCAGCACAAAATCCGTCATCACATCGGGATGCGGCACATTGAGGATGGCAAGTTTTTCCAAACGTTCGGGGTGGTTAATGGCAACGGTCCAGGCGACAACAGCACCCCAGTCATGTCCAACAAGTTTCGCCTTTTGAATTCCGAAGTGATCGAGCAGCCCGATAATATCATTTGCAAGCACATCGACATCATACGCGGAGATCCCTTTTGGCTTGTCCGACAAGTTATATCCGCGCTGGTCCGGGACAATTACACGAAATCCCGCCCGGGTAAGGGCAGGGATCTGATCCTTCCAACCATAATGAAATTGCGGAAATCCGTGCAATAAAATGACCGCCGTCCCATGTTCGGGTCCGTCAGTCATGACATGCAGGTTGATGTTGTTTGTCCGTATGAGTTGGCTTTGCATTGTGTGATGTATCCCAGGTTCCATGTCTGAGAACTACATTTATTGTTCTGCGTACTTATCCACCAGCTTCATCTTCTGGGTACGGTTCATCTTCTTGATCGCAAGTTCACGCTTCATCGCATCGGTTTGATTCAGGCAGGGCTCCAAGTATACCAATTTCACGGGGCGGCGTGTGCTGGTATATTTTGCGCCACTGCCCTTATTGTGTTGTGTAACCCGCCTCCCGGGATCTGTCGTCCAGCCAGTATAAAATGTTCCATCGGAACATTGCAGGATGTAACAATAACAACTCATTTCCCGCGCTTCTTCACCAGCAAGCCGCCAAACAGGCGTTCAGATATGGAGGGCACACCAGGCGCTTCAATTTCCGCAGGCTTTGTCCAATCGGCAGACATGCGCTCGTTCAACCATTGACTGCGCCCTTTTAGCGCATATCCCAAGCGCTTTGCAACCCCATCATTGTTTTCCGCTTCAATATCATCACGCAAGCCGTGCAAGGCAGCAAGGGTCACATCCAACGCATGGACAACATTCACTCGATTCTGCAGAGCAGATAACCGCAGCGAATCGATCTCATCCTGGTCTGCCAATCCTGCCGTCGCTGTCGCGTATACACGGCCTGCCACTTTACGCGCATCCAACCAGCCCGGTTGGCCGATCGTCGCATTTAATAAAGCGGCGGACAGAAGTTGCGGTAAAAGATGGGTGGTCGTCATCAAGCCATCTGATTCAACAGGGTCTGCAAGCAGCGCCTCTGCACCCAACAGACGAACAAAATCCATCGCAAAGGTCACCGCTTGTTCAGGAGTTCCCAGGGGGGCATCCACCAGAAAAGATCCCTTCAAAAACAGGTCCGGCTGGGGCGTGAGTGGAGCAGGATGAAAATCATACAAGTATTCGGGGTTGATGGCAGGGACAAGTCCCACATAATAACATCCCTCCGGCAGAATTTCCCTGGCCCACTTTTGTAAATCCGCCTTGATCGGCGCGGTATCCAGCACCACTGTGCCTTCCTTCAAATCGGGCGCAATGAACTCCAATGTCTCCCGCACCTGGCTAACAGGGATGCTCAATACCACCAGTTTTGCATCCTGCACCGCCCTGGGCAGATTATGTTCCATTTTATCTGCCACACCTTTTTTTAGCGCCTCGCGCTCCACATCCACATTTTTATCGTGACCTATGCGCAAAATCGCGTCCTTATGAGCCGCAAGCGCCAGCCCCATGGAAGCCCCAATTTGTCCAAGACCGATGATCGTAATTTGTACAGGCATGTTACCCTCGCAAGAGTTAGATGACGCGGATTATACTGCCATAACATCCCGTTAAACGCCGAGAACCACGGACGCCGACCGTGGTTCTCTTTGAAAGGAGGAGAAGAGAAATCACCTTACAGTGCTAAATTTATCATGTTCATCCAAATACTACTTGACGATATCCCTACGATATCCCTACGATTGTTAGACAACTAACAAGATTGCAAACAATTTGTTATCTGGAGGCCGAAATAATGACGTTTATGCAGGCCGGTGGGTTTACCAAAACACAATCCCACAGTAGATCTGACACCAAGGGATATATTTTCCAAAGCCTGTACTTTTGAAAAACCACCCGCGCTTGAGAATTTCCCTGTTGATCAATCCGTTTTTGGTGACGCAGGTATTTATCAGCGTGGACCACATAGCCCGAAACTGAAATTGACTGAGTATTCTAAAAAGATAACCATATAAATTACTTGAGTTTAGAGTGGCAAAGTAGCACACAAAAGATGTGTGATGGGACCGAACGTTAAAAACTGAAAAGCAAATACCAATTACGGACTGGCAGAAGGCAAAATCTGGGCTTTTTTGGACTTGAATACCACCGAATAACGACCACGTGGTGGCGGGCAATAATTCTTTTGCCTGCCTGTGCCTTTTCCAGCAGGTCTGGGCTTAGCAGCTGGTGTACCCAACTCCAACAAAAAAGCCAGAGCAGAGCGTTGCACTTGATAAGGCGTAAGCTTGACCCGTTGTTGTCTGTTGAGTGGATACCATGCAGGTCGGTTTTGCTTGACATCGTCACGCATCAACAGCAATTGACAATACGCCAACGCACAGAGCCACATCCATTGTTGCGCGCTGACCAGGTTGGGAGAACGGTTGCTATTGAGACCCATATGCTGTTTCAAAAAGCGGAACATGTGCTCGATGGCAAAACGCCATAAATACATGCGGCCGAGATCGGGCAAGGATACATCATTCGGTCCTGTCCAGAATAACCACATCGGACGTTTGTAACGTGGGGTGCCATCTTCCTCGACTTGCACTAGCGAGCCAATCAAATCAGCCAGCTTCTTGAAGTGTATATCCTTCCACAAGGATACTCGGACAGTCTGCTTGCCCAGTTCAAATATTTCGCTGCGGTCCGCAGCGCGATGGATCTTTTTCAAATGAAAGGGCTTGCCATGTTTTGACGGTCTGCCCTTCTTGCCTGGTGGTTTCGGTTTAGGATTTTCAAACAAAACCCGATTGCTGGCAACACGCACCAAGGTAAAAGTATTCTGAAACCATCGAAAAATACCCAAAAACAGCTGGTCAGCATAGCGACTATCTGCAACCAACACCTTTTTCTGCGGGTCGCGGATGTCCAATTCCTTCACTTGAATTGCAGCCACTTGGGTATCGGTCATTTCAGTGCCAATCCGCTCCACATCCACAGGTGCTGCCCAGGATGTACCAAAGTTCATTAAACGCACCAACCATGAATACTTGTGACCATAGCGAACCGGGTCTTTTTGATCCGATTTCAAAACACTGCGGTCAGGCAATGTTTCCGCTTGCTCATGTTCGTTGGCTGTCGCGTCAGCCGCATAGACTTTGTAGCCTGCAATGGTTTCACTGTCGCTTGGAACACAATGCGGCAACATGGACAGCAGATCATCCATGTTCATCTCGCCATTTTCCAAACCATCGTACACACTGGAAAACTTCCGCACAAAGGGTGTTTCTTCGCTCAACGCTACTGGTGAACTGACATGACCCGCAACCGTCAAGGCATCCACCAAATTGAACATGGCGTCAGCCCGTTTGATAAAGTTTTGGTACAATGCTTTTCGGAACTCGCTGATAGTTTTCTTCACAAAAAACTTTTACC
>JAIFNG010000187.1 GCA_020047815.1 Anaerolinea sp.
TATATTGCGAAAAATTGGGGATGTATTATGGAAAATATTATGGTCAAAAACATTTGGATGAGAAACCACCCCTGATGCTGGATTTTCGGGCACTTCGCTTTCCCGGCTTGATCAGTGCCTTCACCCTGCCGAGCGGAGGGACAAGTGACTACGGTCCCGAGATGCTGCATGCGGCGGCGCAGGGCAAACCTTATTCATGTTTTGTGCGTGCCGATACAAAAATTTCCTTCATGGCAATGCCCGATGCGATCAAATCCCTGTTGGTGATGACGGATGTGCCGCGTGAAAAACTTTCCAATAATGTGTATAACATCGCGGCGTTTGCCATCACCGCCGACCAGTTTCGCCAGCGCGCGTTGAAAGCCTTCCCTGATGCAAAGATCACCTTTGAGCCCAATCCGCGCAGGCAGGGCATTGTGGATTCATGGCCCGAGGATGTGGATGATTCCCTCGCCCGCAGCGAATGGAACTGGAAACCCGATTACGATGTGGACCGCTTCTTCGACGATTACTTCCTGCCTGAAATTCGCAAACGGTACGGGAAATAAAGATAAAGGTGACTGTCGCAAATGAAATTGGCAGTCACCTTTTCATAAAAATGGGTCTGGAAATTGGGAGGTGATTCGTGCTACAGTATAGATGAGAAAGTTATTTTCGCATAAAAGGAGGCAGAAAATGACTTCGATAAAACGGATGAACATCCTGATGGCGGATGACAGTTCACAGCATGCCCAGTCTGCAGTGGAGTTGATCCAAGATCTTCCTTTACCACCCAAAAGCCGCGTGTTCGTTTTGCGGGTTTTCACTCCCGGACAGATTTCAGCCATACCTGATTTTGAAAGTTCTCTTGAAAAGACCAAACGCCAGTTTTTAAATGCGGGGATACCAGCCGAAACGGACCTGATGCTTGGCTCGCCGGCGGAAAAGATCATTGAGATCGCACACAATAAAAAATCCAATCTGATCGTGCTGGGCGCAAAGGGATTGCGCGCCACGCTTGGTATCCTGTTGGGTGGTGTGGCGCAGCAGGTAGTGGAATATGCCCACGGCCCGGTTTTGATCGTGCGCGCGCCGTATCAGGGTTTGCGGCGTATTTTGTTCGTAACGGACGGGTCTGTGACCAGCCAGTACGCTGCCCGTTATCTGGCGAAATTCCCCCTGCCCGAAAAAGCAGATGTGCAGGTCATGCACGTTGTCCCTCCGCCACAGCCTCTTTTAACCATGGAGCCTCATCTGGGGGGCTGGCAGTCCATATACGTGCTGCCTCCAGACGATGAGAATTCTGCTTTGCAAAAGCAGCAGGAGCGCAAAGGGCAGGCTCTCCTAAAGCGGACCTGCGCTTTGCTTCAGCGTCATGGGGTCTCATCCACCCCAATTTTGCGCCAGGGCGACGCGGCAACCGAGATCATGGATTATGTCAAAGGCAATAAGGTTGATCTGATCGTGGCCGGGTCGCGCGGACTGGGTCAGTTCAGGAGTTTGTGGATGGGGAGTGTTTCGCGCAAGCTGGTCCACTACTCGGATTGTTCGGTTTTGATCGTGAAGAGACCGTAAAAGGAGGCGGCTTATGGAAGTGGAGATCGGCCGGGTGACTCATTATTTCAATCACCTCAATGTGGCAGTATTGAACCTTGAAGATGATTTGAAATTGGGCGATAAGATACATATTCTCGGACATGTGACTGACCTGACAGAGAGGGTCATATCCATGCAGGTAAACCATCACGCGGTTGTGTGGGTCAAACCTGGCCATGATGTCGCTGTTACTGTTAATGAACCTGTCCGCGAACACGACATAGTCTATCGCGTCACCGAAGAAGTACCGGATCCGCATTTTGCGTAAGCGCATTGGCGGATAGATTTATGGTGAAAGGGGGCAATTTTGATTCCTGCTGTTGTCATACTCCCGTTTTTTGTGCGCAGGCGTAGTTTCCGATCCCAATTTATCACATATCCTTCATCATTCAACCTATCCATTGGTATAATTCGGCACGCAATTATTAAAATCATTTGGAGTTTGAATGAAAAAACTAACAGGCAACCAGATCCGCCAGGACTTTATAGACTTCTTTGTTGAACACGGACATACCGCTGTACCGTCCATGTCGCTTGTGCCGGGCGGGGATGCCACTTTGTTATTCACCAATTCGGGCATGGTGCAGTTCAAGGATGTGTTCGTTGGTACGGATACACGCCCGTACAAGCGCGCAGTCGACTCGCAGAAGTGCATGCGTGTAGCGGGCAAGCATAATGATCTTGAAGATGTGGGGCGTGATGACACGCATCATACATTCTTTGAAATGCTTGGGAACTGGTCGTTTGGCGACTATTACAAAAAGGAAGCCATTGCCTGGTCGTGGCAGCTGCTGACCGGGGTCTGGGGCTTGCCCAAGGATAAGCTCTACGCGACCTGTTTCAGGGATGATAAAGGCAATGTGCCGCAGGATGATGAAGCCGCCGACATCTGGAAGGAACAGGCTGGCTTCGACCCATCGCATGTTTTGTTTTTTGGGCGTAAGGAAAATTTTTGGCAAATGGCTGAGTTTGGTCCATGCGGACCGTGCTCCGAGATCCACATTGACCTCGGCGAAGAGCGTGATAACCTGCGCGGCACAGACCATGTCTGCGGCGTGAATGGCGAATGCACGCGCTTCCTTGAACTTTGGAACAACGTATTCATTCAATACAACCTTTTCGAAGACGGCCGCCTTGAGCCGCTGCCTGCCAAACATGTTGATACGGGCATGGGTTTCGAGCGTATCGTCTCTGTTTTGCAGGGTGTCGACTCCAATTACAAGACCGACCTCTTCACCGGCTCTCTCGATGTTTTGCGGTCTCTCACGGGTCATTCTGAAAAAGAAATGCTCGCTGATTTCACTCCCTACCGGGTCATCTGTGACCATGCGCGTTCTGCCGCCTTCCTCATTGCGGACGGTGTGGTTCCAGGGAATGGCGGGCGCAACTACATTACACGTATGATCATCCGCCGCGGTGCGCGCTTTGGCACCAAGATCGGACTCAAAGAGCCGTTCCTCGCCAAAGTTGCCGAAGCTGTCATTGCAGAATATGGTGGCTTTTATCCCGAACTGGAAAAGAACAAGGCTACCATTTTAGACAACCTGACTCGTGAGGAAGTTCGCTTTGCGCGAACCGTTGAAGCGGGTACCGCCCATTTGGAAAATCTCCTCTCTCAGATTCGCGCCGCCAACCAAACCACCCTGGACGGCCACGAAGCCTTTGATCTCTATGCCACTTACGGCTTACCCTTTGAGATCTCGCGCGATATCGCCCGTGAACAGGGACTTGATATTGATGAAGCAGGTTTCAGCGCTGCAAAGGATGAACATGCCAAAGCCTCCGGCGGCGGTAAAGCCATGGGTAAGCTCGGTGGTGAAGACTCAGAATATTTTGCGAATATCTTCAAAGACCTGCAAGCCAAAAATAAGCTTGGCGCGAGCGGTGTTGAATATGATCCGTATACCGGCACCCAAGTGGACCGGTACTCAAATCTTGAGGTGCTGGCGTTGATCGTGAATGGTCAATCGGTTGAATCTGCAGCCCTCGATGACCAGGTTGAGGTTATTCTGCCGAAGACGGGTTTCTACATTGAAGCGGGCGGTCAGGTGGGGGATGAAGGATACATTCGTGGTGAGGATTGGGAGGTTGAAGTTTCCGCCGTCCGCCGTGCCGCGGCCGGCATCATCACCCATATTGGTCAGGTCATCTCTGGTCAGCCTAAAGTGGGCAGCAAAGCCACCGCCGAAGTGGATGCCGTCCGCCGCCATAACATCATGCGCAATCATACAGCCACGCATTTGCTCCACAAGGCACTGCATGAAGTTCTCGGTGACCATGCCCGTCAGGCGGGTTCGCTGGTCTCTCCCACACACCTGCGCTTTGATTTCACCCAGCCCGACGCGATGACTCCTGAACAAATCGAACGGGTTGAGAAGATGGTCAACGAAGCGATCGCCGAGGATATGCCTGTCCATAAGGAAACCAAGTCTTTGGATGAAGCCAAAAAAGAAGGCGCAATGGCGCTCTTTGGTGAAAAGTATGGTGAGACGGTCCGCACGATCTCCATTCTTGAAGATGAAGACGATAAATATTCCTATGAACTTTGCGGCGGCACCCATCTCGACCGCACTTCAGATATTGGCGCATTTCTTATCGTCAGCGAGGGTTCGGCAGCGGCTGGTATTCGCCGCATCGAGGCTGTTACAGGCCGGGGCGCATATGAATTGATCAGTAAACGCTTTAAGACCCTCAAACAAACCGCCGGGGTGTTGAAATCTTCGGTCGAAGAAGTGCCCGCCAAGGTGGAGGCTTTGCAGGACGAAGTTTCCGAGTTGAAGAAGGAACTGGCCAGCCTGCGTACACAGTCGGCCCTTGCCATGTTCCAATCCCTGCTTTCCAATGTACAGACCGTGAAGGATGTCAATGTGCTGGGTGTTGAGATCCCCAATGCCGATGTGGATACCTTGCGTTCGCTTGCCGATAAGTTTCGTGAGAGGCACCCCAAAAACGGGGCTGCGGTCCTGGTCACAGGAACAACCGTCATCGCCGTGTTGACCGAAGATGTGGTCAAACGCGGGCTCAAAGCGGGCGATCTCATCACGGGGATCGGCGGGAAAGGCGGCGGACGTCCAAACCTGGCGCAAGGCAGTTTGCCGGGCGGCGATACCCGATCTGCGCTGGAGAAACTTCCAAAGGTTCTTGAAGAAAAATTGAAGTAATGGAAAAAAACAGGGCAGACACAAATATCTGCCCTGTTTTTATTACCTTCCTCCGTTAAAAAATTTCCCAGCCTGGAATCATTCCGAATGCTTTTTAACTCCCTCGAATTTGCCCTTTTCTTCCCGCTCGTCACCATTTTATATTTTATATTGCCGCACAGACACCGCTGGTGGCTTTTACTTGGCGCCAGCGCTTATTTTTACATGGCGTTTGTGCCGGTCTACATCTTGATTTTGGGCGTTACCATTGTCGTGGATTATTTTGCTGGAATATTTATCGAAGAAGCACGATCCCTTGAAAGAAAAAAAGCATATCTGACTTTGAGTTTGATCGCCAATATTGGCTTCCTTGCCTTTTTCAAATACTTCAATTTTCTAAATTCAAACGTAGTTGCGTTTGCGGAATTTGTCGGCTGGAACTATCCCATTCATAATCTCAATATCATCCTGCCGATCGGCTTGTCATTTCACACCTTTCAAGCCATGAGTTACACCATCGAGGTGTTTCGTGGACGTCAGAAAACCGAGCGGCATTTTGGGATCTATGCACTGTATGTATTATTTTTTCCGCAGCTGGTGGCGGGTCCCATTGAACGTCCTCAAAATGTACTGCACCAATTTCACGAGGAACACTTTTTTGACTATCAGCGGGTCGCCGATGGGTTGAAATTAATGGCATGGGGCTTGTTCAAAAAAGTGGTGATCGCTGACAGGCTGGCTCCTTTGATCGATCCGTACTATACCAACCCGCAGGCATTTTCGGGTCCCGAACTGGTTCTGGCGACTGCCTTTTTTGCTGTGCAGATATTCTGCGATTTTTCGGGATACAGCGATATTGCCATCGGGGCGGCGCAGGTGCTGGGTTTTAAACTCATGGTCAACTTCAAAAGACCCTACCTGGCCCTTTCCGTTTCCGAGTTTTGGAAGCGTTGGCACATCTCCCTCTCCAGTTGGTTTCGCGATTATCTTTTTTTCCCGCTCGAAAGGCACCGCTCCAGGTGGCTGGGACAATCAGCCAACCTCTTTTTTGTTTTTCTCATCAGCGGATTATGGCATGGCGCAAACTGGACATACATCATCTGGGGTGGTCTGCATGGTTTGTATCTGGCGTTGGAGGTTCAAATTCAAAGGGCATGGCGGTCTCTGCCTGAAAAATTCCACGCTGTTTTCCCCGGCTGGGTCCTGTTCCCTGTGCAAAGGATCGCCGTTCTGCTGCTCGTGGGCTATGCCTGGGTCTTTTTTCGCGCTGAGTCTGTAGGATCTGCCTTGTTAATTTCCTCCAGATTATTTAGCGGCTGGACTGATGGCGCAGCCCTGCTGGAGTTGGCTCGCTCCACATTTTCGAGTTACGAATTACTCATCACATTTTCTGCCATGGCTGTCATGGGCATCGTCCACCGCTTTCAAGAGCGCGGTTCACTCAGGGCGCTGCTTGCCCAAAAACCTGCCGCCTTGCGTTGGGTGCTGTATGTTGGGATCCTGGTCTGCATTCTGGTCTTTGGGAAGATTTACGAAGTCCCCACTGATTTCATTTATTTTCAATTTTAGACATGCTCAAACTCGCCCGTAATTTATTTTCTCTTGGTTTTCTTGTGACACTGGTGATGTCCCTGCTTGTGCTGTTCAGCCCGCACGATACCGATAATTATATGGCTGCTGCCGCAGATAAACACCGCCTGTTGGTTTCCGTTGACTCTCCCCGCATGATCCTGATCGGAGGGTCCAACACCGCGTTCAGCTTGGACAGCCAGGAAATGGCGAAATATTTTGGAATGCCTGTCATCAACATGGGTTTGAACGTTGACCTCGGTTTGCGTTACATGCTCAACGAAGTCCAGCCTGCGTTGAGAGACGGTGACATTCTATTGATCTTTCCCGAATATGCCCACTTTTCCGACATCCCGTTGGATGGGAGAGCGCGCGAACTCGGTACGCTGATAAAATTTTGCCCTGCATGTATATCCGGGATCACTACGCCGGTTCAGGCTTACAATGTGGCAGCGGGACTTTTTCAAGCCGCAGAAAGCGATATTTTACGAATTGTCAGGCAGCCTGAAGATCCTTCCCCGGTGTATGTGCGGCAGGGCTTCAACGCGTGGGGCGATATGGTTGCCCACCTGGGTCAGCCTGCCCCTTCGGGGTTTGCCAATTCAATACCAAAGATCAAGGTTTCATCTCCCAACCCGGCCATTGAACTACTCAATACCTTTTATCGCTCACTTGATGGGGCGGGGATTCAGGTTTTTCTGGTTTACCCCGCCATACCCATCAATATTTATAAAGCCCAGCAGGAGAACTTTAATACCCTGGCGAAACTTATGGAAACTGATCTCGAAATTCCCATCATTGGCGTGCCTCAGGATTTTATCTACGCCGCAAAACTTTTTTACGATACCACCTACCACCTGAATCGTGAGGGGCGCGAAGCGCACACAGACCACGTAATTGACATGCTGCCGTTAATGCCCTCAAAATAGACTTGAATCTTTCTGCAAATTAAACAAGAGACAGCCGCAGCAGAAGCGGCTGTCTCTTGTTTTGTGGAGGTGGGCACGGGTACGGATGGCCTATCCCAGTAATGGATTTTTCCTGGGAACTTTCCTGTAAAGAACTGCGTCATTCCATAAATCAATGAGACGCATTATTCTGAAAGATGGGCTTTTGCTGATACCAGGTTTGTGAAGTATCGCGGGACGCCGCCCGCTGACTTGCTGAAGTTTGATCATAACGACGTAAGTCGTTCCAAAAATTAAACAAGGAGAAAAAATGAAAACCTTACGCAAAGCCACTGGCTTTAGTGTCCTGTTCGTCCTGTTCGTGCTGTTGTTTTTGAATGCTTGTGGAGTATTTGCCCCAGCCGCCACAAAGGAGAACGTTTCAGAAGCGCCTGTGGCCGCTGGACAGAACCTGGAGGATGAATACCCGGCCCCTGAAGAACCTGCTATGGAAGTTCCCAGCTACGCGCCAACGCAAGCATTGGATGATGCAAGTCAACCCCTATTTATTGCACCAGCCCCTTTGTCCAAAAATGAACCTGACGACATGTTCTTTGAGAACTATGGAGTTAATCCATCCATTGATACCGAGGATGATAACCTCTCCACTTTTGCATTGGATGTGGATACGGGTTCCTATACCGTCATGCGCAATTATCTGAAGGATGGCAATTTGCCGCCCGCTGATTCTGTGCGTGTTGAGGAATATATTAACTACTTCGAACAGGGATATCCGATCCCCCCTGCACATCAGGCATTCGGTGTCTATGTGGATGGCGGTCCCTCACCTTTCACACAGTCTGAACGCTACGATATGCTTCGCATTGGCATTCAGGGCTACGAAGTCTCTGACGAGGAACGCAAGGATGCGAACCTGGTCTTTGTGATCGATGTGTCCGGTTCGATGGACATGGATAACCGCCTCGGACTGGTAAAACGTTCGTTGGAACTGCTGGTTGAAAGGCTGCGCCGTGATGACACGGTCAGCATTGTGGTCTATGGGACGGAAGCCCGTGTAGTGCTGGAGCCGACACGCGGTTCCAAAAAGGGGAGTATTCTTGAGGCGATCTACAGTCTCCAACCTGAAGGTGTGACCAATGCCGAAGCGGGCATCCGCCTGGGATATCGGATGGCGATGCAGGACTTCAAGCCGGATGGCATCAACCGCGTCATCCTTTGTTCGGATGGAGTCGCTAATATGGGGCAGACCGAATCCGATGCCATACTGGATGAGATCCACGGGCATGTGCAGGAAGGCGTGTTGATGACCACCATCGGTTTTGGCATGGATAATTACAACGACACACTGATGGAACAGCTTGCCAATGATGGCAATGGCTTTTACGCCTATGTGGATGATATTGATGAGGCCGAGCGCCTGTTTATTGACGATCTCACCAGCACACTGCAAACCATCGCGTTGGATGCAAAAGTGCAGGTGGATTTCAACTCTGAGGTGGTCATGCGCTACCGTCTGGTCGGGTACGAAAACCGCGCCGTTGCTGATGATGATTTTCGCGATAACAGCGTGGATGCAGGCGAGATCGGCGCAGGGCATACAGTGACGGCACTTTATGAGATCAAACTGTATCCCGATGCATACGGCAGGGTCGCAACGGTCAACATGCGCTGGGAAGACCCCGATACCCATCAGGTCACCGAAATTTCGAAGGACTTTAATTCCGGGCAGATCGCTGTTGATTTCCGCGAGACCGACCCTTATTTCCAGCGGGCAGTGGTCGTGGCAGAATACGCCGAGATCTTGAAGCAGAGTTACTGGGCAGAGGATGGTTCGATGGGGGATGTGTATCAGGAAGCAGAGCGCATCAGTGAAGACCTTTACGGTGATGAAGTCATGGATGAATTTGTGGATCTGGTTCGCCAGGCGCGCAGGATCAAAGACTAAAAAAACAACTCCCCGCTTTTTGAAACGGGGAGTTGTTTTTTATTTACCTGTTCACCTGTCCATCTGCCATCCTACTCATACTTCCAGTTCTGTGAGCTCCAGCTCATACTGCCCCAGGTGTTGGGTGTGTAACCAGTGAGGTTGTCGGCATATCCGTAGCCGTCAATGAAGACGTACAGATATATCTGCGGCAGGTCCTTATTGACTTGCTCTGCGACCGTGCAATAGGCATCCTTGCGGGTTTCAATGTCGAAGCTGCTGCCGGCGGTTTCAAGAGCGGCATCCACTTCGGGGTTTATCCAGCGGAAATAATTTCCTCCGGTGGGATTTTCAGCAGTCGGGATGCGTGAGGAATGATAGGCATCAAAGTTATAACTCTGCGGCTCGGTGGTGAAGCCGCGGTCAAAGATCAGCATGTCAAAGTCGCCGACTGCACGCGGTGAATTATCTTCGTACGTGCCGAAGATGATCGAGAAATCATAGTTCTGGATGCGCGCTTCCACGCCGACGGCTTTGAGGTTTTCGACGATGAATTCCTCGGTGCGCTGCAGTGGATCGAATGCCGTGTAGCCCTGCAGTTCCAGTGCGAGGCGGGTTCCATCCTTGGCGTACATCGCACCTTGTGCCACACGGATTCCATCATCGCCCATCACCCAGCCGGCCTCATCCAACAGTTGGTTTGCCTTCTCCACATCATAGGGGAAGGGACGCGGCAGGTCACATTGATACCAACCGTAGGCGAAGGGGTTGGTTGATGGCGAGGTGATGCCGTCAGTTACATCCTTGATCAGGGTATCGTAGTCAATGGCGGAGGCAATTGCCTGGCGCACACGCAGGTCACCCAGGATCGGGTGAGGGGCGGCGGCTGTCGGGTCCCCGTCAAAGGGGGCGCTCAGGTTGAAGTCGACCGACATGTTCCAAATACCAGGCACGGTGGCGTAGGCAGCTGTGCCTTCCAGCAGGGTGTTGTATTCTTCCGGCGTTTCACCGGGCCACAAATGTACCTGCGCTTCACTGTTCATCATCATGGCGGTTTGCGCGGCAGGCTCAGGCACCACGCGGAACACGAGCGAGTCCAGATAGGGCTTGCCTTCTTCAAAATAATAAGGGTTGCGGGTCATGGTGATGCTTTCGCCCGAAGCCCAATCGCTGACGATGAATGGACCCGCGCTGACGGGGCTGCGGTTCCATTCCCAGTTCAACATATCGGCAGGTTCACCTGTTGCATGGCGCGGGAACAAGCCATATGCAAACTGGTCAATGTAGCCGGGGTATGGGCTGGAGTAGGTCAACACTGCGGTCTGGTCGTCAGGCGTTTCGACCGAGGTGATCAAGTCAAAGCCGGTTGTCCCCACCAGCGCGCCAGAATCAGGTGTGGATAAGACTTCAACAGTAAACTTGATATCGTCGGAGGTGAGCGGTTCGCCATCAGACCATTTCAAGTCGGGCTTTAATTTCCAGGTCACGGTCAGGTAGTCTTGCGAAAGACCGCCGTTTTCGAGGGTGGGAAGGTCCTCTGCCAGCACTGCCACGAAATTGCCATCTTCGTTGATGGTGGCGAGACCGGTCATTGACGTTGCATCAGCCGCCTGGCGCACAATGGCGGCATCTGCCAGAAAGTAATTGAGATTGGCGGGTTCTTCCGGAAGGATAAGCGTGACGGTTCCTCCACCGGCTTGTGTTTCGCTTTCCACCGCACTCGGAACGGCTTCGGTTGCTGGGGCGGTTTCCTCATTTTCCGCTTCACTGCCTCCTCCGCCGCAGGCGCTAAGGACGAGTCCAAAGATCACGAACAGGGTCAACAACTTTAGTTTCATCTCTTCTCCTTTTTTTGAATCCCGACAGTTTTTCGAAACTTATCGGGGTTTGGCTATTTTTCTGTATGGATCACATACGGGTCAAACGCATCCCGCAAACCGTCGCCGATGTAATTGATGGTCATGACGGTGATGAAGATCATCAGGCCGGGGTAGAACGCGATCCACGGTGCGCGGAAAACCTGGTTTTGGGCTGTGGCTAAAATACTGCCCCAGGTGGGGGTGGGTGGCTGCACCCCGAACCCCAAATAACTCAACCCTGACTCGGTGATGATCGCCGCTGCCATTTGCAATGTGCCGCTGACCAAAATGGGACCGATGCAATTCGGCAGGATGTGACGAACGATGATCCGCAAATGACTTCCGCCCAGGGCGCGTGAGGCGGTCACAAATTCACGTTCGCGCAGCACCAGGAATAGTCCGCGCACCATGCGGGCGGGCCACATCCACGAGAGCACGGCAATGATGATGATCACGATAACCACGCTGTTTTTCAACCAGGGGACCTGTTGTTCGCGCAGGTAGGCACCGAGGATGATCAGCACAAATATTGTGGGGAAGGTTAAAAAGGCATCGGTGATGCGCATGAGGAGCGAGTCCACCCAGCCGCCGAAGTACCCTGAGAGCGCGCCGACGATCACGCCCAGGGCGATGGAAAGGAAGGTTGATAACAGACCAACTGCCAGAGAGACACGTCCGCCGTACAAAATGCGGGTAAAGATATCCCGCCCCAGTTCATCCGTCCCAAACCAGTGATCCAGGCTTGATGTCTGAAATTTGTTGGCGGGTTCCTGCTCAGTGGGCGTGTAAGGGGATGAAAAGGCGAACAATGCCGCCAGCACTAAAACCATGAGCACAGCAACGGCAATTCCCGCCAGTTTATGTTTGAAAAAGCGCCGAATGATGGTGCGTGCCATGCTTTGTTCTGTGTGGGTGGTCAACTCACTCATACTTCACCTGCGGGTTGAGCCAGCCATAAGCAAGGTCGGCAAGAATGTTACAGACGATGATCAATACCGCGGTGATCATCACAACGCCCAGCAAAACAGGATAGTCACGTCCCTTGGCGGCATCCCAAAAAAGACGACCCATGCCGGGCCAGGAGAAAATTGTCTCTACAAAAAGCGCACCTGCAAAAAGGCTTGGCAGGTCAAGCGCGATCAATGTCACCAAAGGCAGGATGGCGTTGCGCAGCGCGTGCCGGTAGTACACCGCGTTTTCAGACGCACCCTTTGCCTTTGCCGTGCGGACGTAATCTTCATGTAAAACATCCATCATGCTTGAACGCAGGAAGCGTGAATACCAGGCGATCCAACCAAGGCTTAGGGCGGTGACGGGCAGAACCAGGTGCCAGAGCAAGTCCGGCAGGTCACCGCTTTTGCCCTGGGTGTTCATGCCTCCGACTGGCAGGAAAGGCTCGCCTGTAAGCGGATTCTTGATGGTGACGTAAAAGATGACGATCAACCCCAACCCCAGCCAATAGACGGGAATGGATTGCCCGATAAAGGTAATGGTGGTCATCGAATAATCGAACGCCGAGTATGGCCTGCGTGCCGACAAGACCCCAATGGGAATGGCAACCAGCAGCGTGATCAAAAATGATACACCGACCAGCAGCAGGGTGTTGGGGATGCGTTCGGCGATCATGTCGTTCACGGGGCGGCGGAATTTAATGGATTCACCAAGGTCACCCGCCAGCAGGGCGCCCATCCATCTGCCATACTGCACGGGAAGCGGGTCATTCAGCCCCAATTTTTCCTCCAGCGCTTCGATCTGTTCCTTGGTGACATTGGGGTTGCGGCGTGCAGAGGTCAACGGTCCGCCGGGTGCACTGCGCACCAGGAAGAAAAGCATGATGCTGATGATGAACAGGATCGGGATGGTTTGCAAAATACGACGGATGGCGTAGATGGTCATTTATGCCTCTATGCCTCGAATACGACCTTCCCATCCACCATTGTCAGGGCGGCTTTGGCGGTCATGATCTCTGCCCGCGGCAGGGTGAACAGGTCATGGGTGAACAAAACCAGGTCGGCGAGATAGCCTTCCTTGATCCGTCCTTTTTCGTTTTCCTTGAATTCGGCATAGGCGGCGTCCCGAGTGTAGCCAAGGATAACCTCTTCCAGTGACAAGGTCTGGTCGGGATCTTTGGCTGACCATTTTTCACGATTCATGGCAACGTTCATATTGATCATTGGGTCGAAGGGCGCCACCGTCCAGTCACTGCCCAGAATAAGGCGCGCTCCTGCGTTTTTTATATCGCGCCATGCAAATGACCGTCCCCAGCGCTGCTCACCCGTGCGGACGAGCCAGACGTCCCCTTCATCTGCGCTGAATGGCGCATGGCTGGTCTGCATGGACGCGATTACGCCTAACTCTTTGAAGCGGGGCAGGTCGTCAGGGTGGATGACTTCAATATGTTCCACGCGATGACGGCTGTCGCGCTTTCCGTTGATCTTTTGCACAGCCTGATAACCGTCAAGGGTGCGCCGCACTGCGCCATCTCCGCAGCAGTGGACGAACATCTGTAAACCTTGTTTGTCACAGGCGGCCGCCATGCGGGAAAAATTCTCAGCAGTATAAATGCCTTCAGGGGCGGCATCCGGGTTATCAGCATAGGGCTCAAGGTTCAGCGCCGTGTAAGATTCCCAGACGCCATCCATGAAGAATTTAACACAACCACCGCGTGCAAAGTCACCCTGGAGTTTTGCCATTTCCACCGCTTCACTCAAGTCCTGCTCTGTACTTTCGGGTTTGATGTGGTACGGGGTGTACACACGCACGGTCATTTCTCCCGCATCTTCCATGGCTGCGAAGAAATGCAATTCATTTAGATCGCCGTTCATGTTGTGGACGCTGGTGACACCTGTGGCGTTGATTTTCTTCATCGCCATCTTGAGTAGTTCGCGCTTGCGTGCCTCGCTGGGAGTGGGGATCAGGTCGGCGACCAGGTCCATGGCGGTTTCGCGCAGTTCGCCTGTCGCGAGTCCTTTTTCATCACGCACAATGACCCCAACCCCGGGGGCTTCCCTGCCTGGCTGTAAAATGCCAGCCATTTCAAGCGCCCTGGTATTGGCCCAGGAGGTATGCCCATCGTAGGCGTTGATGTACACCGGACGGTCCGGGACGATCTCATCCAATTCCTGCCGGGTGGAAATGATGCTGTATTTGATCCCGCGCCCATCGACCCACTCAGAGGTTTTGTTTTGCGCGGCAAAAGTCTGCAGGCTTTCCTTTACATCGTCCCTGGTTTTGGCATTATATAGTTGGGCGGCACCCATCCAGATCGAACCCCACAATAAATGGAAATGTGAATCAATGAAACCCGCTGTGACCGTGCATCCTTTTCCATCGATCATGCGTGTGGTTTCATCCTGGTATTCCTTCGCCCCCTGGTTGTTTCCCACAAATACAATGCGATTGCCTTTTACGGCAATGGCTTCCGCCTGTGGATTCGCCTCATCGCTGGTGAAGACACGGGCATTATTGATGATGAAATCTGATTTGGACGGCATGGGTTCTCCTTCGTCATTTTTTTGCTTCAAGGTTGTTGCGACTTCAGCCGCTGCTAGCCTGTAAAACACGATTGAGGTCGTTGCTGCAAAATTCAAATTTCTGGGGGTGAATATACATAATAAAGATGCTTAGGTCAAGAGAGACTTTATTTAATTCTCTACCGTACATCTCATAAATTTATACCGCACTCGGGTATTATATGTCATTGCGAGCCGCCGCTCTTGCTCGTCCCTGGCACCGCCCGCCAGGGCAGGTGTGGCGGCGTGGCAATCCTCTTTTGACCAGA
>JAIFNG010000188.1:0-45933 GCA_020047815.1 Anaerolinea sp.
GCGGCGTGGCAATCCTCTTTTGACCAGCAATTCCCGTAAAACAGGAGATTGCTTCGGCACAAACCGCCTCGCAACACTTGCACCGTACGCAAGTGCAGGTGTGACATTTGTACGGTAGAGAATAAAGGAAAAAATGAGCAAGAATCGGGTCGCGTACGGACTGACTGGAAAATACAATCTCCAGCATAAAAGGAGATAAAGATGACATCCATTCTTCCAAACATTCCGAACGACCCGGCTGAACTTTCACAACATTATCAACTCATTGAAAAGGCCATTGAGTATATCGAGGCCAATGTTCAACATCAGCCCGAACTGGATGAGATCGCATCCGCCGTCGGCTTGAGCGGGTACCACTTCCAGCGCCTGTTCACCCGCTGGGCAGGCATCAGCCCCAAGCGCTTCATCCAGTTCCTGACCAGGGAACATGCCAAGGAGCTGTTGGCCCGCTCTGAAAACCTGCTGGATACAACCCACCAGGTTGGGCTTTCCAGCCTGGGGCGCCTGCACGACCTCTTCGTCAACACCGAAGCGGTCACACCCGGCGAATTCAAGTCACAGGGCGCGGGGCTCACCATCCGCTATGGGGTGCATTTCACACCCTTCGGGAAATGCCTGATCGCGGTCACCACGCGCGGCATCTGCCATTTGAGTTTTGTGCAAAACAGCGAAGGCAGGTCAGTCGACCAACTGGCTGCCGGCTGGGAACAGGCCGAGATGATCGAAGACTACCACGCCACCGCCCCGCTTGCCGCCCGCATCTTTGCCGCGCCGAACCCCGACCCGGCTTTCGAGCGTGCTGGTCCACCCCTCGGCCTGCACCTGCGCGGCACGAACTTCCAGATCAAGGTTTGGGAGGCGCTGCTCAACATCCCGCTTGGCACGGTGACCACCTACCAGCAGATCGCGGTACAGATCGGCAGCCCGCTTGCAGTGCGCGCGGTTGGCACGGCGGTGGGACACAACCCGGTCGCAGTCCTGGTTCCATGCCACCGGGTCATTCGCAAGGCTGGCGAATTTGGGAACTATCGCTATGGTGCGGCCAGGAAGAAGGCACTGCTGGCAAAGGAATACATCACCACAGGCGGCGCGCAAGCAGCCTGAGCATGATCGTGAAATCGCGCCGGGCAAAATCTGAACGCCCGCGCAAGTACATATAAAAGGAAAATAATGAAATCAAAAGTTTGGCTGGCGTTACTCGCTTTATACATCGTCTGGGGATCGACCTATCTGGGGATCAAGTTTACGATCGAGACCATTCCGCCGTTCCTGCAAGCGGGAATTCGGTTTTTGATCTCAGGCTTTATCCTGGTGAGCTGGCAGAGGCTCGCCGGAAAAGACTTACCTACACGCAAGCAATGGAGATCCACTGCGATCATTGGCGCCCTATTGTTACTGGGCGGCAACGGACTGGTTTCCTGGGCAGAGCAATTCATCCCTTCGGGAATTGCCGCGCTGGTCATTGCTTCCAGCCCCATGTTCCTGGTCATCGGTGAGGCGGTCCGCCCCAACGGTGTCAAACCAAACTGGCAGGGGGTCGTCGGGTTGTTGATCGGTTTCGTGGGCATCTTCATTCTGATCGGTCCCGCTGAAATTTCCGGGAATGCCTCAAAGCTCGATCCCTTCGGCGTGGCGGCACTGCTCTTTGCCTGTCTGTTCTGGGCAACCGGCTCCATGGTCAGCAAGTCGGTTGACCTGCCCAAATCATCCCTGATGAACACAGGCGCGCAAATGCTGATGGGCGGCGCGGCTCTGGTTGTTGTTTCGTTGGTGACGGGTGAGGTGAACGGCTGGGACGTGAGCGCCGTTTCATCCCGCTCTTTATACGGGTTGTTGTATCTTATTCTTGTGGGTTCACTGATCGGGTTTGCATCGTATGGCTGGCTGCTGCAAAACGCACCCATCTCGCTGGTTTCGACGTACGCCTACGTCAACCCGATCGTTGCCGTTTTTCTTGGGACCTGGTTTGCGAATGAGGCACTCGAGCCGCGCATCTGGCTGGCGGCGGGCATCATTGTCGGGTCGGTGATATTCATTAACAGTACCAGGCCGCGGGTCAGGTATGAAGCGAAGGAGGTTTTAGTGGAGAATACCCGGTAGGTTATGACCAGTGGTCAATTGTCGTATATCAAAAATCATTTAAAAAGGAGAAATAAAATGGACGGAAAAGATCTGGTAAAACGTGTCAAGGAAGATAATGTCAAGTTCATCTCGCTGCAGTTCACAGACGTGATGGGCGCAGTAAAAAGCGTGGATATGCCCGTGCGCAACCTGCAGGGCGTGCTGGATGACGGCGCCTGGTTCGACGGCTCCTCGGTGGAAGGCTTTGCCCGCATTCAGGAAAGTGATATGCGCCTGATCATTGATCCCACCACCTACGCAGTCTTGCCGTGGTCTTCCGCAGAATCCAAACGTGCCCGCGTCTTCTGTGATATTTACACCCCGAGCGACGAGCCATTTGAAGGTGACCCGCGCGGCGCCTTGAAGCGCATCCTTAAGAAAATTGCCGAACGCGGCTGGATGTTGAACATTGGACCCGAACCTGAATTCTTCCTGTTCAAGGCTTCGGATGGTACTGGCGTTCATCCTGTCCCCCACGATACAGGCGGTTACTTTGATTTCTCGTCCTTTGACGAAGCGGTTGTCGTGCGCACTGCCCTGATGGAAGCGCTCGATGCCATGGGGTTGGATGTGGAAGTGGGCCACCATGAAGTTGCATTGGGACAACACGAAATTGACTTCCGCTTTGCCGATGCACTCAAAGCCGCCGACAATGTCCTGACCCTCAAGTACACCGTGAAAGCCATTGCCGCACAGCACGGGCTGGTCGCTTCCTTCATGCCCAAGCCGGTCTATGGCATTAACGGCTCAGGCATGCACTGCCATCAATCGCTCTTCGATATCAAGACCGGCGCCAACCTGTTCTTCGATCCGAAGGACGCCGCCCACCTTTCACCGCTGGCGTATTCATTCATTGCGGGACAGCTGGAGCACGCCCGTGCCCTGGCCGGTGTGGTTGCCCCAACCGTGAATTCGTACAAGCGCCTGGTGCCCGGTTATGAAGCACCCGTCTACATCGGTTGGGCACAACAGAACCGCTCGGCCTTGATCCGCATTCCGCGCTATACCGAAGGACGCGACAAGGCAGTACGCGCTGAACTGCGCTTCCCTGACCCATCCTCCAACCCATACCTGGCATTCACCGCCATGCTCGCCGCCGCTCTGGACGGCATCGACCGGAAACTGGCAGCGCCCAAGCCGCTCAACAACATCAACCTGTACCACCTCGACAAGGCAGAACGCACCCAGATGGGCATCACTGAACTGCCCGGCTCGCTGGCAGAAGCCTTGGGCGAATTGGAAAAGGATGAAGTATTGAAGTCTGCACTCGGCGGCTACCTGTATGAAGCCTACATGCGCGCGAAGCTGGAAGAATGGGACGAGTTCCGCCTGCGCGTAACAGATTACGAGATCGAGAAGTATTTGGAAACAACGTAATATTTGAAGAGCAGGAAAAAGTTTTAAAGAAAAAAGACCCAAAAGGTTGTTCAAGCCTTTTGGGTCTTTTGCTTTTTTGTTGACCGCAATTTGTGACCGTGGGTATTATATCCAGATAAGTTCCTTCCAATTCCCTTCGCAAATGTCATTGCGAGGAGCGCTTTGGTTCTTCGCGACGAAGCAATCCCCGCATGACAGGTATCTTCATGCCAGTGGGACAAGATTTCTCGCTTACGCTCGAAATGACAAAGGACAAAGTGCTCGAAGCACGCAAGTGCTGGTGAGACATCACGGGAAGTTAATTATTTACAAACCCTTAGTGTTTCAATGTCCCCTGTGCCAATTCCATGATCTCCTGCTTTGATTCATAGATGCGCACCAGTTTCCCGTCCTGCATTTGCAGGACGCGGTCTACGAACTGACACATGCGCAGATCGTGGGTGACCATGATGCCTGCTCGGTCGTTCTCATGGATCAGATGCGCGAATGTTTCCACCACCTGAAAGGCGCGCTCGGTATCCAGCGAGGCGGTTGGTTCATCAGCCAGCACAACCGCAGGATTGTGGATCAGCGCGCGGGCAATGGCAACCCGCTGCTGCTGTCCACCGGACATTTGGGCGGGCAGGCTGTGCAGGCGTTCCGCCAGGCCCAGCCGCGCCAGCAGCTCATCAGAGCGCACGCGGCCGGCGCGGTCACGTTTATTATTAAGCCTGAGCATGAATTCCACATTCTCACGGGCAGTGAGATATGGGATCAGGTTATTGGATTGAAAGGTAAAACCGATCTTCTCGCGGCGCAGTTTGACACGCTGTTTTTCGTTCATCTGCGCCAGATCCTGCCCGTCGATCAATACCTGTCCACTGCTGGGCGTGAGCAGGGCGGCAAGGATGGAAAGCATGGTGGTCTTGCCTGAACCGCTGGGTCCCACCAATGCCACAAACTCACCGGACTTGACTTGAAACGAAACCCCGTCCACCGCGTTGATGGTTGCCCCATCCAACGAAAATGTCTTGACCAGATCACGAACTTCCAAAGCAACTGAATTCATAAATATTTTCCCTTATCCCAAACGCAAGGCTTTCAACGGCTCGATACGGACAGCATAAATGATCGAGACCATGCCGCCCAGCGGACCAATGAACAAAAGCAGCAAAATAGCAGCCAACGACCAGGCTCCGTTGAATGCCAACGGAATGGCGGCGGGCAGAACCAGCGAGAATAGATAATTCAAACCTGAACCAATGCCGACCCCAATGCCGGTCACGATGATGATCTGGATCACTGCCGAAAGCCCAACAACCGCGTTCGAGGAGCCGATCGCCTTTAATACACCGATCTGCGGCACCTTTTGCAGGATCTGAATTTGGAAGAAACCGCCGATCACCAAAATACCGATCAACAAGGTGAAAACGCCCTGTGTCTGCACAGTGCCCTGCTGCGCGGTATACCCAGGAATGTTATTGATCGTGGTCTCAATATCAGCCACTTCAATATTGGCAACCTCATTTTGCAGGCGGAGCCTCACTTCCTCGACCCGCGCCGGGTCGCTCAACTTGACCGCAATAATATTCGGGTTGGGGGTATCACTATTCAGATCCGACTCGGACTGGGGGCGCACCAGTTCCCAGGTCGCGGCAGGCAGAAAGAGCGTTGGCTGAAAGGAATAAGCCTGTTCATCCACCAGCCCGACGATCTTCAAGGTATAAAACTCATCCTTCGTGCCCTGGGTCGAGCGGATCTCGATCTCATCCCCGATCTTCAGGTCGGTGCGTTCAGCCACGCTGCCATCCATCACGGTTTCACGCGCCTCTCCACCGCGAAAATAACGTCCTTCCAACAGCGGAGGCATTCCGGGGCGTTCGGCCTCCACACCAAGTATGGATACCTTGAGCGGTTCCGCCAGGGAAACGATCTGGGAATTGGAAGTATGGATGGGACCTGCATCCTCCACGCCTTCCACCCGGCGAATTGATTTGACCGTGTTGGTCTCCAGGCGGCTTGAATTAATGCTGTAGTCCGATTTTTCAAGGAACACAACCAGCTGTGCATCCAGGTTTGCCACGTATTGGCGGTTGGCATTTGAAAGCCCTTCACCCAGCGCGGCGATAAAAAGTACCAGAACGGTGATAAGCGCAATAACCAGGGCTACCAGAAAAAAGCGGCCTTTGTTACGCATCACTTCTTTTATTGCAAGATAAGTGGCAAGGAAAAAACTTCTCATAATGATCACATCCCTAAATAATTAAACAACCGGTTTGGCGTCATACGGCTTGTCCCAATCGGAACCCATAATGCCGTGCAAAATTAGATCCACAGGAGGATGGTCGGCGATATCCTCGTAATAATATGGAAGGCGGATGCGCCCGTCCGTGCCGACGATGAAGGTGCCGGACATTTGATACGCATCCTGCCCGGCGGGCGGCAGTTCGGGTTTGTACCCTTTTGTACGCGCCAATCTGCGGTTAGAAATCCAGATATTGGGCGAGAACAAGGTCTGCCAAAAATTTCCCTGGTACAACCCATAGGCCTGATACGCGCTGCGGTCGGGGTCTGCGAGACAAATGGCGCTGGGAGCGCGCAGGTCACAAAACTGTTTAGCTGATTCTGCAGAGGCGTGGGAAATGATCGCAAGACGCAGCCCCCTCTCGGTCAGGGACTGGTGCGCATCGATCAGCTGATCCATCATCTCCTTGCATTGCGGACATCCGAAATGGCGGGTGAAGGCAAGCACCAGCACTTTATCCTGCCAAAGTGTGGAAAGCTGGACGGGGCTGCCGTCAGCGCCAAGCAATTTCACATCGGGAGCCGGGTCATTGAATTTAAGTTGTTTTTGCTGTGTCATGGCCAAATTCCTTTTTTATTTCGATCGATCTTGATAAAAGGAGTATATCAGATTGCACAGGTTTTGTACAGGTTTTTACATATCAACATAAAGGATAGGAATTTATTAACCCATCCGGCTTATAATCAAATCAAACACAGGAAAAATCAATCCGGCACGCAGGAAAAAACATTACAGGAAGGTAAATTTCATGGAAGCGCAAAAATATCTTATCGTGATCAACGATGCCCCGTACGGCAATGAGCGTCCATATAACGCCTTGCGGTTGGCAATGAATTTGACAAAACGGGAAGGTGTGGAAGTAAAGCTATTCCTAACCGCCGATGGCATCTTCTGCGCGCGCAAAGGACAAAAAACGCCCGATGGATATTACAACATCGAACGCATGATCAAGTCCATGACCAGGCGAGGCAAAGTCGCAACCTGAGGGTCATGTTCTGAAGCCCGCGGGTTCGGGCTTGAAGATTTCACAGAAGGTGTAGCCTTGGGCAACATGGACCTGCTTGGCGATTGGACGATGGAAGCAGATAAAGTGATCGTTTACTAAGGGTTAGTAAAAATATAATTCTTCTCACCTGCCAACGAACGATGTCATTGCGTTAATTTAATTAAATACAGATCTTAAAGGGATGCAGGGGGTGAGGTGTCGTGCTTGACCGACAACATGGTGAGATCATCCCCCAATGGAACAGTTTCAATAAATTCATTCAAGCGATGTTCCACCAAAACCAGAACTTCATCGGCGGGTTCCACCAAAACCAGAACTTCATCGGCGGTGTGATCTTGAATGGCAGCCAGCGCATCCATCAAACGCACATCGCCAAATAGCTCCCCTGAGGGCGAGAATGCTTCGGTTAGGCCGTCGGTATAAAGCAGAAGCGTATCTCCACTGGCAAGTGAGATCGTGCGTTGCTGCATCTTCGGCTGTTCAATAACACCCAGCGCAATGGCGGTCCGGGTGAGTTTTTCAACCTGCCCCCCAGCCTTCACCCAAAACGGCGGATTATGCCCCGCGTTCACAAAAGTAAATTCGCCGCTGCCGGTATCCAGGACACCATAGACCGCTGTCACAAACATACCCTGGCGCGTATCCGGTAAAAGCTGGTCATTCACCCGGCGCAACACGTCCAATGGAGAATCCTGCTCGATGACCGCCGCCCGCACCAGGGTACGCGTGAGCGCCATGAATAGAGCAGCGGGCATACCCTTATCGGCCACGTCTGCAATGAAAATGCCAAGTTTGTCATTCGGCAATTCGATCACGTCATAAAAATCACCGCCCACCTGCCTGGCGGTTCGCCAACGCGCCGCAAACTGCCACGACTCACGAGTCGGCAAAAATTGCGGGATGAAAGTCTGCTGGATCTGGCGCGCCAACTGCACCTCGGTTTCAAGGCGTTCGCGAATCACCATCTCCTGTTGTAAAAGGTCGTTCTGTATCGCCAATGCAGCCTGCTGGGCAATGCCGTTGATGATCTCGATGCGGCGCGCGCGGAAGCGGCGTCCATTCTCAGCCTCTTCGATCAACATCACGCCAAACATATCCTGTTTGATCGAAATGGGGACCGCCATCAACAGGCGGTCGGCACTCGCCACATCCGCTTCGCCCGCCGTCTCAGGCTGAAGCGACAACCAGGTGATGGGTTCAGCCCCGGGTTGCAGCGCCTGCATGATCGTTGTGCCTTGTTCGCGCGCGAACTCAAGCAAGGGGAAATCCCCGGGCATGAATTCCCTTTCCGTCATCACAAGTTCTTCATCCTCTGAAAAACCATATTCGTGTGATGTGATGAAAGATCCGCGTTCAGCATCCCAGCGAATCAATGCCACACGCTGGACTCCAACGAGGATCGGCATGATGCGCGTAATGGATGCAAGGATCTCATCCAGGTCGTTCAAACTCACCACAGCCTGCGCCACTTGCAGCAAGGCGGCAGATGCGTAGGCCTGTTCCTGGGCGGCATCATACAGGCGGGCATTCTCAATTGCCACCGAGGCATAACTTGCGAAAGTGGTGGTGATGGCCTGCGCTTCGTGACCGTAACGCCCAGATGTATGATGGGCAAGGGTCAACACGCCCAGCGGACGGTCCCCCACTCGCAGCGGCGCGGCGATCGACGAATAATTTTCCTTATAGCCGGCTGTCAAACCAGAAGGCCAGATCGGCTGATCGGGGCGGCGGATCATGGGGGCATCCGACATTAAGGCTTCCGCCATGGCGTATGCCGCATCCGGGTTGGCAATACAAACGCTCTCAAGCCGGCCGGCATCCACGCCATGCACCGCGGAAAGGCACAATTCATCATCCTGCAAAAGCCAGATGGCGGAAATATCGATCGGCAGGTTGCGATCCAGTTCCGAGAGGATCTTCTCCAACACTTCATCCACGCCCACATTGTCCGAGACCAGACCAGCCACATCACGCAGGCTGTCCGATACCTGCCGGCGCCATTGCTCCGAACGGTACAGATCTGCATTACGGATGGCGGCAGCCATGGTATCGGCCACGGCTTCGAACATCATTTGATCCTCTTCGGTAAAGGCATTCAACTGGTCAGATTGGATATCCAGCAGGCCGACCACTTTATCGTCAAAGATCAGCGGCACGCACAATTCAGAGTGTGTATTCTTTGGCGGCAGAGGCGAAGGGATGTAGCGGTCATCGGCTGTGACATCATTAACCAGAATGGTCCTGCCCAGCCGGGCCGCCCACACCATAAGTCCCTTGGGATTATCCAGGCTGATGGTATAGCCTTCCAGTTTTTTACTGCGTTTTCCGCTGCCCGCTTCATATGCAATGATCCTGCGGTTCGGGTGTACAGTAAACAAAGAAACATGCGGATACCCGAATTTTTCATGAATGAGGAATGCCGCATTCTGCATGATGGTGGAGAGATTAAGCGTCGAAGAGACACTCTTGCTCACCTCCGAAACCAGCATCACCTGGTTTGCACGGCGGCGCAGCCCGTTGTACAGGCGCGCGCCCTCCACCGCCTGGGCAATGTTATCTGCCAGCGCATTGAGGATCAGCAGGTCATTCGGATGAAAGGCATGAGCCTGGTTGCTTTGCACATCCAGCACGCCGAGCACGCGGTCTTCGATCTTTAACGGAATGACCACTTCCGATTTTGTTTCAGGCAGGCTGTCAATAAAGCGATAGCGCGCGTCCGCGCGGACGTCATCGCAGACGATCTGTCGTCCATACAGGGCGGCTTCACCGATCAACCCCTGTCCAAATTCCACTTCAAGCGCAATGGAGGCTTTCCTTCTCCCTTTGCGCGGCGCAACTGCACTGGAGCGAAAGCGAAATACCTTGGTATCGGATTCCAGAGTGAAGATGGCAACATAATAATAATTGAAGGTGATTTGGATCAGTTTTGTAACGCGTTTGGATAATTCATTCAGGTCAAGGACATTGGCAATTTGTGCGCTGACCTCACGCACCAGGTTGATCTGCCTGAGGCGGAATTGTTCCACCTCGGCGCGATGTGAAGCAAACAGACTGACCGCCACGATCTGTCCTATGCCCTGCAGCAGGTTCAACTCTTCAGCCGAAAAAGTGGAACGCTTGGGACGGGTGATCTGAATCGCCCCCAGGGTAATCCCATGGTCGTGGAGCGGGAGTGCGGCAAAGGTCTGATGTGAAGCGCTGTCCTGGGCTTTTTTAAGGGCGCTGTTCCTTGTCCCCTTTCCAGCCTCTACAACAAGTTTCCCCTCTTTAATGGCAATTTTCATTCCAGCCAGGGCAGGCTGTATGGGAAAAACACGCCCATCCTCCCAATCTGGCAGACGGAAAATGTTCTCGCTCAACCAAACATCCACCCTGCCATCCAAAAGAGCACTGGTCATCGACACAATGCGGTCCCGCTGCGCAGCGAATGAATCTTCGTTGCGAAGCTGTTCTCCCAGGCTGGCAAGTTGACTCCAGTCCCATGATTCGGGATGGGCTGTGACGGCGGGTTTGCGCATGCGGTTCATCCCCTCCGCTTGATCATGGTTAATAAATTCCCTGTATTTGGGTTGGAGATATAGTGGACTTCATCCATGAGTTTCCGCATCAGGTACAGCCCAAGACCGCCGATCTGGCGTTCTGAAAGACCTGCCTTTAGATTGGGAAGTTTTACATTGGACGGATTAAATGGTTTGCCAGTATCACGCATGGTGATGGTCAGGGTATCGCCGTACACATCACAGGAGACGTCAAAGTCGGCATCCGGGTCACCTGCATAGGCGTGTTCGATAATATTGGAGGCTGCCTCATCGGCGGCAAGCTGGAGCGAATAGATCTCCTTATCATTGAACCCGCCTTCGCGGGCCACCTGGGCAACAAACTCGCGAATTTCATCCAAAAAATCAAACCTGGCTGGGAAAGTCATATTGGGCATAAGACAAATTGAAAGCCGCCTCCAGTCATTAAATATGGAGAGGCGGCATTCTAATTTCTACTCGATCCCCGGCCTGTTAGAAACTGCCAACTGCAATAACGGGATCGTCAAACGTCTTAAAGAGTTCTGTAAAGCCCGCCAACTCCAACGCTTCGCGAATGCGCACCGGCACAGCCACAAGCACCACTTCACCGCGGTTATAGCGTTTGCAATTCCTCTGGGAGGCAAGCAGGGCGCGAAACCCTGCACTGGACATATATTCGAGTTCGCTCATTTCAACGGCGATCTTGAACCGTCCATTTTCATTTGCCTTATCAAGTGCCTTGGAAAATTCGGGAGCGGTTGAACTATCCACGCGCCCTTTGACCTTGATCAAGTCGCAGTGCTTAAATTCCTGAGTCGTAACTTCCATGTATATTCCTCCGTTCGTAATCAGTGGTTATCGAATTTTGAGTTACAAAATTATAACACGTCGACCTTGCGCTGGTTCATTTATAAATTGGGTTCTTTTGGATGAGGCGGTGATCAAAGCCCCTGCCGGCACTTCCACAGCTGCCGGAACATTTCCGCCTTTACCGGGAAATCACATAATATTAACCCCTTTTTTACTATGTAATTTTTAAATGCCTTTTATAATTTTTCCGTAATCAATAACCACAGTCATATCCTGCCGTATATGCCAGTCCAATGTACGGTGGAAGATAATTCTCGATCCTATATAATTTACAAAGCAGTGAGGCGACGACGATGACACCCTTTTCCACGTTGACGGAGTATCAGCACGATGTATTAACCGAAACGATCAATATCGGTTTTGGACGGGCAGCAGCTTCCTTGTCTGTTCTCGTGAACCAGAAAGTGGTACTGGATGTTCCGCAAATTTCGGTATTATCCATTAATGACCTGTCAAGCGCGATGAACAGCATGTATTCGGACCTGGCAGCCGTGGAACAGCAGTTTTCAGGGGGAATACAGGGCGATGTGGTCCTGATCATGGACCTGGACATCGCCTCGGTCTTTATTGACCTGCTCAGCGGTGGACCGGGAATATCCAGACCGCTGACCTTCTCAGACCGCGAAGCACTGCTGGAAGTGGGAAATATTCTACTAAACGCCTATATCGGCTCATTTGGCAACCTGATGAAGACCCAGGTCAATGTTTCAGTCCCGATGCTGCATATGCATTCCCTCGACAAACTGTTTGCCGGCATCAGGGATGAGGGGAATAGTCCATTTGTGCTTCTGGTCAAAACAAAATTTTTGCTCAACAACGGCTCTGTGGTCGGGCACGTGGCCTTGATCATTGAATCATATTCCCTGGACAGCCTGTTTCTATCTCTTCAAGTAGTCAGCCTTTCTGAATAAATACCTGATTTCCAAAAGCCCTCAAAACATGAAATCGAACAAAGCCGTCGATCTTGAACAACAGGGGCTGTTGTTACCCCAGGGCATTATTGATTCGATCCCCTTCGGAGTGCTGGTCACAGATATCAACCTGCACCTGGTGCAAGTCAATAAATGGGTCACCCTTAACGCAAAACTACTGCCTGAGGTTGTGATCGACACCCCCCTGGGAGAAGTATTTCCAGAGCTTGCCAGCCGCAATTTGATCGAAGCCTATCATCTTGTTCTGCATGGCGGCATGCCGATCACCCTTTCCAATAGAATTCACCGCTATTTTTTCAAGGCACGCTCGCGCAATCCAGATCTGAGTGAGATGCCGCAAACCGCCACGATCACCCCCATTTATTCGGAAAACCAGTTAATTGGAACGATCACATTCATCAATGATGTCTCGGAACGGGTGAATATTGAGAATGTCCTGCAGAAGGAAGTATCCAAACTTGGCGCCTTACATGAGATCGATTATGCAGTATCGACCCTTGACATGAATCAATGCCTCGAGGTGATCGTACAGCGCACACAGGTATTGTTCAACTGCGAGCGTGTTGTATTGTCACTATTTGAAGAGGGGGAATTGCGTGTCGCCTCCTCAAACCTTAACGAGGGATCCAACCCCACTGCATCCACTCTCGCCGCCTGGGCCGCAATAAACAGCCAGTCGCGGCTTGCATTCACCGCCCGGGAGGATGAAGCGCAAAAATTGGAATATCAAATGGCCGCTCCGCTGATCGCGTCCAGGGATTGCATCGGCGTGCTTAACGTACAGACCAGCAGGGTGGATGATTTTTCCCAGTCGGACCTGGAACTTTTGGAAGCAATTGCAGCCCGGGCCGCGGTTGCCATTCAAAACGCGAGGCTGCATACCTCTGAAAGGGAACAGCGGGAGTTCGCCGAAGCCATACGCGAGATAAGTTTAACCATGGCCTCTGAATTGGACCTCGAAGTAGTCCTGGATGCCATATTAAAATCGATCGGCCGGGTGGTTCATTTCGACGCAGCTTGCATTCTGCTTCAGGAAGAGGAACATCTGAGCGTGAAGCGTTACCTGGGCTTTGACATCGAAAACATCCCGGAACCAGGGAAATGGCTGGAGTCATATTTTGAAGGTTCAAACCTGATCCAGGGTATGAAGGACCTCCACCTTCCACAATCCCTGTTCAAAGAGGGTCAGGAATCAAGGGATTCCATCTTTGATATTGACCCGCGCTTTTCAAATTTTGCCGGATCGCCGATCGTGATCCGCGGCAGACAGATCGGATTTCTTTTGTTGGGGAAAACCGAGACACAGGCATATCCAAAAAAATCCCTGGATCACCTGGCAGCATTTGCTTCTGCGGCGGCAATCGCCCTTGAAAATGCACGGCTTTATAATGAACAGCAGCGCCTGGCCGTGACAGATGGGCTGACCGGTTTAACCAACCGGCGTCGATTCGATGCTGAAATGAAAAAAGAGATCGAGAAAGTGGCCCGCTATAAACGGCCCACTTCGCTCATCATGCTGGATATCGATAACTTCAAACATTATAACGATCATTATGGACATCAAGCCGGTGACGAGATCCTAAAGCTGCTGGCGCATCAATTGATGCAAAGCATGCGTGATGTTGATATCGTTGCCCGTTATGGAGGTGAAGAATTTGCGCTCATTCTGCCGGAGGTGGGGCCTGAAGCAGCCTACCAGGTGGCTGAACGCATCCGAACCGGTGTGGAAGGATTGAGTCATACGGGGAATCATTGGAACTTGCAAGGTAACACAGGAAAGGTGACGATTTCACTTGGTGTAGCGGGTGCGCCATGTCACGCACATTCTCCGGCAGAGTTGATCCATGCCGCGGATTCCGCCTTGTATAAAGCCAAGCATAATGGGAAGAACCAGACTGTTCTGAGTGACTTTACTCAGGAAAATTACCAAACAAGCCAGACCAAATCGTATGGAAATTAGGAGATCTAAAGATGCCCAATATTCTTATCGTTGATGATTCACCTTTCGCACGCAACAGTATCCGCCGCAGTCTGGAAGCCACCGGATTTGAGCTTCGAGAAGCTGCTTCCGGCGCCCTGGCAATTGAAGCCGCCCGCTCCCGGACGCCGGATCTGGTGACCCTTGACCTGCTGATGCCCGGGATGAGCGGACTGGAGACTTTACTGGAATTACGAAAAATATGCCCGGAAACAAAATATGTAATCATCTCCGCAGACATTCAAACCATCACCCGTCAGGAACTGGCCGATGGCGGCGCACATGCCTTCCTCAACAAACCGGTTTCCCGATCTGACCTGATCGAAACAGTCACCCGGCAGTTGAACACTTCAAAAAATGAATGATAACCAGGCGCATTCCATGGACAAGACATCTCAACTTATGGGTCAGGCAGCTGACCGGGCTGCCACTGCATTCGCGGAGATGTTAAATCTTCCTGTCAGCATCAAATTATCGAAGGCTGAATTGGTGGATGATCTGTCTGCCGGGTTCAATATTGTGAACGAAAACAACAATTGGGGAAAGGCCGTCACACTCAATTTTAATGGGGGCATAGGGGGAAAAGCGATTTTTCTGCTCCCTGCCAGACACGACAACATACTTCTCTCGGCATTGTTTGAGCAAAACCCTGATCTGGAATCAATTGAAGGCGATTCCAACGGTATCCTGACCGAAATTGGCAATGTACTCTTAAATGTCTGTGTGGGGACGATCGCCAACCATATTGAAAAGCAGGTTTTATATCAACAGCCGGAATTGATCCAGCAGCCCGACATTACCCGTTTTTTCGAGTATGGTTTGGCGGGGTCGCCAAATATGCTGCTGATGATAAGCACCCTCGGTGTCGGGAAAATAGAGGTGGATGCCTATATTGTTTTGGTGCTTTACGACACCTTGCAGATAAAGGGGTAATTTCAGAACCGGAAGAAAGATCCAAAAGACAGACAGTGGGGGAAATAATGAACGGGTTCCATGTATGGAGACCATCCTGACCCGAATACAAATAAAAAAACTTCCTGTATTCGCACAGGAAGTTCAGTGTACATTTCTTACTGCAGTCTGCAGCTTGTTTTTTAATCTACGAACCGATATTTGATCAAAGTCCAGACTGCCGCAAAAGCATCGTGCAGTTTGATCTTTTTTCCTTCCGTATAATCGCGTGGATTGAAGGTGATTGGCACTTCGAAAATGCGGAAGTTACGTTTTAGTATCTTCGCCGTGAACTCAGGTTCAAAGTCAAAGCTGTTGGCGTGCAGAACCATGCCATTCAGGATCTCCCGGCGAAACACCTTATAGCCGGTTTCCATGTCGGTCAAAATGGTGTTGTACAGTATATTCGTCATAAAGGTCAACATTCGATTGGCAACCATATGCCAAAACATGGTGACACGGTGTGAAGCGCCTAAAAAGCGTGAGCCATAAACCACGTCTGCAAGGTCTTCCTTGATCGGCTCAAGCAGGGTTGCGTAATCGCGCGGATCATATTCCAGGTCAGCGTCCTGGATCAAAAGGACATCGCCTGTTGCCGCCGCCATGCCGGTACGTACTGCCGCGCCTTTGCCCTTGTTTTGTTCATGCAGGATGACCCGTACGCCGCCTTTTCCGTCCAGTTCTTTTAATACATCGCGCGTACCGTCTTTTGAACCGTCATCCACAACAACGATCTCATCGGCCAGGTTTTGATCCTGCACACGTTTCAAAATGATCTGGATGCTCTCGACTTCATTATAGACAGGGATAATGACAGATAGTTTCATAGTGGCTGGATTATAAACGAAAAGAAGTATAATCGGCTCAAAACACTGAATTTACCAATGCAGAACCGGGCAAAGTATGTGCAAACATCAACAAATTCCCACCCAAAACCGAAGGGCAACCCATGACAAAACAATCCACACATCCCATTGCGGCTGTCAGCGTTCCCTGCCGCCTGCGATCAACTTATGAACAATGAACCTTTGCTGCGCGTAAAATGCTTTTTGTTGGATATGGATGGAACCTTCAATCTTGGTGAGGAAATCATCGACGGCTCGCTGTACTTTATTGACACCTTGAATGAACTGAACATCGACTATTTATTCCTGACCAATAATTCCTCAAAACACCGCGGTATTTATGCGGAAAAGATCTCACGGCTGGGGCTGCCCACGGTTGAGGAAAAAGTCTTCACTGCCGGGGAAGCAACTGCGCTTTATCTTGCCAAAGAACATCCATCTGCCTCTGTTTATGTGGTTGGGACACCCGCACTTGAAGATGAGTTCCGCCAGCACGGCTTTCAACTCGAAGAAAACGATCCACAGTTGACCGTATTGGGTTTTGATACAACCCTGACCTATCAAAAACTTTGGAAGCTGTGTGACTTTGTTCGCGCCGGACTTCCATATATCGCCACACACCCCGATTTCAATTGTCCAACTGAAACCGGGTATATGCCCGATATTGGGGCAATGATCGCTTTTGTGCGCGCCGCCACAGGTCGTGAACCTGATCTTGTGGTTGGCAAGCCCAATCGGATGATCGTTGATGCTGTGGCACAAAAGTACGGGCTGGACATTGCGGAAATGGCAATGGTTGGAGACCGGCTCTACACTGATATCGCTCTCGGTCAGACATCCGGAATAACCACCTGCCTGGTATTAAGTGGTGAAACCACCAGGGAAGACCTTGCGGCCTCCCCATTCCAGCCCACTTATACGTTCACAAATTTAAGAGCAATAGCAGATTGGCTTAAAACCCACAAATCCCAATAGATCCGTCAGGCGTTGGCGCGTAAATCAATATAGTTGCATGAAACGATTTTTATCGGATCCGGGAAAAGCGATAAATTTTGTAAAGGAGAACCATGCTGAACAACTTAATTAACGCGATGGAACAAGCCATTCAGGAAGTCAGGCAATGGCCCGAAAAGACTGCTCAGGTCTTTCACCATAATGATGCCGATGGGCTTACTTCGGGCGCCATCCTTACCCGCGCACTTGAAAGGGAGGGTTTTAAAGTCCGGCGCTTCTGTTTGGAAAAGCCATATCCCGCAGTGCTAAAAAAGGTTTTTGAACAGGAAGGCAGGCTCCTTATCTTTGCTGATTTTGCAGGCAGGATCGCGCCGATGCTTTCTGATTTGAACAAGGGAAGAAACCTGACCCTGATCCTGGACCACCACGTTGCAGAAGCATCGACTGACCCAAAAGTTCACAACCTTGACCCTGATCTTTTTGGATTAAAAGGGGATCGGGATATTTCCGCCTCGACCACCTGTTATCTTTTTGCACTCACCCTAAATTCAATAAATCGTGACCTGGCACATATCGCAGCCGTGGGAGCGGTGGGAGACGGTTTCTTTGTGGACGGTCAACTGGTAAGCCAGAACCGGGATGTTGCAATGGAAGCCGTACAACAGGGTCTGATGGAGATACAGAAACATGAGACCGGGGAGCGGTACCTGTTGACAGGTCCAAATGGTCAAATACCCTGTATTGAACTGGGTGACTATCTTGATATATTGGGCGGGGTGGGCTATTACCAACAGGGACCGGATATGGGGGTAAAGGTTTGCCTTGAAGGAGTTACACCAGAGTCAGACCGGATGGTGGAGGAATTAAAGGCGGTCAGGACGAAGATATTTAATGAAGAGATCAAAAGACTTCAAACAGGTGCATTAATAAAAACAGCTCACATCCAGTGGTTTCATGTCGAAAAACGCCTGTTCCCCATGGGGGTAAAAATGATCGGGGCATTCTGTGATGCCATTAAGGACACCGACCTCATTGATCCCCGGAAGTACCTCGCGGGGTTTCAGATCATTCCCGATGAAATTCCCGGCTTTGATGCCATCACATTTAATGAGGTAAAGATCTCCATGCGGGTTTCCCCTTTTATGGAAGGAGAGATCAGGGCGGGAAGAGCACTGGGCCTCAATATATTGCTTCCTGAAGCGACAAATAGACTTGGAGGATTTTCCGATGCCTGCCATAGTCTGACGGCTGCCACCACGGTTGCCATTGGGAAAGAAGAAAAACTGATCGATGAAATGGAAAAAATTTTGAAAGGAGAATCGTATGTCTAAAGGAACAGGTTTTGGAAAAACTATCTTGATAGGGGATCAATTTGTCATGGAAGAAGTTCCGGCGATCGTCTCGTCAATTCCCTTCGAAACGGAAGCGATCGTCGAAAGGATCGACGGCGAAGGATGGGTGCTGGAAGACAACCGGATCGAGGTTCCTGGTTATAAGGAGAAGAAGATGGAACAGCAGGCGCGCTCCATCGACAGGGTTCTCGAGGTCATGAACCTGGATGTCAAAAAGAATCCGATCAAGATCACCTTCGGGGGAACACTATTGGCTGGGAGCGGGGTGGGCGCCAGCGCTGCCAGCTGCGTTTCACTTGCGCGGGCATTGAACGCAGAATTCAATTTGGGTTATTCGATCGAGGAAATTAACCGGGTAGCCTGGCAGGGAGAATTTCCTTATCATGGGGTGGCAAGTGGAGTTGACAATACCGCCTCCACCTACGGCGGGCTGCTTCATTTTCAGGTAAAAAACCAACAACAACATTTCGAAAAGATCAAAACCCCAAAGTCCTTTGAGATCGTATTAGCCAACAGCGGCATTACAGCCAATACAGCGCTTCTGGACGAGGTTATTGACAAGCAAAAAGAGGATGATCCGGGGCTTTTTAAATCACGAATGCAGGCCATTACAGCCCAGTCCTATGACATGCGACAGGCACTTGAAGCTGGCGATTTGAAAAAGGTGGGGAAGATCATGTCGGAAAACCACAAGATCCTGATCGATATGGATATGTCCCACGAAACCCTGAATTACCTGTGTAATACAGCCCTCGAAAAAGGGGCCTGGGGCGCAAAAGTCACGGGAGGCGGCAGGGGAGGCTATATGGTTGCCTTGACTCCAGGGGAACAACTCCAGGACACGATCGCCTCGGCTTTCGAGAAGGAAGGATATAAGGTTATCCGAACCGCGATCGGCGGAAGTTAACCGTAGACGAGTTTGCCCCGGACATGGGTGATGATGAACAGGGAGCTTTAATACTGTTCACTTGGAAAAAGCCGCCCAATCATTGAAAGACACGCCGACATACATGCACTGCGCTTATACTGCCCTGCGCAATGAATGTATGTCGGCAACTCTTTAACCCTGATCAAGATGCTGCCCAGGCCAGTTGAACCGTCATCCATTCATCGATCGGGTATGGCTTCAGTTTCGAGTCCTATCAACTTCATGATAAGCAGGGATGATAATGGAGCGTACCATGGTGCAGGAGCATAAACGAAAAGAAGTATAATTGGCTTGAAAATAAAATTTGGCAGTTCAGGCTTCGGGTTGCCGAAGCCTTTATTCAGAAAAGTCCCTGCTAAAAATTGGATGGAAATCCCATGACAAGACAATTCACGCAACCTTTCGCCCCAGTCGGCAGTTTTTTTCCGCCCCAGATCAACAACCTTGAAGACACGGGTCTATCACCTCTTTGGCTGCAAGACCTGGTTCTTAAGGTTTTATATTTTCGCGGCTATCTGACCGGATTCAAGGTTGCCGAAGAGATCGCCCTTCCGTTTTCCGGTGTGGCAGACCAACTCCTGATCGCACTAAAACAGGAAAAATTCATCGAAGTAAAATCCTCGCAGGGCGGAGGCGGCCTGGGAGGGGATGGCGCGTACACCTATGGAATTACAGGCGCGGGCATCGTGCGCGCGCGCGAAGCCATGGAGCGTAGTCAATACGCGGGTCCCGCCCCGGTGCCGTTCGATGTGTATCACGAAGCCATCCGCCGCCAAAAAAGCGGACGCATGACGGTTACCAGCCGCACCATGCGCCAGATCCTTTCACAAATGGTGATCTCTGAGTCCATCTTTCAAAGGCTTGGACCAGCGCTCAATTCAGGCTCGTCCATATTTATGTACGGACCTCCAGGGAATGGAAAGACCAGTATTGCGCGAGCCTTTGGAAACCTTGTCCTAAGTCAAAACATGTTCATTCCCTACGCCCTCTACCTCGATGGGCAGGTCATCAAAGTCTATGATGCGGTCAGCCACTCTCTTGCGCCCGAAGGTGAACCGGGCAACACGAGCGCGCTGCGCCCCAATACCCGCCGTGACATGCGCTGGGTTAAAATCCGCAGACCGTTCATCGTCGTCGGCGGCGAATTGACCCTCGAAGGACTTGACCTGGTATTTAACGACACTACAAAATTCTACGAAGCCCCATTCCAGGTAAAAGCCAACGGCGGCATTTTATTGATCGATGACTTCGGACGCCAACAGGTACGCCCGCGTGACCTGCTCAACCGCTGGATCGTTCCATTGGAAAATCGTGTGGATTACCTGCGCCTGCACACCGGCCGCAAAGTGGAAGTACCCTTCGATGTGCTGGTCGTCTTTTCGACCAACCTGCCGCCAAAAGACCTGGTAGATGAAGCCTTCCTGCGCCGCCTGCGCCACAAGATCGAAATTGGAGACCCCACATTTGAAGAATACCGCGAGATCTTCAAACGTGTTGCACAGGATAAAAAGATCGAATATAACGATCAGGGGCTGGCGTATCTTTTACAGGAATGGTACATCAAGCGCAACCGTAAACTGCGCGCCTCTCATCCGCGTGACCTGTGCGACCAGATCTTGGATATTTCAGCCTACCTGGCCGTTCCGCCCAGCATGTCGCGCGAAATGATCGACAGCGCCGGTAAAGCTTATTTTGTGGACATTTAACCTACACCGCACCACTCCGAGCCTGATTCCTAATGATTGAAAATTTTCCCCGCCCCATCCTATTGGCGCATCGAGGCGACTCTGCCCATGCCCCTGAAAATACCCTGCCCGCATTTCAACAAGCCATCGAAAAGGGCGCCGACGGCGTTGAACTGGATGCAAAACTTACAGCAGACGGGCATGTGATCACCATTCACGACGCCAGGGTGGACCGCACCACCAACGGTAAAGGTCGTGTTGCATCATTAACCCTCGAATCCATCCGCCAACTGGACGCGGGAAAATGGTACCACGAGAAATTTGCCGGTACAAAGGTGCCCCTGTTGGAGGAAGTCTTTGAAACCGTCGGCAGGGATAAAATAATCAACATCGAGTTGAGCAATTATTATTCCACCCCGCGTGATGGCCTGGCGGTAAAAGTCTGTGAGCTGATCAAACGGCATAATAATCAGAGCCAGATCCTTTTCTCATCCTTCTTCCCGTCCAATCTGCAGATAACCGCAAAAATCCTGCCTGAAATTCCGCGTGGATTGCTGGCTGGACCGGGGCTGATGGGCATATGGGCACGCTCTTTTGGATTCATGTTCGGCGATTATCTGGCATTGCATCCGCATATTACCAACACCACCCGGGAACAGATCCTGCGCGCACATCGCCTTAAGCGCCGTGTGCATGTCTGGACGGCAAATACACTGGAGGAATTTAATCGCTTCAAAGAGTGGGATGTGGACGGCATTATTACCGATGACCCCCAGCTTGCAGTTCAGGCACTCGGGAGGAGTGGATGAAGCCGTCCGCATATCGGTGGCAGGCTTGGGCGGGGAGCGAAGCGAATATCCACAAGGCGTCGTTCATCGAGCGGCGTCTGTTTTTTTCACTTGCAACGGTAAACTCTCCTGACTTTGCTTCTCAATTGTGTTATAAGGGAATGTAATGAGATCATTACGAATTTTATTGCTGATGGCGTTTCTTGCCACATTTGTCACACTGCCAGTGCAGGCACAAACACCCGCCCCCCCTGCAGCTGTGGCGGCAATTTTAAATTCCATGACTCCCGAAGAGCGTGTGGGACAATTATTCATCGTTACGTTCAACGGCACAGACACCGGTGAAACCTCGCAAATTTATAAACTGCTCACCCAGTACCACGTTGGGGGCGTGACCCTTCTTTTAAGTAACGATAATTTCCTGGCGACTCCGAATCATGATACCCTCGCGCAGGCGCATTCACTGATCAGCGGGATCCAACAAATAGAATGGGATGCATCCAGAAATTCTGTGACCGGTGAGGCGGGCGAAGCGGGAGCGGAGGCGGTATATGTGCCGCTTTTTATTGGCATTGCCCAGGAGGGGAACGGATACCCAACCGATCAAATTTTGAGCGGACTTACCCCGCTGCCGAGTGAAATGGCAATTGGCGCGACCTGGAACACCGAACTTGCACGACGGGTGGGTGAAGTGCGCGGACGAGAGCTGGCTGCTCTCGGGTTTAATTTATACCTTGGTCCGGCTCTTGATGTATTGGATGCGCCCGCAGTATCAGGCGGCGACCTTGGCACACGCGTCTTTGGCGGCGACCCATTTTGGGTGGGCGAAATGGGCCGGGCCTATGTAGCCGGTTTACACACAGGCAGCGACAACGAGTTACTTGTGGTCGCAAAACATTTCCCCGGTGTAGGCGGGTCAGATCGTCTGCCCGAAGAGGAAGTTTCCACGGTTCGCAAATCCATTGAGCAGTTAAAACAAATAGAACTGGCCCCCTTCTTTGCAGTCACCGGCAATGCAATCGCTCCTGAATCAACAGTGGATGGCTTGCAGGTTTCGCACATTCGGTATCAGGGATTTCAAGGCAACATCCGCGCCACCACGCGCCCGATCAGTTTTGACCCGCAGGCGTTAAGCCAGATCCTGGCACTGCCACAGTTTGCAGCCTGGCAATCTGCGGGCGGCTTGATCATCAGTGACGACCTCGGCACACGGGCTGTCAGCGAGTTTTATGCAACGGGCGGCGGGCAATTCTCGGGGCGCATCGCCGCACGGGATGCCTTCCTGGCGGGAAATGATATGCTCTATCTCGGCAATATCATCTCCAGTGATACCACCGATACATTTAGCGCCACAGCCCGCACGATCGAATTTTTCACACAAAAATACAGGGAAGACCCCGCTTTTGCCCAACGGGTCGATGCATCTGTCGCGCGCATTCTTGCCGTGAAACTTGGCTTATATGAGACGCCGACCCTTTCCAACGTACTTGTGTCAGACAGCCGGTTGGACGATCTTGGATCTGAAGTCGAAGTCACGTTTGACGTGGCGCGCAATTCAGCCACGCTCATCAGCCCGGACAAACAAGACCTTGCAACGGCGCTCTCCCTTCCGCCCCAGGCGAATGAAAGCATGGTCTTCATCACAGACACTCTGATCGCCAAACAATGTACCACCTGTATTGAACAACCCTCCCTGGCAATGGATGCCCTCCAACAAACTGTCCTTAAACTTTACGGACCCCAAAGCGGAAATCAAACTGCAAATTTTCGTCTGTCTTCCTTCTCATTGCAAAACCTTCAAGCTCTGCTGGATGCCCAGGAGATCGCCTATATTGAAGAGGACATCAAAACTGCACAGTGGATCATCATCTCACTGACCGATGCCGCCCAGGGCCAGCCTGCCCTTATCAGCCGTTTCCTGCGTGAACGTCCCGACCTTTCACGGGGAAAGCGCATCATCCTCTTCTCTTTTGGCGCACCGTATTATTTTGACACCACCACCATTTCAAAATTCACCGCCTATTATGCGCTGTACAGCAAACAGCCGCAATTTGTAGATGTCGCCGCGCGCCTGCTCTTTCAGGAACTAACACCCGCCGGCGCTTCACCGGTTTCGATCTCGGCGGTTGGCTATGACCTGATCTCGGTCATGTCGCCCAACCCAGACCAGATCATCCCGCTCTTCCTGGACCTTGAGCCTGTCCCTGCTGCGACCGATGGAACAAGCACCCCTGAGCCAACGCCGATCCCCCTTTTCCGGATCGGTGACACCATTGCGATCCGTACGGGCGTGATCGTTGATAAAAATAGTCACCCTGTTCCCGATGGAACTGTGGTTCAGTTTTCGATCATACTCACCGGGGAAGGCGGCGGTATCTTAAAGCAGGTGGATGCCGTGACCACCCAGGGCGTGGCACACGCTGCGTTTGGGTTGGATAAGCCCGGACTGCTGGAGATCAAGGTGACCAGTGAACCTGCGATCATATCCGAAGTCCTGCAATTGGATGTTTCACAATCGGGGGCTGTCGCTGTGACTGTTGTTGTTCCTGAGTTGACCCAGCCCATCGAGCCAACTCCTGTAACTCCGGTTGTGGTGGAAGAGGACGAATATATTTCCAACGAAGGCTATCCGCGTTTTTCCGCCTGGCTGATCGCGATGCTCTTCATTGGTTTCAGTATGCTGGTTGGATACGGCGTGGGCACCCGGAGTGCAAACCGCAGCACAGCATTCCGCTGGACATTGGGCATTGCACTGGGCGGACTCGCTGCCTACAACTATCTCATCTTTGGGCTGTTCGGCATCCAGATCTGGCTCACCACCAATGGGCTTCCAGGTGTGATCGCCTTCATTTTCATGGGAGAATTACTGGGCATTGTGGGCGGCTGGTTCTGGTCACGAAAGTAGGTCCTGCTTTTCGCGTGACAGGGTTTTCAATTTTATAAATTTTGGGCAAGGAGAAAAAACATGGCAACGAAGGCAAAAGTAAGACCGAGCAAGGAAAAACAACCCCCCATCTTATTTGATAAAACACAGAATATCATCAAGCAGGTTAATAAATTGCTTGGCGGCACGGTGGTAACCTACTTCAACAACACACGCGGCAGTGTCTGCCATGACGATGTGCTTGCCCTGTACGAAGTACTTGAAAAGATAGGATATCAAAAAAAGATCTACCTCTTCCTGAAGTCCAGCGGCGGCAATGGACAGGCATCCCTGCGCCTGGTGAATCTTTTACGCCAATATTGTGATGAGGTGATCGCGGTCATCCCGCTCGAATGTGCCTCAGCCGCCACCATGATCACCCTCGGTGCAAACGAGATCCAGATGGGACCGATGGCATATCTCACGCCGGTGGATACATCTCTCACGCATTCACTCTCGCCCATTGATCGTGACAACGACCGCGTTAGCGTCAGCCTCGATGAATTGACCCGGGTTGTTCGCCTGTGGCAGGCGCAAAATGGAGAAGCCAGGGAAAATCCCTACCAGGAACTTTTCCAGCACGTACATCCGCTGGTCATTGGAGCAGTGGATCGCGCTGAGTCACTATCCATCATGCTGTGCAAGGAACTTCTTGCCTATCACATCCAGGAAGAATCCGAAGCAGAGAGGATCGCCAATGCGTTGAATGCCAAGTACCCGTCACACGGCTATCCCATTTTATTTGAAGAAGCCAAACGCATCGGACTTAAAGTGAGCCGGCTGACACCTGAGATCAACACACTGCTGCTTGAGCTTAACGAACTTTACAGTGAGATGGGTCAACGCGCCACAACTGACTTTGACGATACACATGCACACGGAAATGAAATCCTGAACATTTGGGAATCCACCGGTATGCTTGTATATTATCAGCAGGATAAGGATTGGTTCTACCGCACCGAGGAACGCCGCTGGATCTCGCTCAATGATGTCAGCCGCTGGCGGCGTGTGATGAAGGTCGGCAACAAGGTTGAAAAGTCTGATCTACATATTTCTTAAAGACCACGCTTCCAGGAAACGTAAGACTTCGGAGATCTGTTTTTGCCCAAAATGATGGACGGGCACAGCAAATTTCTGAAGTCTTTTTCTTTGCATGTTATTTTTCCCTGGTCAGTTTTCAAGATCTCCATCCTGTGTGGCTGTGCGGGAAATCTTTTGGGTTCCAACTTATCCGGGCAGGGATACACACTGTGGAAGAAATGATATCCCCCTTATGAATTCTTCCTATGGAAATATCCAAATCGGATACAATAGAAAATAAAAGGAGAAATGATGATGGAGGGTGACCCTGTCCTGGTTTTGTTAGTGGAAGACAACATAGATCATGCAGAGCTGGTGATCAGAACCCTCGAAGACCACCATATCGCCAATAAGATCAAGCACATCATGGATGGTCAAGCGGCACTGGATTATTTGCTAAGGCGAAATGAATATAAAGACCCTGAAACCAGCCCGCGCCCGCACATGATCCTGCTTGATTTGCGCCTGCCGCGTGTGGACGGTCTTGAGGTGCTGCGAATCGTAAAAGAACAGGAGGATCTGAAAAACATCCCTGTGATCATCCTGACCACCTCAGAAGCTGATAAAGACATGGCTCGCGCCTATGACCACCACGTTAACAGTTATCTTGTAAAACCCGTCGGGTTCGACGATTTCAGCAAACTTATGAACGATCTTGGTTTTTACTGGCTGGGGTGGAATTCACATCCGCGGATCTAATGGTTTTCACTGGAAGAAAAAATGGCGGAAAAACCAATTAACATTTTATTGATAGAAGATGAAGACCCCCATGCAGAACTAATTCAACGCGCCTTTGAAGGACAGGACGGACAGATCCAGATCCGACGCGCAAAATCGCTGGCAGAGGCACGCACAAAAATAAAAATTCAGGAACCGTCTCTGATCATTGCAGACTGGCGCCTGCCCGACGGCGAAAGCATGGAACTTCTCCCCAGCCAGCATGACCTGCTCGCCATACCCATAATTCTGATGACAAGTTACGGCAACGAACGCATTGCCGTCGAGGCGTTAAGATCCGGCGCGCTGGACTATGTGGTCAAATCGCCGGAATCAATGCTGGATATGCCCCACCTTGCCGAGCGTGCCCTGGAACAATGGGCAGCACGCACGGAACGCATCCACATGCAGGAAGCATTGCGCGAAAGCGAGTCACAATTCCGCCTGCTTGCTGAGAATGCCAGCGACATGATCGCCCGTCTGACAACCGGCGGACAGGTGTTGTATATATCCCCGGCCTGCAAGACCGTCCTCGGTTACGACCCTGAGGAACTGGCTGGAATGAGCATATTTGACCTGATCCATGAAAAAGACCGCCGCTTGATCCAACGACTGTTTAGGGATGGGAACTACAGCGCGACCCACACCGTGGCATATCAGGCGCTGCACCATGATGGACGTTTTATCTGGCTGGAATCATCCGGCCGTGCCGTGCTCGACCCCCAAACGAATTTCATCCTCGAAATACAAACTGCCTCCCGCGATATTACTGAACGGAAAAAAAATGAAAAAGACCTGCAGGAAGCGCACAACAACCTGCAGGAAGCATATGACCGAACCATTGAAGGCTGGGTACGCGCCCTCGACCTGCGCGACAGGGAAACAGAAGGACATACCCAGCGGGTCACTGAAATCACCGTAAAAGTGGCTGAGGCCGTGGGCTTCCCAACTGAAGAACTCATCCACATCCGCCGCGGCGCATTGCTGCACGACATGGGCAAAATGGCGATCCCCGATGAGATCCTGCAAAAGCCTGGTCCACTCAATGAAATTGAGTGGGCGAAAATGCAGCAGCATCCACAGTATGCGTATGATATGCTCCACCCCATTGAATACCTGCGCCCGGCACTTGTGATCCCATTTTGCCACCATGAAAGATGGGACGGCAGCGGGTATCCGCGCAAATTAAAGGGGGAGGAAATTCCCCTTGCGGCGCGTCTCTTCTCCATTATAGATGCCTGGGATGCGTTATGCAGTGATCGGCCCTATCGAAAAAAATTACCGCACGTGGAGGTCATCCAATACCTGCGTGAAAAATCCGGAATTCTTTTTGACGCCGGGCTGGTTGACCTTTTCCTCAACATTATGGAAGAACAGTAATAAAGTTGACACTCCCCCCCACATCGGGTATGCTTGCGTTCGTCCGGGCAGGCCCGGCGCGGCAAAGCCTTTCGAACCCCGCCAGGATCGAAAGATAGCAACGGTAAGGAAGAGTCTTTGGGCGCCGCCGGTAGCCTGCCTGGATATTTTTTTATTCCCTCTTTTTGTTTATAATCTCCCATATGACCTCATCAAACTGGATCAAGTTCGTCGTTGCCATGCTGATCGGCCTTACACTCGGATTGGTTTACGGCTGGAAAATCTCCCCCGTCGAATACACCGACGTGCCGCCCGCCATCCTGCGTAAAGATTACCGTGCCGATTATGTGTTGATGGTGGCGGAAGCTCATCAAAACGAATGGGATCCAAAAACAACTGCGCGCCGCCTTGCGATCTTTGGAGGTGAGTCACCCGCACAAATCGTCACATCCACACTGGAGTATGCTGCGGATCACGGTTTCACCGAAGATGAGATCCTGCTTTTACAAGGTTTACTTAACGCAATGCAAACGTACCAACCAGAGGGGAACAATACTCCATGAGATTCTCCCGCAGTTCGATCATTATTCCCATCCTCGGTCTCCTGGTGGGGCTCGGACTTGGTCTGGTTTACTCGTGGCGGATCTCTCCCGTTACCTATGTGGATGCCAACCCCGCCATCCTGCGTGCTGATTTTAAGGATCAGTACCGTGTTGTCATAGCTGCCGCGTATGCAGCCTCACATGACCTTGCCCGCGCCCGCGCCCGCCTTGAACTGCTCAGCAATACGGATCCTATTGGCGAACTCAGTGCCCAGGCACAGCGTTTAACTGGCACAGGAGAATCTGTTGAAGATACCCGGCTTCTCGCCCAGCTGGCCACTGACCTGCAACAGGGGTTCGCAAGCAATTCCATCATAAATACGCCTGTTGTGGATACGCCTTTTCCCGGCACACCGTTTGCAGCAGTAAGCAGTACACCTAAAATTAATACGCCAATTGCAGAGGGATCGACCCCAACCACAGCTGAATTTGCAGAGCCGACAATCACCCTGACCTTATCTTTTGAGCAAACTCCGCTTGTGCCGCAACAACTATCCACACCCACACGGCGCCCCACATCGACACCCACCAAGAGTATCGACACGCCATTCATCCTCACCAATCAGGAATCGATCTGTGACCCGGACATAAACCCCGGCTTATTGCAATTCACCTTGATGGACTCGCGCCGTAAACAGGTGGCGGGCATCCAGATCATTGCCACCTGGGCTGAAGGGGAGGATCATTTCTTCACCGGCTTTAAGCCCGAGATCGGAGATGGGTACGCTGATTTCATCATGCAGGCAGATATCGTGTACAGCATCCGCGTGGTGGACGGAGGCTCTTTCGTGCCGAACATCTCTGCGCCTACATGCACCGACGCAAACGGCGGGACCTATCCCGGCGGATTATCTCTCACATTCCAACAGCCATAAACCATATGGAGATCTTCAAGGAAAAGCCTCTACACTCCGTTTTCTCCCACACATCCCCTGGCAGGCAGCGCCAGGGGATGTGTAGTTTTGCAAGAGGTCTGACAGCCAGAACCTGGAGAGTTATTTGATCTTGAAGGTCTGCAACCAAATCCCTGCCCATTCGTTATATCCTGCATACAAAATAAGGAGACCGAATGAATACATCGTTTCAAAATCAAAAACCCGGCTTATTCACTACCATTGCCATGATGACCCTTGTCAGCGGCATCATCAATCTCTTTTGGGGATTTATCGCCTCAGCCACTGCCCTGGGGACCCTCGTCGGCATCGTCTGCCTGCCCATCACCATTTTGCCCACGATCCTCGGTATTTTCGAGATCATCTATGCGGCAAAACTTCTCAGTGCACAGCCTGAACCCGTTCAACCTTCACAGACCCTTGCTATTTTGGAGATCTTCACTTTTCTGATCGGCAACCTCTTTTCGATGGTGGTCGGCATTCTCGCACTCATCTTTTACAATGACGTCAGCGTGCGGGACTACTTTGCCCGACTCAATGGGACAGCCGCCGTCACGCCAACACGTGCAGCCCCTGTAACACCTGAGCCTGTACCTGCCCCCATGGAAGAGCCTGAACCGCTGCCCACTCCTGAGGAACCCATGCCATCAGAGCCTGAAGAAGAACCTGCCAAACCAAAACGCATCCGCAAACTTGCCGGAGATTAAATTATCAAAGACTTCGGAAATCTTAAAAATTTCCGAAGTCTGATATTTGCTCGTGTTTGTCCCTTGACTCTCACCCCTCTCAACCTTAGAATCAGCATATAACTTAGCGGTACGCAGGGAAGAGACTCGTGGTTCATACACGAGCGCCGAAGGTGCAAATCTGGAAACAGGCGAACCCAGATGAAACTCTCAGGCAAAAGGACCCCGCTTCCGTATAAAACTTCTGGAAAGTCTCCATCCATAACGAGACACCGACGGTGTAAAGTTTGGTCAGTCAGATGGTTTATTAGTTCGATAGTCAAAGACTACCCCGCTATGTAACCCTGCAGCCACCCGGCTGGCAAACTAATCTCTCAGGTTCAATTACAGAGGACGCGCAATTCTATAATTGCACGTCCTTTTTGATTCGCCAATTCATATCAGTTGGAGTTCAGCGGCAAAGCGCTGAACTCCAAAACCCAAAGGAGAAACAATCCCATGAACGTACCTTCCAATCTCAAATTTGCCAAATCCGATGAATGGTTCGATGCCGCCAGCGGTGCAGTCGGCATCAGTGATTATGCCCAGAACCAACTATCTGACATCGTCTTCGTTGAGATCCTTGTTGAAGAAGGCGAGGAAGTCGCAGCGGGAAAAATTATCGCTTCGATCGAATCGGTCAAGGCCTCATCTGAAATTTATGCCCCCGCTTCGGGCAAGGTCAGCGCCGTAAATAAGGGAGTTTCAGACAAACCCGAAACCCTCAACTCTGACCCATATGGCGAAGGCTGGATGATCAAGATCGAAGGCGGTTCGGCTGGCGACGTAATGGATGCCGCTGAATACGAAAAGTTCTGCGAAGGACGGACGCATTAATACGTCTTTGTGAGAAATGCGTTTTCCCGACCCCGTCCGGCAATCACAGGACAAGCTGGTGATGGCCTCGGGAAGTACGCCCTCGCGATGACATGGAGAAAACATGACCTATATTCCCATCAGCCCCAACGAGCGGGATGCAATGCTGAAAGAGGTCGGCGTCAAGTCACTGGATGACCTTTTTGATGCCGTTCCAAAAAAGCATCGCTTTCCTGAATTGGATCTACCCCGTGCATTAACCGAAATGGAAGCCGCAGCACTTCTCGGCGAAATGGCAACAACCAACGAGAATGTGCATGACCACCTGGTTTCCTTCCTGGGCGCAGGCGCATACCACCATTACATCCCTTCTGTTGTGGATCACATGCTCAGGCGCGGCGAGTTCTATACTGCCTACACTCCTTATCAGCCTGAAATTTCACAGGGTACCTTGCAGGCGATCTTTGAATACCAGTCCCTGATGACCCACCTGACCGGCATGGAAGTCTCGAACGCCTCGCACTACGATGGCGCAACCGCCGCCGCCGAAGCGGTCAACCTTGCATATGCCCAGTTCCGCGGCAAACGCAGGAAGATCGTACTTTCCCCCAGCCTGCATCCGCAGTACCGCGAAGTCATCCGCACCTACACTCAAGGCTTGGATCTGGAAAAAGCCGGAGATGGCGAATTAGCAGATCTCGAAGCAGGTCCGGAAGCGTTAACCTCGCTGGTGGACAGCAATACCATGCTGGTCATCATCCAGTATCCTGATTTCTTTGGACGCATTTACGATTACACAAAACTCATCGAAGATGCGCACGCAAAAGGCTCGCTTGTTTGCATCGTTGCAAATCCCACTGCCCTGGTCATGCTCAAGACTCCCGCCGAAATGGGCGCGGATATCGTTGTGGGCGAAGCGCAGCCGCTTGGAATTCCGCTTTGGTTTGGCGGACCCTACCTTGGGTTCTTCACCACCAAAAAATCCTACGTCCACAAAATGGCGGGACGTCTGATCGGTGAGACGGTTGATAACCGCGGGCAGCGCTCCTACGTGCTTACCTTGACCGCACGCGAACAACATATCAAACGCGAACGCGCCACATCCAACATTTGCTCCAACCAGGGCTTGCTTGCCCTCGCATCCGCTGTTTACATGTCCACGCTGGGTAAGACCGGCTTGCAGCAGGTTGCAAATCTCTGTTATCAAAAAGCACATTATGCCGCCAGTGAACTGAGCAAGATCGACGGCTTTGGTCTGTGTTTCACCGACCCATTCTTCCATGAATTCGCCTTGTGCTGTCCCAGACCCGCGAGTGAAGTCAATGAGTATTTACTCGAGCACGGCATCCTCGGCGGATACGACCTCGGACAGGATTATCCATCGCTTGCAAATCATCTTCTCGTCGCCGTGACTGAAATGAACAGCAAGCAGGAAATTGACACGCTGGTGGAAGTGTTAAAGGAGATGGAATAATGTCTACCCCTTCGACCTCACTTACTGCAACGATCGTTGAACCCACCATCTTTGAACTTTCCTCTCCCGGCAGACTCGGCGTGACCATGCCCGCCTCTGACGTGCCGACAGTTGATCTGCCTCCCAGGGATCTGCTGCGATCCGAACTTCCCCTGCCCGAACTCGCTGAGGTGGATGTCGTGCGCCACTACACGAGGTTGAGCAAATTCAACTACAGCGTGGACGACGGCTTCTATCCTTTGGGATCATGCACCATGAAATACAACCCGAAGATCAACGAAGATACCTGCCGCCTGCCCGGCTTTCTCTACACTCACCCGCTGCAGCCGATCGAAACCGTGCAAGGCAACCTTGTCCTGATGTTTGAATTACAGGAATGGTTAAAAGAGATCAGTGGATTTGCCGGCGTGACCCTGCAGCCTGCCGCTGGCGCACACGGAGAATTTACCGGTGTGTTAATGATGGCGGCTTACCACAAATCACGCGGCGACAGCAAACGAACCAGGATGTTGATCCCCGATGCCGCACATGGGACGAACCCCGCCTCGGCCGGCATGTTGGGTATGAGTGTTGTCACCATCCCGTCGGATGAGCGCGGCAATGTGGATCTGAAAGCCCTAGAAGCGGCCTGTGATGATACCGTTGTCGGCATGATGCTGACCAATCCCAATACCCTCGGCATGTTCGACGAACACATTGAAAAGGTTGTCAAGCTGGTCAAGGATTGCGGCGGCTTGATGTACGGCGACGGCGCGAACCTGAACGCACTGCTCGGCATTGTTCGCCCTGGCGACCTGGGCTTTGACGTGATGCATTTCAACCTGCACAAGACGTTCTCCGTCCCCCATGGCGGCGGCGGACCCGGCTCTGGTCCCGTCGGCGTCAGTAAGAGGCTGTTGGACTTTCTCCCATCACCGCTGGTTGGCATCGTTGAAGAAGCTGACGGGGATATGGCTCCACTATATGGCTTTATCACACCCGAGCAAAGCATCGGACGCATGAAAGCCTTCCACGGTCATTTCGGTGGCGGCCTCGTCCGCGCCTACACCTATATCGCCATGCATGGACCTGATGGATTGAAGGATATTGCTCAATACGCGGTCTTGAACGCCAATTATCTGCAGGCAAAATTACGCGGGACATATACCATCCCCTACGACCGGATCTGTATGCACGAATTCGTTGCTGAAGGTCAGTTCGCCGGCAGTGATGTGCGCGCGCTCGATATCGCCAAGCGCTTGATGGATTACAAATTCCACCCGCCGACGAATTACTTCCCGCTCATCGTCCATGAAGCGTTGATGATCGAACCAACCGAGACCGAGAACAAGGATACGCTCGACCGCTTTGCGGATGCCCTGATCAAGATCGCGGAAGAGGCCAGGACACAACCTGAACTGCTCCACACCGCGCCGCACACCACTCCGTTCGGAAGAATGGATGAAGTGAAAGCCGCGAGAGAGCTGGTGCTTTGTTGTTGGCTGCCTGAAGGATATGATAGTGAAAAGTGATTGAGAACCGGTAATTGCTGAAGAAAAAAAGCCCTGGAGATTTCCCCGCTCCGGGGCTTTTTCATGCGCTTGACGGGGTTATAATAGTTATTAGTTCCACCCCAGCCTGGACTTCCAATGCACCGTGATGGATCCAAAAGAAAAATCTGAGAGAACCAAATGCCTATCATCACCTCAAAACACAAGGACTTGTTCCGCACCCCCACCACGGAAGACAAATTAAGTCTCTTCCAAATGCTGATGGACGCCAACGAGTTAACTGTCACCCTGTCGCTGGCGTTGCTGAAGATCATTCATGGGGAGCTAAATAACAACCAGACCCCCGACCGATCTGGGTTTAAACGGTATGCCGAGGCGATCGCGACTTTACGTTATCGCATGATGGATACACTTCAATTGGTGGTGGCGGCGTGGAAGAACCATCAGACCACGCCCACAACACCTGAGGAGTGGTGGCACGATGATAGTCCCAAAGGATAAAGAGTTGAAATATGAAGCAATTCCGTAACCCTGAGAATCTCCACAAGCCGCTTGGGGGATACTCGCATCAGGTGGAGATCACGGGTGACGGGCGGATGCTCCTCCTTTCGGGGCAGGTCGGCATGAAACTTGACGGCAACATCCCCGAAGACCCCATTGAGCAGTTGGACATTGCTTTTGAGAATATTTTCCGCAACCTGCAAGCCGCAAACATGCAGGTGACAGATCTGGTCAAGTTGATCTTTTACCTGGCAGGTGAATGGAACACCGACGAACGCCGCACACTGACGGCAGCCAAATTGGGGGGACATCAGCCCGCCATGACCTTGATCTACGCAGCGGCGCTGGCAAGTCCAGCGCTTAAGGTTGAGATCGATGCCTGGGCTTGTTGTGAATGAATCCTGGACGTACACACCTTCAACAAGTACTGTAGTTGTTTTGAGATGATCAGAAAAGGACCCTGTATGAACGATTTACTCACACAAGAGTTCGAACGGCTTCAGAAATTATTCCATTCTGCCAATCGACCGTTCCCGGGATTTAGTGGTGCAACAGACGCCGATTTTATACGTGTATATAAAAAAACAGGGATTAATTTGTCTGGCGGCATTGTGGATTTTTATAAACAGATAAATGGATCGGACGAGGAAATATTGGCTGTGTTTTCTGATGAACCTACAGCATGCAAATTCAACTCCCTCGAGACTGCCTTATTTAAATGGGGCGCCGTCCAACCGAACATTGATGCCTATTATCTTAAACTGCAAAATACATGGAACGGTTACAACCAGGACCCTCCCCGCAATATAAGGATTAAACCAGATCTATGGGCAAATAAACTCTGGTTCCCATTTGGAGATTTCAATGGCGGAGCAACAATCCTATACTGGGATTCGGATCCAGCACCAGCAGGTAAAGTTGGCCAAATTATTGTTTACCAGCACAATCCGGAAGCTTATTATTACGTCGCTCCTGATTTTGAGACATTCTTATTAAAGTCAAATGACCTCTTTAAAGAGTATCGACGTGAACTTTTAGAAAAAAAATTTGATTAATTCTTTGGCATGTATTCTGCCAATTGCCTTCGTTCTTAATAAGGAATATCCAATGACAATCCCCACACTTCTCGAAACCCTCCCCTACGGACCTGCACCCGAAACCTCCAAGCCCGCGTTGGATTGGATCGCTGCGCACAACGGCAGGTTCCAACTGTTCATCAATAACGAATGGCGCGACCCGTCCACTGGGGAATGGTATCCATCCATCAACCCTGCCACAAAGAAAAAACTGGCAGACATTGCCAAAGCCGGTGAAGACGACGTGCAGGATGCGGTCAAAGCGGCTCGAAAGGCTTTTCGAAGCTGGAGTCAGCTTTCTGGTCATGCACGGGCCCGGTATTTATATGCCATTGCGCGTCAGATCCAAAAACATGCGCGCCTGTTCGCTGTCCTCGAAAGCATGGACAATGGCAAGCCGATCCGCGAGACGCGTGACATTGACATTCCTCTCGTTGCGCGCCACTTTTATTATCACGCGGGCTGGGCGCAGATCATGTCCACCGAACTGCGCGGATACGAACCGGTTGGCGTGGTCGGGCAGATCATCCCATGGAATTTCCCGATGCTGATGTTATCGTGGAAGGTCGCGCCCGCGCTGGCAATGGGCAACACGGTGGTTTTAAAGCCGGCAGGCTTCACTTCACTAACCGCGCTGCTATTTGCAGAAATTTGTGAAAAGATCCTGCCGCCTGGCGTGTTCAACGTGCTGACAGGCGAAGGCAGAAAAATGGGCATGGCACTGGTCAATGCAGATGTGGATAAGATCGCATTCACCGGTTCAACAGATGTTGGGCGGACACTGCGCAAGGCAACGGCTGGCACGGCCAAAAAGATCTCCCTTGAACTGGGCGGTAAATCCCCGTTCATAGTCTTCGACGACGCAGATCTGGATTCAGCGGTGGAAGGCGTGGTGGACGCGATCTGGTTCAACCAGGGTCAGGTCTGCTGTGCAGGGTCGCGCCTGCTGGTACAGGAAGGCGTTGCTGAAAAGATGTACACCAAGTTGAAGGCACGCATGGAAAAATTGCGTGTCGGTGACCCCCTTGATAAAACCACAGACATTGGCGCGATCGTCTCACCTGCACAAAAAGAAACCATTGATTCATATGTGCAAAAAGGCAGGGACGAAGGCGCAGATGTCTGGCAGCCATCCACGCCCTGCCCCGCCGAAGGCTATTACTACCCGCCGACTTTATGCATGAACGTTGCACCTGCTTCCACCATCGCACAGGAAGAGATCTTCGGTCCTGTGCTCGCTGCAATGACCTTCCGCACTCCCGCAGAGGCGGTCAAATTAGCCAACAACACGCGCTACGGCCTTGCCGCATCCATCTGGAGTGAGGATATTAATTTAGCCCTGGATATTGCCACGCAAGTCAAAGCCGGCTCGGTCTGGATCAATTCGACCAACCTGTTCGATGCCGCCTCAGGATTTGGCGGATATCGTGAATCGGGATTTGGCCGCGAGGGCGGGAAGGAAGGTCTGTGGGAATACGTTAAGAAGACAAAGGACGAAAGTCTGAAAATTGAAAAGAAAAAAGCGAAAAGTGAGAAGTCAAGGAACGTTCAACGTCCGGCGCTCAATGCACAGCCTGCCATTGATAGAACCGCCAAACTCTTCATCAACGGCAAACAAGCCCGTCCCGACAGCGGCTACTCATTGAATGTGACCGACCCCGGCGGGAACCTGATCGGCGAAGTGGGACATGGCAGCCGCAAGGACATTCGCAACGCAGTGGAAGCGGCACGCAGCGCGGCAGACAAATGGGCCCGCACCACCGGCCACAGCCGCGCACAGATCCTCTATTATCTCGGTGAGAATCTTAACGCCCGCAGTGATGACTTCGCAAAACGCATCAGCCAACAGACAGGGGTGGATCTGGATTCTGCCAATGAGGAAGTACAAGCGGGCATCGAAGCCTTGTTCACCGCCGCCGCCTGGGCAGATAAATATGATGGGGTCGTCCATAATACACCGATCCGCAATGTAACAATTGCCGTCCCCGAAGCCATCGGCGTGATGGGCATTCTTCTGCCAGACGATCACTCATTGCTGGCATTGTGCAAATTAGCCGCCTCAGCCCTGGCAATGGGTAATGTTTTGGTCGTTGTTCCCTCTCAAAACGCGCCGCTGACGGCAACAGATTTTTATCAGGTACTGGAAACATCCGATGTCCCCGCTGGCACATTCAACATTGTGACCGGAGCGCGTGATGAACTGGCAAAAACCCTCTCAGAGCATGATGATGTGGATGTGGTCTGGTATGCCGGCTCACCCGAAGGACAAAAGGCTGTGCAAATTGCATCCATTGGAAACATGAAGCAGACCTGGGTGATGCGCGTCACAGGCGACCTGCCTGAAATGGATGAAATATTGCGGCACAGCACCCAGGTGAAAAATATCTGGGTGCCATACGGCGGGTGAAAAAGAGGAACTCCCAATGGCATGGACTGCCATCATACCCATCCATGGCATGGACTCCCCGCCTGACTTCCCGTTCAACTTCATCTGATCAATAGTGACAGGCGATTCCTGATACGGAATCGCCTGTCTTCCGTTAATTACTGTTTCATTGCTTAAATAATTTTGTTATCACACAAGACCTCCAGCCTGTATAATAAGTAAATTCAACGGGGATGCCATACAAAATTTTTAATTGACCTGTGCAACAAGGATCAAGCTTATGGAAAATTTCCTGCCTGGCGATTTTGGAGAGACCCCTGCTGGCAATGACAGAAAAGACCCTCCGCCCCAAAAATGTCCGCATTGCCAGAAAATAATTAAATCACCTTCGTTAATATGTCCCCATTGCAGCCTGCCATTGGATAGACCATTCCAAATGGAATTATCTCCAAAACTCCCGCGTCAACCCTGGCGCAGGTTGTTACGGCCGCAGACAATTATCCTTGCTGTGGTCATGGTGGCTGCCGTATTGGGTATCTACGGTTTCTTTGTCATACAACGACTTTCAAGTGATTATTACATTACAACGGGTGATCGATTAATGGCGGAAGGTGATAAAACTGCCATTGAATATTACCGGCAGGCTGTGCAACTGGGTCCGCAAAACCCCGAAGCCCTGGAAAGACTTGGTTGGGCGGAATATCAACTTGCGCTTGACACCGATGCCCTCCAGCATTTCGAAAGCGCTCTAGCACTAGACCCGGACAGGCTGATGAGCCTTTATGGCGCAGGAATATCCGCCTATCAACTCCGTGATTATGAAGGTTCAAGCTCTTACCTGAATCGCGTGATCGAAATCACCCCAGGCCATGTTGGGGCTTACGAATACCTGGGCCTTGCCGAATATCGCCTGGGAAAATATGATCTTGCCTACGAGCACCTTAACAGAGCCTGGATTTACAATCCGCAAAATGGAACCACCATTTATTATCTGGCTCGTATTCTCGCACAACGCGGTCAAGCCAGTCTTGCAATTGAAAACTTTGATCAAGCCGAGAAATTGGGCTTTGACCCAACCCCCATAGCCTTTGCACGTGGACTGGCGTGGATGCAGACGGGAAATTATGAATTTGCACGTGATGACCTGCAGAAGGCTTTAGTTGCCTCCCCAACGCGGATGGATGTATCCCTGTCACTGGCAAAAGCTTTTTACCTGCTTGGGGATTATACGGCGGCAAAGACACAGCTGTCCACCTTGCAGGCAGATGTGCCTCCCATTCTCCAATCAGACTACCTTGCTTTATCGGGTTGGATCTCGCTGCGTCAAGGTGATACAACCACGGCCCGCGACACATTCAACCTTTGGTTAAACCTGAATTCAAATAATGACCAGGCATTAAACGCATTCGGCTGGGCAGCTTTCTATTCTGGTGATTGCGAGACAGCAAAAATATATTTTGAGAATGCCATTCAGTCAATGCAAGGGGAATGGATGGTCAACAACGATTCCCTTGCCGCCCCGGATGAGACGCCTCAAACTGGTCTGGAAGCGCAATGTCAATAATTACCAAGGATAAATAATATGAGAAAACCACCTTCCCATTTTTCCCTTCCCCGATGCCTGACTGCTGGTCAAAGTCAAGGTCAGGGTCTGGTGGAATACGTAATCTTGATCTCTGTCATTGGTTTATCAACAGTGATTGGACTGACCCTCTTTGGAGGCTCCGTCCAGGGTGGTTTTATAAAAGCCTGTGCAAAAATGGGGAATAATGAATGTCAGGCCGCACAGATCGAAACGCCAATTGCTGCAGGTACCATGACCCCAACTTTGGCAGTATCCGTGACGCCTTCATTGGTACCCACGGCCACATCCACCTTGTCTGAGCCCGAGCCCACCCGCCAGCCTATTGTGCCGATACTGACCGTCGTACCTGCTCCGACCATCGAATTATTAACGATGAGAATTAAAGTGGTTCTCAATAATAGCGGCGGGAAGAATAACCCTGGAGGAATACAGGTGGTGATCCATGACACCGCCGGTGTATATGTCGCGGAAGGTGTGACAGATGCCAAAGGCGACATCTCTTTTTCTGTTCAGCGTGGAAGTTACCTTGTTGACACATTTTATGCTAATGTCTGGCAAACGGACGGACCAATCTCGGTATCCAATTCGAAGGAGAATGTCATTCATCGTTAGTTCATTATTCAATACGGCGCATGGAAGCACGAAGATAATCCGCCCATCCTGACCCTGGATATTCACCAACCCGCAACTATTTTATAATATCGGTGTCTCATATTACATGACAGTCGCCCTCGCCAGTGACTGTCATGTTTGTTATGGAATATTTCACCCGGAGGAAAAATGAAAAAAGCAGGCAAATTTATTGCAAGAGGGATCACCTTAATCGTCATTCTCGCGCTGGTCGTGGGCGCGGGCGGATTGTTCTATTTCAAGAGCCATCTGCCAAACTCTGTGGCCGGGCAATCCTTCCCGCAAATAGACGGTGAGATCCAGGTTACCGGGCTGGACGGCACAGTGGATGTCTATCGCGACAACATGGGCATACCGCACATTTACGCATCCACCACCCACGATCTGTTTTTTACACAAGGTTATGTCCACGCGCAGGATCGATTTTGGCAGATGGACTCGTGGCGTCACATCGGGTCGGGCGAACTCTCAAAAATGTTCGGCAAAGGACAAGTGGAAACCGATTCCTTCCTCCGCACCCTTGGCTGGAGACAAACTGCCGAAGCTGAATTGGAACAGATCAGTCCTGAGTCAAAAGCCATTCTGAATGCCTATACCGACGGCGTGAATGCGTATCTCAAAGATCACACCGACACAGCGCTCAGCCTTGAGTATGCTGTGCTGGGCTTGCTCAGCCCCGATTACGTTATCGAAGAATGGCAACCCGTCCACTCGCTGACCTGGGGTAAAGCCATGGCCTGGGATTTGCGCGGCAACATGGGCGACGAGATCGAGCGTGCTGTCCTGCTCAAGACATTTACCCCCGAACAAGTGGCACAGCTCTTCCCCGCTTATCCCGAAGACCATCCTGTGATCGTAAACAAGATCGAGGGCAGCATCACAACCGCCTCCACCTTGAAGGTTGAACAGTCTGCCTTCAACTACTCAACCCTCCCACTGGACGATCTGGCATACAACACATCGCTGCTTGATGCATCCCTTGGAGCGTGGAACGACGGTATCGGTTCAAACTCGTGGGCTGTCTCGGGTGAGTTGACAGGAACAGGCATGCCCTTGCTTGCGAATGATCCGCATCTAAGCATCCAAATGCCTTCCATTTGGTATCAGGTGGCAATGCACTGCCTGCCCTTAAATGATGCGTGTCCGTTCGAAGTGGCGGGCTTTTCCTTTGCGGGTGTGCCGGGTGTGGTCATCGGCCACAACGCGAAGATCGCCTGGGGCTTCACCAACACAGGTCCCGATGTGATGGATCTGTACATCGAAAAAGTAAATCCAGAAAACCCCGATCAATATGAAGTCAACGGCGAATGGGTGGACTTTGTCACCCGGACAGAATCAATTCCCGTCGTCGGCGGCGAATCGGTCAGCCTTACAGTCCGCAGCACCCGCCACGGCCCGGTCATCTCTGACACGTATGATCCGCTAAAGGATACCGGCGATCCAAAAGATACCGAATTCGAAGCCTTCCAGGACCGCGCAGGCGTCGACCTGCCCGAGCAATATGTCATCGCCCTTGCGTGGACCGCACTCACCCCGTCCACTCCGTTCGAAGCGATCTGGGGATTTGACAAGGCGCAAAACTGGGAAGAATTCCGCGAAGCCGCGCGCGGTTTCCATGTGCCCGCACAAAACCTGCTCTATGCAGATGTGGAGGGGAACATCGGCTACCAAATGCCTGGTGACATTCCGATCCGCGCCAAAGGGGATGGCACAGTTCCCGTCCCGGGCTGGACAGATGAATATGCGTGGACAGGTTTCATTCCGTTTGAAGAACAGCCCTACGCCTTCAACCCTGCCGAAGGCTACATTGTGACTGCCAACAATCAGGTCGCGCCGAATGATTATCCATATCTCATCACACAGGATTGGGATTACGGTTTCCGCGCCAACCGCATTGTGAGCATGATCCAAAATGCACCCGCAAAAATTGATATTGCCTACATCCAAAAAATTCACGGCGATGCATTCGATGCGAATGGCGAAGTCTTCCTACCCCTTCTGCTGGATGCGGATCACGCATCCGACCTGATACCCGCGCTGGACACGCTAAAGAATTGGGATCTCCAGGACCGGGCAGATTCCACCTCAGCCGCTGTATTCAATGCCTTCTGGCGCAACTTCCTGCAGAACACATTTAACGATGAAATTCCCGAGCGTTACTGGGTGGACGGCGGTTCACGCTGGAACAATGTCATGCGCACAATGGCAGAAAACCCCAACGACCCGTTCTGGGATGACAAATCCACAACCAATGTGACCGAAACGATGAACGACATGATCAAGGTCTCATTTGCAGAAGGCGTTGCTGAATTGCAGACGATGTATGGCAAAGACATGTCCAAATGGATCTGGGGTGACATGCACGCCTCAACCTTCCGCAATTCGACCCTCGGCGAGTCCGGTGTCTCGTTGATCGAAGACCTCTTTAACCGCGGACCTATTCCCACCGGGGGTGGTGAAGCCATTGTTAACGCCACGGGCTGGTCTGTGAAAGACGGTTACGAAACCAACTGGCTGCCGTCCATGCGCATGATCGTGGATCTGGGCAACCTGAACAATTCGATCACGGTTCATACGACAGGGCAATCAGGTCACGCATACAACAAGCACTATGACGATATGGCTGCCATGTGGGCAGACATAAAATACTATCCCATGTGGTGGGAGCAGAGCTCAGTGATAAAGGATGGCGAAGGGCATTTGAAATTGGTGCCATAGGCGCGGGGCGGTAATAAGGAAATAAAAAAGGTGATGGCAGCTTTTGAAGTGCCATCACCTTTTTTAGTATGTGGATATTGCCGCGCATCGACCTAACCATTCAGGGAATGAGACGGACTTTACATAAGATTTTGCAGGAAACAGGCTATGTGAGTCGCAATATCAGGCGGGGAAGGCCTGATATTGCGACTCACGAACATATGATGGGTGGTTAATAAGCTACAAACCTTAAAGAAAAGCACGATGCGTACCCGATCTATTTTCTCGAATCTTATATTTGTTTTGTACAAAGCCATTCTTGAATGACTGTGATTTTAACAACAGCATTTTGACATCCCTTTCCAATTTACCAAACAGCGGCAGACCATCTCCGAGCAGAACAGGAATGGTGGTAATGGTCATTTCGTCCACGAGTGATTCACTTAGGAAGCGCTGGATGGTCACGCCGCCGTCGAGGTAAATGTGATTCACACCGCGCCGCTCCATTTCCTTGACCAACTCTCTGGGAGATAAATGCAGCACCTCCACTTTGTCTGCAAGTCCGGCTGGAAGGGTCAATTCCCTGCTGGTAAGCACGCTCACTTTTTTATAATAAGGCCACGCACCGAAGGTGAGGACTTTTTCAAATGTATTTCGTCCCATGACAATATGGTCGATCGTAGACATGAACGCCGGATAACCAAAATCCTCCCCGCCCTCTTCGCCAGCAGGGAGCCAGTTCAGGTCGCCATTTTTACGGGCGATGAAACCATCCAGGCTGACTGCAATGTACACGGAAATTTTTACGGTCATGGGACATCTCCTTGTTTTAATATGCGCTGCTGGAAAATAAATTTCCGAAGGTTGGTCTTCGGAAATTTATTCCATATTCAACAATGTTTATGTTCAAACCCCGGGTTAATTGGGGTGGATCAATATGACCGGGATATGCGAATGATGCACAACCCTGTCCGCGACACTGCCCAGCAGCCAGCGCTTAACTCCTAAGTAACCATGGGTGGACATGGCGATCACATCGGCATGGGTTTCGTCAGCGGCTTCCAATATCTCTTCTGAAACCACACCCTCACGCGTCATGCCGGTCACTCTAACGCCTTCATCCTGAAGTTTGGAAACCTCTGCCTTCATGTAGTCTTTCGCCTCTTTCTCTATCATATGGATAATGTTGTCGCCGCCAGCGGGGTTATGAGCAAAGAGGTATCGGGCAGGTGTGACCGCCACCCGCAAGAGAACGATTTCCGCGCCTTCTGATCTTGCCAGGGCTTGTGCATGAGGAAGTACCGCCTCTGCAAGAGGTGAACCATCAAGGGGAACAAGAATTTTCTTATACATGACACATCTCCTTTTTTTGTGCGAAAAAAACACGCTAAAGGGCATGTGAACACTTATACGCCATCCCGCAGGTACCCCCACAGCCAAACCTGCAATACAGGTACATATCTACAGGCACTGCCTGCAGGACATTCCACCTAAGTAAGTGAACATGTCCATTCATACTATAGCAAAATATGAAGATGGTTTCAAGCAACCAGCGACCCGATCCAGCTCAGGAGACCCAACTACACGCGGGGTTTATTCCAAAAAATCACCAGACAGGAAAAGTGAATATCCCTGCATAACCTGCCAGCAGATCCAGCAGGTCGAAGGTGCGGGTGGAAAAAAATTTGGGAAGGAACAGGGCAAGGATCAACCCAATTGAAAGTGTCACCCGAACCGGATATTTGAACGGACGCGAGGAGAGAATTGCGCAGGTAAGAACAAAATCAAAGAGCCCAAAAAGGATAAAGTGTCCAATCTTATCCCCATTCGGAAAATCATAGAGCGCGCGTATCGAATACGGCAGATTCCCGTTATCCGCAAGAACAATGACGGCGATCACAAAAATAAGAAAAAACACGCTGATGTATTTCATAAAAAATGGGCCGGGCTGCTGGCCCGACCCACAAAATTATTCTTTTGATTCCTCAGCAAGAGCAGCCACAGATCTCTTCCGTATTTGGTACGCGAACAAGGCAAAAGTGATGATCCCGATATAATTTGTCAACAAGTCTGCCAGGGAAGCATCCCGGTTTGCGATGGGCGCCTGGGAGATTTCCTCCAGGGTAAAGATCGCCAGCAGGAACAGGGTGAAGATGATGGAAATTCGCTTCCAATTTTGCCCGGGCAATAACTGCATTGCAGTCCTGTTAACCAGAAAACTCAGGAAACCGATCAAAAAGAAATGAGCTGCCTTGTCCCCAAGCGGGATCCTGTTCATCACCCACACAAGGAAATCCAGCTTACCCATATTGGCAAAAACGATCAGGGTAACCAGGAAAAGAGAAAAAAGAACAGTGACCCAGATCACGCAGGCGTCTTTTCCACTTTCGCTTCGTTGCGAGCCTTCCACCACTCGAAGACCATCGGCAAGACCGAGATCAGGATGATGACGATGATCACATATTCAAAATTATGGCGCACGAATGGGATATTGCCAAAGAAATACCCTGCGAAGGTAAAGAGCGCCACCCACGTGATGCCGCCAATAAAGTTATAAGTGATGAAATAACCATAGGTCATCTTGCCAATGCCTGCTACAAATGGGGCAAAGGTGCGAACGATCGGCACAAAACGCGCAAGGAAGATGGCTTTGCCGCCATGCTTTTCAAAGAAGGCGTGCGTCTTCTCCAAATATTCCTTTTTGATCCATTTGATATTATAGGCGCGGTCTCCCAAATAATGACCGATGGAATAATTGACCGTATCGCCAAGAATTGCGGCAACCATCAACAAGCCTGCCAGAAACCAGACGTTCAAGGAACCAAGCGCTGCAAATGTACCAGCCGCAAACAACAGGGAATCGCCTGGCAGGAAGGGCATGATCACCAGGCCCGTCTCGACAAAAATTACCACAAACAAAATACCATACGTCCATGCGCCATACTGGGAAATGATGGTATCCAGATATTCATCCAAATGCAGGAACAGGTCGATCAGAAACGTTACAACTTCCATTTTAATTTACTCGCTTTCATTATTATTATTTTCAAAGTGTGGACATTTTTCAGCCAATGGGCGGAGATTATACACTGCTTTCTTTTTTCGTATCAATTCGGATTAGCCAATCACCCAGCGCCAGGAATACCAGGCACCCAATCGCACCCACACCAACATCCAGTGCGCCCAAGATCAGCAGGTGCCAGCCGAGCCAAATGCTGATCCCCTGCCCTATAACAAAACCCAATGTGCTCAATCCCAAATACAACAACAAACGCCAGCCGCTTCCGCCGCGCAGAGTGTGAAATAGCGCACCGATGAACCATGAGATCAACAGGGCAATAATCAGGATAGGTATGGTCATGGGAAGAAAGGGTGAACAAGGAAGGATGA
>JAIFNG010000188.1:45954-46815 GCA_020047815.1 Anaerolinea sp.
AACTACACGCAATTCTTACTGGATGATTCCACCGCCGAGCATCAACTCGTCTTGATAGAATACTGCCGCCTGACCCGCGGTTACATCACGCACAGGAAGATCAAACTTAACGGCTGCCTTTTGACCCGTCTCAAGGTTGGATGGATTCCCTTCGATCGGGCTGACCCACGCCTCAACCTCTTTCGCGGAATAGCGGATCTTTACCAACGCGCGGAATGGGTCACGCGGTGCCTCGCCTGAGATCCAATTGACATCGTGCGCAGTCAATTCGGTGAAACCGAGTTCGTCCAATGTGCCGACAACAAGCAAATTATCTGCCGGCTGTTTCGTGAGGACAAAAAGCGGGACTGGGGATGCAACACCAAGTCCCTTGCGTTGACCGATGGTGTAGTTTGCCAGCCCGTTGTGTTGGCCAACGACCTTTCCAGCAGTGGTGATAATTTCACCGGGTTCCAAAATTTCAGGGATATGACGCTGGAGGAAATTACGGTAGTCTTCGCCGGCAAGAAAACATAGATCCTGTGAATCTGCCCGGGACGCGGTGGGCAAACTCGGCGGCAATGCGCCTAATTTCGGGTTTGGGATATTCGCCCACAGGAAAAAGCGCATGAGCAAGTTGGTCCTGTTTCAGGACATGCAAAACATATGATTGATCCTTCGAGTGATCCACTGCACGCAAAAGTTCATGACGGCCGTCGTCAGTCGTCTGTCGTCTGACATAATGCCCCGTCGCCATAAAATCCGCACCAAAGGCCAGCGCATGGTCAAGCAGAAACCTCCAGCGGATCTTTCGGTTGCACATCAGGCAGGGGTTGGGAGTATCACCCCGTGTGTAACCATCCAGAAAATATTGCACAACGG
>JAIFNG010000069.1 GCA_020047815.1 Anaerolinea sp.
AATGAGATGATCTTTTTCTTCTGTAAGGGTAATGATTTTCATTTTTCAAAGATTAAATCCGGGATTGTGGAAATTGGGATTTCTTCCTGCCGGATCTGTCCATTGAAGCCAAATATTGGTTCTTATTGAGAGATTGATCCGGCAATATGGGTCTGCGATCATTATATTAAATTATATGAAAGGAGTTATGTTTTTACAAACTATTGGTGTTTGAATTACCCGCCAATTTTGTTTGTGCGGATCAACTCGGCATACCATTCTCCAGAATCCTTGACCGTCCGTTTTTGTGTTTTGTAATCCACATGGGTCAGTCCGAAGCGTTTTGAGAAACCATGTCCCCATTCAAAATTATCCAGCAGAGACCAGACCATGTATCCGCGCACATCCACGCCATCTTGCATGGCCAGGTGGGTTTGGATGAAGTGGTTTTTCAGATAATCGAGGCGGCGCGGGTCATGGATCCTACCGTCGGCGCTGACTTCATCTTTGAATGATGATCCGTTTTCGGTGATGTATATGGGGGGCAGGGAATAATTGTTGTTGATCTTGACCAGCATCCGGCGTAGTGCGGGCGCACAGACTTCCCACCCCATTTCGGTATATTCCGAGCCGGGTATGGTATTCACCTTGCCTTTGACGCCTATTACATTGCGCGAGTAATAGTTGATGCCCACAAAATCGAGTTCCTGGGCAATGAGCGCCATGTCACCATCTAAGATCTTCGGCATATTCCCGCCAGCCAGCTGATAAGCTCCAGTTGGATAATGTCCTTTGAAAAGTGGGTCAAGGAACAGGGTTTCGTCCCGCTCCCATGCGGCTTCGGCGGCGGCAACATCTTCGGGTGAACTCGTGGCGGGGTCAGCCATCCAAAGATTTAGGACTATTCCGGTTTCCAGGTTTGAGTTTGCCCCGCGAATGGCTTGCACAGCCAGTCCATGTGCAACCATCAGGTTGTGAGCAACCTGGTACGCGATCTTTGGATCCCGGTAGCCTGGTGCATGTTCGCCCGTAAGGTTGCCGATAAATGCGGCAACACTCGGCTCATTGAAGGTCGTCCAATATTTGACGCGGTCGCCGAGTCTTTTCACCATCAATGCGGAATAATCGGCAAAGGCATGGCAGGTGTTGCGATTCTCCCATCCACCCTCGTCTTGTAATACTTGTGGTAGATCCCAATGGTAGAGTGTGAGGAAAGGTTCGATATTTGCGGCGCACAGAGCATCCACCAGACGGTCATAGAAATCGAGACCATGCGGGTTAATGGGTCCGCGTCCGCCAGGGAGAACTCTTGCCCATGCAATTGAGAAGCGGTAGGCTTTGAGCCCCAACTGCCGCATGAGTGCGATATCTTCGGGATAACGATGATAATGGTCGCAGGCAATATCGCCTGTGTTGCCCTCCGTCACTTTGCCGGGTGTGTGGCTGAATCGATCCCAGATGGATTCGCCTTTGCCGTCTTCATTCCATGCCCCTTCGATTTGGTATGAGGCTGTTGCGGCACCCCAGAGAAAATTATGCGGAAATTTGTAGACGGTCATGTTTTATTAACCTCATTTTGAAATTGTGCAGACTTTACCCAGATCGTACGATTCATGGAGCTTATGATTTGAAGATCCATTCTGTATATTTTACTCAATCACATGGTTGGAATCTGGGGCAATTTCTTTATTATCAAATCCCCGCATGATTTACCTGTCTCATTATTATTTCCCGCTTTTTGTGCCTGGTGGAATTTATCCAACTCTGATGTCTGGTAAGAAACGTCAACCGGTTTAATGGTTGACATTTCTTACCGCATGGAGGAGGTACCATTTTAGGGATAATATCTTTATTTTTATTTCGTGGCAGTATGGGAAAATTCCATGCCGCACCAATCTGGCTTATCTTATATTTCCATTATCTACTGTCTGCAGCCATCAATTGTTGAGCAAGAGTTTCGGGGTCATTCGTCGGCTGTTTGCACACAAAACTTTCGCAGACGTATGCTGTGGTTTTTCCGTCCACCAGACCGCGCTCATGCAGCAGGGCAGGGGCATCTTCTTCTGGAGGAAAGATCGACGCAGCTGTGACTGCACCCGGTCTATATTCAGCTCGAATGATATCAAGCAGACCCTCAAGGTTTTCTTCGTTTGCTTTTCCTAATATCGCAATTTGGCTTGTGTTCCCCTGGGCGTTTTCCGCCGCTGATAGCCAGCGTGCATATCCCAGTGGATGTCGCAACATCAGGCCGCTCGCTATTGCCAGTGTCTGTTCTGCAAGATCACGATATTTTCCATTGTTGGTATATGCCGCCAATTTTTGCAGGGCCTCGCACGCCAGGGCATTCCCGGACGGGGTGGCGTTGTCTGTAATATCCTTGGGGCGAATTAACAATTTCTCGCCGTCGTGCGGTGTATCGAAAAAACCGCCGTCCGGATCGCTGAACTTATCGATCATCTTGTCCGCCAATTCCACTGCAGACTTGAACCATTTATTATTAAAATCGGTCTGATACAGCTCCAGCAGTCCCAGGATCAGCGCGGCATAATCTTCAAGGAATACGGCATTCGTGGTCTTCCCATCACGCCAGGCACGGCGTAAATTCCCATTGGGCTGCATGGCAGACAGCAAAAACTCTGCATTACGGGCGGCTGTGTTGTAATACATACTGTTGAGCCGAAAAGCCTGTTGTTCATCCTTTGTAAGCAAGCCTCCTGGATCCAAAGGGAACACCCGTGCCGCTTCGGCAAACGCCGCCAGCATCAGACCATTCCATACTGTGATGATCTTATCGTCTGTGCTGGGACGCACCCTTACAGCACGGACAGCCAAAAGCCTGGAGTGAGATTCAGCCAGTTTGGCAGGAACGGTTTCAGGATTGAGTCGGAATCGAGCGGCGAGGGATGAGTCATCCAATGTGCGCTGCAGAACAGTCTTCCCTTCCCAATTGCCGCCTTGAGTGATCCCATACGCTGCTTCAAAGAAGTCTGAATTATTTTTCAGCGTTGCACGAATTTCGTCCAATGTCCAAAGATAGAACTTGCCTTCTTCGCCTTCCGAGTCTGCGTCAAGTGCGGAATAAAACCCGCCTTGTTCATGGGTCATCTCGCGTTGAACAAAAGCGAGTGTTTCCTCGACGATGCGTTTGAAGGCGGGTTCCTTCGTCACCTGCCAGGCATGTAAATATGCCCGGACAAGCAGCGCGTTGTCGTAGAGCATTTTCTCGAAATGAGGTACCCGCCAGAAATTGTCGGTGCTGTAGCGTGAGAACCCCCCGCCAACGACATCATACATTCCGCCGCGCGACATGGCTTGCAGGCAATGAGTGATGAGTTTGTGATGTTCGGGTTGGTGGTTGAGCGTTGCGTGTTGCAGAAAAAATTCCAAAGCCATTGCCTGAGGAAATTTCGGCGCAGAACCCCATCCGCCGTACCCCCAGTCATAGGCATCTGTCAGGGATTTTGCGATAAGGTCGAAATGCTCATTCATTAGCAGATCGCCTTGTTCGGTTTGATTTTGTTGCTGCAGGTGAGCGATGATTTTTTCGCAAACTTCTTCGATTTGGCTTCTATCATTTTTCCAGGCATCTGCCAGACCTGTAAGCACATCCTTAAAAGCGGGCATATTGTAGCGCCGCACAGGCGGAAAGTATGTACCCGCATAAAACGGCTTGAGCCCGGGCGAGAGAAAAACAGACATTGGCCAACCGCCGGATCCTGTCATGGCAACCACGGTCTGCATGTAAATTCCGTCAATATCCGGTCGTTCCTCGCGGTCCACTTTGATATTTATGAAATGCTCGTTCATGTACGCTGCGATCTCCGGGTCTTCAAAAGACTCGTGTGCCATGACATGGCACCAGTGGCAGGCCGCGTACCCGATACTGAGAAAGATGGGTTTATCTTCAGCCCTGGCTTTTTCCAGCGCAATATTTCCCCAAGGGTACCAGTTTACCGGATTGTGGGCGTGTTGTAATAAATAGGGGGAAGTGGAGTCCGAAAGATGATTCATGGAGGAAAATTATACTGTATGGGGGATTAACATTGGATGCGAAATAAATATAATTGCGATATTACGATTTTGGAGAATATAAGCCTGCTGATGGACATTTTAACGGCAAGCCGCCCGTCTCCAGAGTTGGTGTAAAATTTTATATCTTATTCCAAAGGAGAATTTTAGATGAAAAAGTACAGTGTTTATCTTGCGATCCTTGCCCTTGTCCTTGCCTCGCTTGCCTGCCAGACTGTGATGGGCAGCGGTGAGAATAATTTCCAATTACCGGATGTTCAAAATGTGCCTGAGGTACCCCAAATAGACGGTGGTAATGAGATCGAGGTTCCCACACTTCCGCCAGCTGCCACAGATGATAATGGAGGCAATACAGTTGGGGGCGAATCTAAATTTCCGGTGACAAACGATTCATTCAACGTGATCACTGCGTCTGAGATGGTGACTTTCCAAACCAACATGAGCTCTGATGACGTTTTAAAATTTTACCGTGATGAATTTTCCGATCTGGGGTATGAGGAGGATTCCTCGATGGCGATCACGTTTGGTAAAACATTCACACTCGCTTTCACGGGTCATGAAAGCGGCAAAGTCATTTACGTCGTAGGCGCTGATGCAGGCGACGGCTCGCTCTATGTCACGATCACATTGGGATAAACTTCAAAGAAGGAGAATGCGGGATGAAAAAATTAACCACTTTGCTTGCAATTCTTGCCCTGGTCCTTGCCTCGCTTGCCTGCCAAACCTTGTCTGCAGGAGGCGACAGCGGTATGCCCGAGGTTAACCCTCCTGGCGGCTCTGTCAGTGAGGAGACCCAACCTGCAGGGGGGAATACCTCTGGATTTGAAAGTGAATTCCCGCTGCCCGACGGTGCAACGAATATTCAGGAGATTGGAGGATCGATCAACTTCCAGGTCAGGATGAGTTTGGATGCCGCGATGAAATTCTACGTGGAAGCCTTCTCCAGCCTGGGTTACATTGAACGCCCCATATTAACAGTGACCTCTGAAACCACCTTCAGTATGGTTTTCGATGGACACGAGAGCGGAAAAGCCATCGTCGTACAGGGTGTTGACCTGGGGGATGGAACATCAAATATATCGATCAGATTAGAGGATATATAATTTTTTTCACAATGTTCCACGGGTAATCTTGATTTCGATCAAAAAACAATATCCACTCGTTTGCGAATGGAGTTGATCAGCAATATTTTTGAGCATTTCACCAATTCACCTTTATGGATTACCCGCTCTCTGATTTCCCCTGTTTCAAGCAGGGTGGCCCTGAATGTGCCAGCCAGCAATCCACAGGCTACGGGTGGCGTGCAGAATTCACCATCGATCTCAACGACCAGGTTGCCGATGGTGAATTCGGTCATCTGGTCGTTTTCATTCCAGAGTAACAGGTCATCGAAACCCGGGGGAATGGGTGGATACATTTCACGCTGTGTGGTTTTGTGGAAGAGAAAAACATCCTTCGTGTTGATCGGTTTTTCTGCAATTCGAACCTTGAAAGTTTTCTTCCGTGATTCAAAATTCTTTGCTTCACTTTTAAAATTGCCGAATTTATCCAGCAGCACGCGCACCCTTTGTGGGGAGGTAAAATGCTCTGCCAAGCCGTGGAGATAGTCTTCCAGATCATCCCGTGAAAATGGGAACCCAAAATAATCGGCTGAGTCCTGTATTCTTGCCGCATGCTTTTCGTGTAGATAATATCCTCCTTCCGGGGTCCACAAAAGGGTTTCGAGCAGTTCGAATGGACGCACGTGTTCGGTCAGCACACGGGCTTTAAGCAGGGCTTCGTTGTATTCATCTGCACTGGTTGAATCCCAAACAATGCCTCCGCCCAAACCGTATTCTGCGGTTTGGGCTTGCCGGTCGAGGATGGCGGTGCGGATTGCCACATTAAACTGTGCTTTTCGAGCGGGGGAGATATATCCGATGGTCCCTGTGTAGATTTTGCGCGGTGTGGTTTCCAACTCCGCGATGATGTTCATGGTGCTGACTTTCGGTGCACCTGTGATCGATGCGCAGGGGAAGAGCGCCGAAAAGATATCCTCCAACGAGGCTTCCGTCCTTGCCTGCACCGTGGAAGTCATCTGGAAGAGGGTGGGGTACTTTTCGATCGTGAACAGGTCGGGAACCTGGACACTTCCAATTTTTGCAATTCGTCCCAGGTCGTTGCGGATCATGTCCACGATCATCACATTTTCGGCACGATTTTTGAGCGATGCTCTCAGCCATTCGGCTTGTTCCCTGTCTTCAAGGGTCGTGCGGCCGCGTTTGACTGTTCCTTTCATCGGACGGCTGTAGATTCTGTCTCCATTCAGCTTGAAGAACAATTCAGGTGACGCGGAACAGATCACAAACCGTCCTGTGTCAATGTAGGCGGCATATTTGTTTTGGCTTTGCGCCAGGTTCAAAAAGAAATCCCATTCTCCGCCGTTGAAATCCGAATTTAAGCGCATGGTGTAGTTGACCTGGTAGGTCCTGCCCTGCGCGATGTGGTCTTTTACTTTTTCGATGGCGGTGTTATAACTTTCGCGTGATACCGGACATCGAAAGTCTCTTTGGGGTTCAGTTGATTTGGGTATACTGGGAAAGATTTCCCCTGTCTTTAATCTGTGCGGCTCAAGATATAGACCAAACCACAGAAGCGGAAAATCCCCGTTGCTCAACACATGCAGGGCACTGTCGAATGCAGGTGCAGCTTCATAACTAACAAAACCAGCCGCGTGCCAGCCCTTTTGCTCCACCAGCCGCTCCACTTCCCGCAGTGCGCCGCGCACCAGGTCAGGATGTTCAGCACAGATCACCCGCTGTGGATTTTCAAAATGCAGCCACTCCTCATTTTGTTTCAACAGAACTTCATCTTTTAGAATCAAGGCAGCCTCAACATGAATAAGATCATTACAATTGTACCCCGCTGGCTTCCGGCGTTTTTCATGATGGTCATCATTTTTATTTTCTCTTCACAGCCTTCAAAAGACCTGCCCAGTTTTGCAGACTGGGATTATGTGATTAAAAAAATGGGACACTCAGTCGGTTATGGCCTGCTTGCACTGTCTTATCTTTACTTCCTGGGATACGATGTGAAGCGCGTCTGGCTTGCCTGGGGGATGGCTGTCGCTTTTTCAGCAGCGGATGAATTTCATCAGTCATTTGTGCCTGGGCGTCACGCATCCATCACTGACGTACTTGTCTTTGATAATCTCGGCGCGTTGGCTGCGCTTTTCCTGGTTTACATTTCCAGGTCAGTGCGTTGGTCACGTTAATGGCTGGAACCCGGCAAATAAAAAGGTCACGCTTCAAGCGTGACCTGCTTTTACTCAAACTCGATCTCGATCTCTTCGTCATCCTTCCAGTCGCCCATTTTCTCGAACTCAATTTCTCCAAATAACTCATTTTGAACGGCCGAGATATGATAGCGCTTGATCAACTCCAGCATGGCCAGGAACGTGACCACAATTTCAATGCGTGTGGCTTTGTCGGTGATCAAGCCGCTGAAGGTCATGCGTTGAATATTCTTCATGGTCTTGGTGATGTAGTCGATCTTCTCGCGGATGGTCACGCGCGGAGCCGTAATGATCGTGCCCAGCGCTTCTTTTTTCTTGTCTTTTGAAAAGGCTGATTCTGCAGCGGCGAGTAATCCTTCAAGCGTCAGGTTGGACAGGTCGAGTTTGGCTTCCACTTTGGGCGGAGGGGCAACCCTCAGGTAGGTTCGCAGGTTATTCTCCTGCCGCTCCATCATCCAGCCCGCAATTTCCTTGTAGCGTTTGTACAGGATCAGCAGTTCAACCAGTTCCACCCCGGGGTCTTCCTCACCCGCCTCACGTTCGACCGGGCGCGGTAATAATGCCTCTGATTTGATCTGTACCAGTTTTGCTGCGATCACCAAAAACGATGATATCTCATCAGGCTTCATCTGTTCCAGCCCGTGCAGGTATGATAAATATTGGTCTGTGACCGTGGCGAGCGAAATGGCGGTGATATTTAATTCGGCGCGCTCGATCAGGTTGAGCAGCAGGTCAAGCGGGCCTTCATATACAGGGGTTTGTACCTTATAGCCGGTGATTTGTTGCCCGAGCAAATTTTCCATAAGGCGCAAATTATACCAGTGCGTTGGATTTGGCAGCATGGCGGTTTGGATAACGGGCTATTTTCGCTTCCCACCCGTTGTATCTGTATCTCGTCCACAACAAGTGCGTGTATAATCCGCTCCATGTCTAAATTGACTCACATTGATGAACAGGGGCGCGCTCATATGGTGGACGTGGGCGCAAAGCCTGATACAGAACGGGTTGCCGTGGCCCGTGGTGAAGTTCACATGAAAAAAGAGACTTTTGACCTGATCCGCGCCGGGCAGGTTAAAAAAGGGGATGTGCTGACTGTGGCACAGGTGGCAGGGATCAGTGCGGCAAAACGCACCTCAGAGTTGATCCCGCTTTGCCATCCGCTCTTTCTTTCAAAAGTGGATGTTGACCTCATCCTTGACGAATCCATCCCCGGTGTCATCATTACCGCCACCGCCAGGGTGACCGGCAAAACAGGTGTGGAGATGGAAGCCCTGACCGCCGTCTCTGTTGCAGCTTTGACCATCTACGATATGGCAAAAGCTGCTGAAAAGACCATGCGAATTCAGAATATCCGCTTGATCGAAAAGCATGGCGGTCGATCCGGCGATGTCGTGAACGAATAAGGGTTTCCAGGGTTGAATGTCATTTGACTTATATAATACCGCCCTGGGTATAGCTTTAGACAAAGGAATTTTAATGAACCATATCAAACTTCTATTCTTCGCCACCATCCGTGACCGTGCAGGGACGAAATCCTTGGAGCTTGACGTTCCGCAGGACCTGACGGTTCAGGGACTTAAAGATAAATTATCCACCGACTTCCCCAACTTGAAAGAATCCATGTCGTCGGTGTTGATCACCATCAACCGTGAGTATGCCTTTGATGATGCCATCATTTCGCAGAATGCCGAGATCGGCATGTTCCCGCCTGTCAGTGGCGGCTAATTTATTTGGAGTCGGCGGTCTGCCGTCGCAACATGATGCAACCCTCAACCTCAAACTTCCCAACGATTTTTTCAATTACCGAAACCGAACTTGACTTGAACGACCTGCTGGCTCAGGTCACTTTAACCTCCACGGGTGCCGCTGCAATCTTTGCCGGCATGGTGCGCGGCGTAACCGAACGGGGTGAGCCGCACGAGACTGAATATCTTGAATATGAATCCTATGTGCCGATGGCTGAGGCAAAGATGAAACAGGTTGCAGACGAGATCCGCGGCAAGTGGAGCGTGGTCGAAGGGATTGCAATTGTCCAGCGCATCGGCAGGTTGTATCCCAAAACGCCGACGGTCCTCATCATCTGTACAGCCGCACACAGGGATACGGGTGTCTTTGATGCGGCGCGTTATGGCATCGACCGCTTGAAGGAAATTGTGCCTGTCTGGAAAAAGGAAGTTGGTCCAGGCGGCGGGGAGTGGGTGGAAGGGGATTACACCCCTAAACCTGGTGAATAATATGTATTTACAGACTGCACGACTGGTTTTGCGTAATTTTATGGACGACGATCTTGAGACATTTTTGGCATATCACAATGATCCTGAGGTCGCAAAGTATCAGGGTTGGGCGATTCCATATCCGCGTGATAGTGCAAAGGCATTTATTTCGGCCATGAAGGAAATGGCAGCCCCCAAACAAGGGGGCTGGGTCCAGTTTGCGATTGCATTAAAAGAGACGGGTGAGTTGATCGGTGATCTGGGTTGTTACATCAAGGACGATGACGCCCGGCAGGCCAGGGTCGGTTTTACGCTTGCTTCAAAGTTTTGGCGCATGGGATATATCAGCGAAGTAATTCCGTATTTGCTTGAATATCTTTTTGAAGACATGAATGTTCACCGTGTGGTCGCAGATTGTGATGCCGAAAATATCGCCTCCTATCGTACCTTGGAAAAACTTGGTTTCCGCAGGGAAGCTCATTTTGTGGAGAGTTATTTGATGGACGGGGTTTATACGAGCGAATATCACTACGGTTTATTGCAGCGTGAATGGCGGGAAAACCTCAAGCAGAGATGATTATTTAACAGGTTCGTTCCTCCTGGTTTGCAGCACTGGTCATTTTCGGGCGTCACGTTTCTAATTTTGAGGGTTTTATATAAAATAGACTTTATCCAAAATAACATACAAGCACCGTCCCGAAGGTTTATTTCGAGTTTTTTTAACATCTAATGATAACCTTCGGGACGTTTTTTCTCAGTACCGATAAAGTCTACAATAAACATTCATTACTGGCATCATCGTTGGAGGACTAATGCAGGGACGTATTGTGATAACGGGCATGGGGACCGTAAATCCGCTTGGTTTGAGTGTTCGGGAATCCTGGGATAATGTGATTGCAGGCGTCTCCGGTGTTGCGCCGATCACCCTGTTTGATTCGTCGTCCCTGGCTGTGCATATTGCCGCCGAGGTTAAAGGTTTCAAACCTGAAAATTATATGGATCCCAGGGAGGCTCGGCGGCGTGACCGCTTTGAGCAGTTTACGATTGCGGCGGCGCGCGAAGCATTGACCGACTCGGGGCTCGAGATTACAGAAGCAAATGCCGGGCGCATCGGTGTCATCATCTCTTCGGCAATTGGTGGATTGCAGTCCCTGCAGGATGCTGTTTTGGTCAACCATACCGAGGGGCCCCGGCGCGTCAGCCCGTTCCTGATCCCCATGTTAATGGCCAACGGTGGTGCGGGTATGACCGCCATCGAATTTGGGATCAAGGGACCGTGTTTTTCAGTCGCCTCAGCCTGTGCTTCCGGGTCTGACGGTATTGGCACCGCCCTGATGATGCTCCACACCGGCATGATCGATGCCGCCCTGGCAGGCGCTTCGGAAGCCACCATCACTTCCACTGGCGTTGCCGCATTTGATCGTGTTGGGGCGATGTCCCGTCAGAACGGGAATTTGTCAATGATCCCCCAGCCATTTGATAAAAACCGCGATGGATTGGTAATGGGTGAGGGCGCAGCGGTGCTTGTTTTGGAACGTGAAGCAGATGCGAAGGCGCGCGGCGCCAACATCCTGGCCGAACTGGCTGGCTACGGTGCCACTGCCGATGCCCACCATGTTACCGCGCCGCAGGAAAATGGCGAAGGCGGCGCGGCTGCCATTCGTATGGCTTTGGCATCTGCGAAGGCTGATTTTGAGGATGTAAATTACATCAATGCGCATGGAACCGGTACGCTTCTTAACGACCAGACCGAGACCCGTGCCGTCAAGGCTGTGTTTGGGGACCTGGCTTATAAGATCCCGATCTCATCCACCAAATCCATGACCGGGCATATGATGGGCGCAACGGGCGCATTGGAAGCCATCTTCTGTGTTCAGGCTGTACGCCAGGGTATTTTGCCGCCCACCATTCATTACGAGACTCCCGACCCCGAATGTGACCTTGATTATGTCCCGAATAAAGCGCGCGAGGCAAACATTTCACTCGCCATCAGCAATGCCTTTGGCTTTGGCGGACATAATGCCGTGCTGGCAGTCCGGAAATATATCTAACAGCAAACACAATATGGGCCACATGATCCCGCTGCATTTTAGGGATCGAGGTTGGATCTGCCCGGTGGTCTATTTTTCAAAAACTCCAAAAAATTCCTTGTATATTCAGAAAATGCGTGCTATACTCCGCAGTCGCGTTTCACACAACACAATAAAAGTAAGGAAGAGCGAAAAAATGACAGACTTTATTAAAGCCGTTGAGGCTAAAATTAATGAAAAAATTCCGCAGTTAAATCCCGGTGATACGGTCAGTGTTCATGTCAAGATCAAGGAAGGTGATCGTGAACGTATTCAGGAATTCAAGGGAATTGTGATCCGCCTGCGTAAGGGCGGCAACGATGCCTCTTTGACGGTTCGCCGTATGGCTGCCAATGGTGTCGGTGTGGAGCGCACGTTCCTCCTTCGCTCTCCGCGCATTGACAAGATCGTTGTCGAGCGTCACGGCAAGGTTCGCCGTGCCCAGTTGTACTTCATGCGCGAACGCACTGGTAAGGGCGCGCGTCTCAAGCAGAAGTTCGACTAAAGTTTTAATCCATTCAACGAACAGGGTTCTTGGACCCTAAAGGTCTCTTGGACTTTTAGGGTCTTTTTGTTTTGGAGATTCATCATGTCTAAACCTCTCATCGGTATCACCACCCGCAATGGCAGGGATGCGGACGGACATCCGCTTACTGCGCTGCAACACACGTACATCAATGCTGTCATGCAGGCAGGCGGACTTCCCATTCTCATCCCCTCCATCCTGGCGGAGGAGGATTTCCTCAATTTATATTCGCTCGTCGCAGGTATTCTTTTCACCGGCGGCGGAGATATTTCGCTCAAATATTGTGATGGGGCTGCCCATCCAAGAATTGGTGAGGTGGATGAAGCGCGGGATGTGACCGAAATTGGTTTAATGCGCGCTGCTGTCAGGGATGGCAAGCCTGTCCTCGGCATCTGCCGCGGTGCACAGGTCATGAATGTCGCTTTGGGCGGCACCCTTTATACCCACATCTACGACCAATTAAAAGGCGCACTGGATCACGCCTATCCGGGTGACCTGCGCCGCGTTCTCGTTCACCCGGTCAATGTGGATGAGGATTCCCGTTCCGCCGCGATCTTTGGTGAAACTCTGTTGAATGTCAACAGTCTGCATCATCAGGGTCTTAAGAATATTGCGCCCGGGTTGCGGGCGGCCGGGGTCTCTCCCGATGGCTTGGTGGAAGTGGTGGAAATAACAGATCACCCGTATGCTGTTTCTGTGCAATGGCATCCCGAATGGCTCACGGATCAGGTTCCCATGCAAAGATTGTTCAAGTCATTTGTGGATGCATCAGGGCAATGATTCCCCGGTTTTTGGGATATGCAATAACCAGTTCATATCGTCCTTGATTCCATGCCTGCCATTCCTGATCCCATCGGCGTATTTGACTCCGGCGTAGGCGGGCTGTCTGTATTGCGGGCTATGCGTACCCTGATGCCTCAGGAATCCATCCTTTATTTTGGCGATCAGGGCCATGTACCGTATGGCCCGCGCTCAATGGAGCAGATCCAAAGTTTTTCACAGGGGATCACAAAATTTTTACTCGATCATGGTTCAAAACTCATTGTGGTTGCCTGTAATACGGCTTCAGCAGCTGCGTTGACATATCTGCGTGAACGTTTCCCCGCTGTCCCCTTTGTTGGCATGGAGCCGGCTGTTAAACCCGCCGCTGAGACCACGAAGACCGGCAGGGTGGGTGTGCTGGCTACCCCTGCCACGTTTCAGGGTGCTTTGTACACTTCGGTGGTGGAAAAGTTTGCGGCAGGTGTTGAGTTGTTTCAACATACCTGCCCTGGGCTGGTCAGTCAAATTGAAAAGGGGGAGTTGGGGTCAGGCATTACCCGCGCGATCCTCGAGGATGCGCTTCATCCCATGCTTGAAAAAAATATTGATACCGTCGTGCTGGGATGCACCCACTATCCGTTTGTAATTCCGCTGATCGAGCAGATCGTTGGGGACAAGGTTCGGGTGATAGATCCCGCCCCCTCAGTGGCGAAACAGGTGAAACGTCTGTTAACAGCGCAGGGGATACACTTGACCGGTGCAACCGCACCTCCGCTGCACCCTGGCGCCCCAATTCGTTTCTTTACATCTGGCGATCCCGCTGAGATGATATCCATCCTGCCTGTTCTGCTTGGGGAATCAGGCGGGGTTGAAGCAGTCAAATGGAAAAATGATCACGAAATAGTTTAACCTTCTCCCTTCAGGTCCCATGTTTTTTGGAATTTTGGGGAAAGGCGGGAGGCGGGCCAGCACTAGCCTTTGAAATCCACCTGTGCCAGTTCAATATTCGCCGCTTTGAGAAAGTTCATCGCGTTTTCGTCCGTGCGGTAGGCGGTGTGATAAACGATGCGCGCAATCCCGGCGTTGATCAATGCCTTGGTGCAGTTTATGCACGGCAGGTGCGTGACATAACAGGTGCAGCCTTTGGTTGAGACGCCGTGCAGGGCGGCTTGAATAATGGCATTTGTCTCGGCATGGATCGTGCGCACGCAGTGCCCATCCACCATCAAATGCCCGATCTCGTCGCAGTGCGACTGCCCGGCAGGGGAGCCGTTAAAGCCTGTGGTCAGGATCCTTTTTTCCAATACCAGCACACAACCCACAAAGGCGCGGTCACATGTACTCCGCTCAGATACTGCGTAGGCGATCTTCATGAAATAAGAATCCCAATCAGGGCGCATGCTTCCTCCGTTCCATCCATCTCATGGCGAGTTTTTTTGTTTTTGATCGCCGCGTTCCCTTCACAGCCTATCCGGGAACGCGGCGTTTTGGTACGATGGTATTCTTTTCTTTTTATTCCACCGTCACGCTCTTGGCGAGGTTGCGGGGTTGATCCACGTCCAGCCCGCGGGTGGTGGCGATGTGATATGCCAGCATCTGCAGCGGCAGAACGGTGATGATCGGCGAGAGCATCCAGGGGGCTTCGGGAACCCACAGCACGTGATCTGCCATGTTTTGCCTTGGCCTGCTGGATCTGTGAGATCATTTTTTCGTGCCAGGGGTCCTTTGGCGCGATGCACAATACAGGCATCTCTTCGTCGATCAGCGCGATCGGACCATGCTTCATTTCACCGGCAGGGTAGCCTTCAGCATGGATGTAGGAAATTTCCTTTAGTTTGAGCGCACCTTCGTAGGCGATGGGCATGTTGATTCCGCGTCCCAGATATAAACAGCCGGTAATATCCTTCAGCGCGTGGGCCACTTTCTCGATCTCTGGTTCGGTATCCAGCACGCGCCCTGCCAGGTCGGGGATCAGGCGCAGGTCGGCGACCAGTTCCCGGCGGGTTTTGTCGTCCAGCGTGCCGCGCAAGTCTGCCAGCAGGATCGCCAGCATGTATTGATCCACCAAAGGCGCAGTAAAAGCCTTGGTCGACGCCACCCCAATTTCGGGTCCGGTCTGCATCGCGATGAATCCATTCGAGACGCGCATGGCTTGCGATCCGATCGCGTTGACGATGCTCCAGACGATCCCGCCCTTGCGTCGTCCCTCTTCCATCGCTGCCAGGGTGTCGGCGGTCTCGCCCGATTGTGAGATGGCGAGCACGACGGTGTTTTCATCGATGATCGGGTCGCTGTAGCGGAATTCGGAACCAATGACCACTTCAACCGGAATGCGGGCGATCTTTTCGATCAGGGTCTTGCCGACCATGCCCGCGTATGCCGCCGTACCGCAGGCGGTGATGTAAATGCGCTGGATGCGCCTGGCCAGTTCGGGGGTCAGGTTGAGTTCCGGCAGGCGGATGCGCCCCTCTTTAAAATCCACCCGTCCGGCGAGGGTGTCGGTCAGCGCGCGCACCTGCTCGTGGATCTCCTTCTGCATGAAGTGCCGGTATTCGCCTTTTTCGGCGGCTACGGCATCCCAGGCAATGGTATGGACCTCAGGTTTGACTTCCCTGCCATCCAATGTTTCAATGCGGACGCCTTCGCGGGTGATGATCGCCATCTGCCGTGATTCAAGGAAGATGACTTTGCGTGTATGCTCCAAAATGGCGGGGATATCGGAAGCGATGAAGTTTTCATTTTCGCCCAGTCCGATCACCACGCCGCCCGCGTTGCCAATGCGGGCTGTGACGATCTTATCGGGTTCGTCCGCCGACATCAGCACCACCACGTTTGCGCCTTCGATCTTTTGGAAAGTACGCCGTGCTGCTTCGACAAAACTGCCGCTGCCGCCTGCCGCCTGGTAATGCTCTGCCAGGTGTACGATGGTTTCTGTATCGGTCTCTGACAGGAAATTCACGCCTTCGCTGGTGAGTTCATCCTTGATCTCAAGGAAATTCTCGACGATGCCGTTATGCACCACCACCACCCGCCCCGTACTGCCGACATGCGGATGCGCGTTGCGGGCGGATGGCGCGCCGTGTGTCGCCCAGCGCGTGTGACCGATGCCCGGCGCTCCTTGCAGGGGAGACTTTCCCACCAGGTCAATTAATTGTGACAATTTACCCGCGTCTCTTCTGACCTCGATCTGGTTGCTGTTGATGACAGCCACGCCAGCCGAATCATAGCCGCGATATTCAAGCCTTTTTAAGCCATTGAGGATGATCGACACCGCATCACGCGCGCCGACATATCCGACGATTCCACACATAGTTGGGAGTCCTCCGATTGTTTTGGATTGGATGTCATGACGAGGTCAATACACTTTCACCCGCAGCGATTCCCAAATTGCGGACAGATCGCTGCGCAGAGCAGGTGCGCTCTCGCACTGACATATGATTTTGTTGCCACTCCCTGCCTTTTGACCGCGCAA
>JAIFNG010000032.1 GCA_020047815.1 Anaerolinea sp.
AATACCTGGTCTCTTGATGCCGCCCAACGGGGAAGCTGGTTTATGTGGGCAGCTTGTTCATTGGTTACGTCAAATTGAACAAGTTTTCCTTCTTGGTCAAGAGCTTTCTGGAGGGATATGCTGGCGGGATACAAACCAAAAGCGTCAAAAATCGCACGTTCGTTTTCTTCGCCGACATACCATTTGATGAATTGCCAGGCTGCTTCCTGATTCTCTGAATAGGTTGAAATTCCAAGGGCGGCATCAAGAGACCAGGTATTGCCGGTTTCCGGCAGGACCATGTATTTTACATTTGGAGCCTGCTTGGATTGCTCGGGATTATTCATCAGTCCATTTGCTCCAAGCCATGCCTGGTGGAAAGTTCCCACTCCAGACATGAACACGCTATGCGGGGTGGTCTCGGAAAGCATGGCGGGAGTGATCAATTCATCCTTGAAATAACTGAGCAGCAGCGCCATCGCTTCACGACCCTTGGATCCTTCGTCTGCAAAGACAGGGTTAAGGTCGGCATCAAACATCGGGTCACCCTTGGTCAAGGCGATCAGATACCAGGACCAATCGATCGCACCGAGTGAGATCGGATACTCATCGATCTTGTCCTCTTTGAGTTTCTTGGCCATGGTGGTCAATTCGTCCCATGTTGCCGGGGGGGTATCAAAACCAGCCTGAGCCAGCTTATCGGCATTGTAATCCATCATCACGGTCTGAACGTAGGATGGAATACCATAAGTATTCCCATCGATCGTCCAGAAATCTGCTCCAGCGATATCGTCCATATTGAGTTCGGTGTCTGCTGCGATAAGGTCGTTCAGCGGTTTGACAAAGCCAGGCGTGACAATGAATGAGGGTGATTCTTCGGTTAGGAATAGAACATCAGCAGCAGCCTGTTCGGCTGAAGCAGCGACCTGGACCTTGCTATAAATTTGATCCATCGGCAGAGACAGGACTTCGACTGTGATGCCGGAGGTTTCCTGGAATGCTTTCAGAGCCGCTTCTGGGGGAACTCCCCAGGGTGGCGCCATAAACGTGATCTTTTGTCCCTCTGCAGTTGTCACTGGAGCTTCGGTTGCTGCAGGAACTTCCTCTGCGGCAGGCGCTTCAGCCACAGCAGGGGCCTCAGTTGCAGCAGGAGCGGCACCACCGCATGCTGTAAGTGCCATGCTGACGAGTACCAAAACAGACATCAAAGTGAACAGTTTCTTCATTATTTCTTCTCCTATAGAATAATTGGTTGATTTATTTATATGCACAATCTGTGTGTACATCGTCTGAAATCATAAAAAATCGGGTCTTATCAGCCTCCTTTTTGCGATCGGGATAAAAAATTCTAGCTCAGCCTGCGAATACGGTCATTCACATCCTGCTCAAAGCGTTGAATAAATTCCTTTGCAAAAACAACAGGGTTTTTTGAAGGGTCATTCATCAAGGAAGTCATATCCATCGCATAAGACAGGCCAGTCGTGGCATCCACACCGTGCGACTCAAAATATGTGGCGTTTGCACGGCGCCTGCCCATTGAAGCGAGATCGTAACGTTTACCGCCAACGATCTGCGAATCAAACACACCCAATAAAGCCATTTGCAGATTTTCATGATCGGAGACATTCATCAATACCTTATCGGTATCGACCATCCAATCCAACGCACGCCAAACTTCACACCCGATAAGCCGGGCAGGGCGTTCGGACTCATCCAGCCGCTGAAGCGCTTCGATCACCCTGAGGGCAACCCCAACATGTGTGTCATGTTTGTCCGCGAGATTATGGGTATAAACGATCTGCGGTTTGGCTGCATGCAATATTTCGATAATATCTTCCACGGTTTCTTTTCTTGAAGCATCCTTGACGACCTTGCTCGGAAAATCCAACATGACCTGTGCTGCAAATTCACCTACAAAAGCCGCCTTGCGCTGTTCCTTAAAGCGGACCAGGCGCATGTCATCATCGTCGTAATCTTTATATAGATCATCACGCGGCGAACCACGGCCGTCGGTCACGACCACTCCCGTGAACCATTTATCCTTTTTCTGAAAACATTCAATGATCGGTTGGGCAGCCATGATCTCTATATCATCTTGATGCGCAGAAAAACAGATATGAGTAGTTCGGTCAAGAGCCTTTGCAACAGACTCGCCATCGGGGACGTAAACCTCAGCGGTTTCCAAATGGAATTTCATTGTTCTTCCTGTTAGACAACTGGTAAACTCGCGGCGGCAACGGATTGACCTACGCGGCGTACTTTCTCATCGGGTAAATGCAAAACGATCTTGTTCAATAATTCAGGGAACTCTGTTTCAAGCACTTTCTTGGCGCCTTCAAGCAGCAACTCGCCGCCGCGTCCGGATGTGCAGCGACCCAGGACCAATACATGTTTTATGTTGTAGAAATCTGCGTAATGAGCAATCCCATAGCCAAGATATATGCCCATGCTTTCCCATATCTTCCGGGCACCCAAATGCCCCGCCTCCAGTTTTTCCTGTACAATTTTCAACTTACGCGCATCGGTCACATTTGCAGGAATTTCGATCCCTGCTTTGGGTGCGAGACGAAAAACGCATTGCTGTGAAAAATAAGATGCGCCGCAGCCTTTATCGCCAGACCATTCTTCGTCAGGTGCGTTTGGGCTGTAGTCGATCGGTGCAAAGGCCAGTTCATTAAGCCAGCCCATGATATGCCCCTCAGTATTTACATAACCGGCAGCTTCACTTGAGCCTAAAGCAATACCCAAAATCCCGTTATCTTCTATTGACATGGAACCTGCCAATGCAGTCACGTCGCCGTCATTTATCACTTCCAGCGGCGCACCCATTTCTTCGCGAATGCGCAGGAACATGTTCTTTACTTCGGCAAACTTCTCCTGCGGAATTCCACGGAAAAGTGAAGCCACCATTGGGCGATTATCGATATATATGCCCGCCGAACTGCCGCCAATCGCATCCACCCGCGGCATTTTGCTTGCGGCAGTATTTATTGCATTCATGACTTCCTGGTAGTGATATTCGGGATCCTTGTGTTTACGCGGTTCCCATACCACTTCTTCGCTAAAGATGGGTATCCCATCGACAACGGCACTCACTTTGCGGTCTGAGGCGCCAAGGTCAAATCCAATACGATAGCCCTTTAGGTTTCGACCGAGCAGCTTTCCCGTTTCATGTGAGGCAGGCACTTTATCCACGCTGCAGGAAATCACGGAGAATTCCCTTTCGTACACCTGTTCACTCATAAATTTATGATCGAATTTTCTTTCCCCTGTTGCTGAATAATTATTTCTCAGATAATCCGCAATCGTGGTTGATCCGCCGACGTATAACGTATGACCACCACGCTGCCAAAGTAAAAATTTGACGATGCGTTCGATGTATTGATAATCGCTTTCGAAATTTTGATGATTCTCAGGGTGGATCTTTGTCTCAAATCTCGTGAATTCCCTTCCATTTCTTTCAAGGCCAAGTACAAAAGAGCTGCTAATTGCCTCCACTTCCCGCTGAAAATTCCGATTCGCCAAAATTGCGGGACGAAAATTCTCATCCAGCGGAGGCTGCACACGAGGGGGGACCAATTGCAGAGACATTAATCTTCCTTGTTGAACAATAGAGAGTAATCATCCAACAGCAAAAAAGCGGATGCACCCAGTATGCAGGCGCGAAAATCCAAATTACCGATCTTAAGTTTTGTGCCTTCCGCCATGCGCGAAAACGCATTTGTTTGCATGGATGTATTGACCGTGTCCAGCCACTTATCCCCAAAGCGGGTCATGTCGCCTGTCAGGACAATCTGATGAATATTCAGGGTGCCGATCAAATTTGCAAGGGATATACCCAGATAATGCCCAGCCTTCCCAATTACAGCATCAGTTTTCTTATCACCATTCTGAAAAGACATGATTACTTCGTCAAGGGAATTCATCTTCATTTGCTGAACAACCGCCCGCGCACTGGCAACAGTTTCCAAACACCCGAGTTTGCCGCAGCGGCATAGTTCTCCATTTTCCTGCACGACCACGTGACCGATTTCCCCCGCGCCGCCGCCATCCCCCTGAAACAAACGTCCATTGATCAGGATGCCGGCACCGATACCATGAATGATATTCACAACGATCAGGTTTTTGTCGGGCTCATGTCCGCTGCCGTAAACATATTCGCCGATCGCAGTTGCCTGGCTGTCATTCAAGATCGAGACGGGAAGTTTATATTTCTTCTCAAGTAATTTCCCAAGCGGAAGGTTCTGCCATTCCAAATTCACTGCGTTAACCACAACGCCTTCACGTGTATTAACCAGGCCCGGTGTTCCCACCCCGATACCGACCAGCGGCTTAAATTTTTTCCGTGTAAGTTGATCGAGAATTTGATAAACAAGTTTGATCGCATTTTCCCCGTTATCATCATGAACGGGTATTTCCACAATCTCCTTGATCTCTCCCCTTAAATTGACAACCGCGCCAACAAATTTATCCTGGGCAAGATTCAAGCCGATCATATAGCGTGAATTTGTCACGATACTTAATAGGATTGGCGATTTTCCGCCAATTGATTCCCCGTGCCCGATTTCCTCCACCAAACCTGCGCTGAGCAGTCCAGTAACTACATCTGAGACCGTTGTGCGTGTGAGGTGGGTGATCCGTGCCACCTCGGCCCGGCTGATCGAGTCATGGGAAAAGATCGTTTGTAATACCAGATCGCGGTTATGCCGTTTGGTTTGTTGGTGGGTTGCTTTTTTCATAGGAAGAGGATAAGGGTTGAGTCCTGGCAATCAAAGAATTCAAACAATGAGATATTAAGGGTAGGAGTAACTTTGTAAATTCACTAGACTAACAAACATATTTTAACCACTCTTTTGGAAAAGTCAAGGCTTTTGTGAACGCTAGGTGACTGGCAGGCGTACAGCCTTCTGAGCGTAGGTTTGCCGCAACCCTACAATTCCCATACGAATCGACCTCAACCCTGCTTTTCTTATTGACTAGCATTTTGAATGGGACTATACTCAACGCATCGAGGTAACGCCAACATGCGCTTATTTCACGGAGTACCCAGTTTTGTCGATTAAACACACGCGGATATGCCCGCGTGTGTTTTTTTTATATTTCCTCAATAAAGGAGACTAATACAATGGATTCTGGACTGATCGGCAAGGTAGAAAAAGCAAAAAGGTACGCGGAGGACCGACATCGCTTTCACTTTACCCAATTTGAAGTTGATTTTCATGGTGACAATAGTGAGCATCATGTTTCCTACGATAACGGTGTTTTTAACTGTGATTGTGAATTTTTCCTGACCCACAAGCGCTGCGGACATTCCATGGCGCTTGAGATCCTGCTTAAAGATATGATCGCTGTCCCGGTATAAGCCCGGAATAAAATTGAAGGTTCCAACTGCCCTCCGCCAACGCGCAGGGCAGTTTTTTATGGGGCATGCCGTTGATGGTTTATTTCACGATACGGGTCAAATTCTCATTAAATCTTAAACATTCTGGTGTACAATTTTCCTCATGAAATCACTATCCCGACGCGACTTTTTAAAACTCAGCGGAGTCACTCTGGGTGGGCTGGCTTTCTCGCCCTTCATGCCCGGTTTGACCAGTTTTGATGACAGCTTTGTCGTGCGTATTGGTACGGTTGAAATGCCTGTGCGGGTGGAACCCAATGACAAAAGCCGCATTTATCAGACCTGGTATCGCGACGACCTTGTGCATGTTTATGAGCAGGTGGTGGCAGAGGAACCCAAGCACAACCCGGTCTGGTATCGTGTTTGGGGCGGTTACCTGCACCGCGGACGCCTGCATCGGGTAAAGACCATTTACCAGACCCCGCAGGACATCCCTGAAGGCAGACGCACCCTGGCTGAGGTGACCGTGCCCTTCACATCCCCTTACTGGTATACCAAAGCCCGCGGCTGGGAAACCCGCGAACCCCCGCTTTATTATGGCTCGGTCCATTGGGTGGAAGCCACCGAAGAAGGACCCGAAATGGCAGACTACAAGGGAGCTTGGTACCGTATTCACGACGAACTCGACTCCAACGTCCCGTACCATGTGCCCGCCATTCACCTGCGCATCTTTCCCCAGGACATTTTTGACCCCATTTCGCCCGAGGTCCCGGTTGCGGATAAACTGATCGAAGTCAATCTCAGCACCCAAATGCTGATCGCCTATGAGTATGGAACACCTGTCTTCCAGACCAATGTCTCGACCGGTATTCGCGGCGGCGGCTTGAGCGGCAGCAAGGGACTCTCCACCACCACGCCCAATGGGAAGTTCACAGTAGTCGAAAAAATGCCGTCCAAGCACATGGGCTATAGCTACTTCAACGTGGGACAGGGCGGCAACCTGCTCGCGGATGAAAGCGGTTACGTCCTGCCGGGTGTCCCCTGGACTTCCTTCATTGCGCCCATCGGCAAGCCGACAGCGGGGCACGCCTTCCACGGCACCTACTGGCACGAAAACTTTGGGCAGGAGATGAGCCATGGCTGCATTAACATGCGCACCAACGAAGCCAACTGGATCTTCCGCTGGGCGCAGCCAAACCATGCCGCCGGTGCCATCTCGAACCATTATGGCCAGGGTACGCCAGTGGAAATCCACTATTAATTCTTTTGTGGAAATTCCGCTCCCGGGCTGTTTCCTCATCTCAAACCATTAACTCTACATCATGCCACTACTCAATTGGAAGGGAAAAACCCTTTCCCCGCCTGCTCCTGCTGCGCTTGTTCAAGATGCCTTTCTTTACCCGGGCGGACTCGGCTATCCTGACGCGCCTTCCCAGGGCAGGCTCATTCTCGGCGATAACCTCGCAGTTATGTCTGCACTCCTGCCTGAATATGAAGGGCGCATTGAGCTTATTTATGCCGACCCGCCTTTCTTCACCAATCGCAAATTTTCCGCCCGTATTGGGCGCGGAGAAGACTCGCGCAAACCCGAAGAATGGCAGCTGGCCGAAGGCTACGGCGACTCGTGGCAAGACCTTGATTCCTATTTGCAGTTTCTCTACGAACGCCTGGCGTTGATGGTGCGCCTGCTTGCCCCAAACGGTACTTTATACCTGCACCTTGACTGGCATGCCGATGCCTACGCCCGCCTGATCCTGGATGAGCTGTTCGGCTCAGGGGGTGTTTTCATCAATGAGATCATCTGGACCTATCACGGACCATCACCGATCAAGACTGCATTCAACCGGAAACATGACACCATTCTGGTGTATGCCAAGGGCAGGGATTACACATTCAATACAGATGCGGTCCGCGAGCCGTATAACCCCAACACCATCGCGACCTTTAAGTCGTCACGCAAGGCGGGGTTTGGAAAAATCCCGAACCTCGCGCGCGGCAAGGTCCCCGAAGATTGGTGGTATTTTCCAGTGGTGGCGCGTTTGCATGGTGAACGCACCGGGTACCCAACCCAAAAACCAGAAGCCCTGCTGAAACGCATCATCCTCGCTTCATCCAATGAGGGCGATACGGTTGCCGATTTTTTCTGCGGCTCAGGTACCACTGCCAGGGTTGCCGCCTGTCATGGACGCAAATTCATCACCAGCGATATATCGGTGCGCGCCGTTCACACCGCACGCAGCCGTCTGGCGGAAACCGAGCGGGTCTTTTCACTGGAACATGATTCTGTGCTGACCCCGGTCATGGCGGAATCAAAGAAGATCAGGGTGCATGTCTCGGCGGATTCCGTCAGACTCGAAACCCCGCTTAAAGTGGATTTTTGGGAAGTGGACCCTGATTGGGATGGACATGTTTTCAAGAGCGCCGTGCAGGCGCAGCGTCACACCCGCAGCGGTGAACTTCCGCTGGAGCTTAAAATAAAAATCGGACGCAAAGCCAGCGTCCGATTGGTTACGATCCAGGGAAAAGAGTATCAGTTAAATATCCAGGCGGTAGCCAACACCGCGAATGGTCTTTAGAAGTTTGGGGTTATCAGGGTCGATCTCGATCGCGCGCCGCAGCCAGGAGATATGCACATCCAGTGTGCGCGTATCGCCGGTGTAATTGGTTTCCCATGCCTTTTTAAAGAGGGGTTCGCGTTCCACCACTTCACCATGTTTATCCATTAATAAATTTAAGAGGGTCACCAGGCGCGGTGTAAGTTTTGTGCTCTTGCCCATGCAGCGCACACGGCGTTTCTCCAGGTCAAGGCGGATGGGGCCGACATGGATCACATTCTTTCCATCACCGGGTAAGAGCGGCTTGATGCGGTTTGCCAGTTTTTGAACGGTAAAGGGCAGGGTCAGCACTGCATCTGCCACGTCAGTGTGGTTGACATCATTCCCGCTTTCGAGGATGAGGATGATGGGAAGTTTGGGGTCTTTCTCGCGGATCGATTGGCAGATGCGCAAGCCCGTGCTGCGGAGTGTGGCGGCATTGACCACCACCACGCTGGGACTGATTTCCTTGAGTCGCGCGACAGCCTGGCTGCCGTTCTGTGCTATTTGGACATCAAATCCCTTCTTTTGCAGATCAGCAGCAAAGGAAGGGATTTCTGCGTGGCGGCCTTCAATGACCAGGAGGGTTGTGGTCTTCATAATAAGTGGTTGATAATGCCTGTTCTTTGTTCAAGGATACCTTAACGAGGGGGTAAACATATTTGTTAAGGTTTTGAGATTATACACCAAATCTTAACGAATAATGCTGGTCTTGCATTAATTTGTTATAAAATTCTTATCCGGTTTTTTTGATCTGATCCATGCAATTGTTGAACCATGCTTGACGATTTATAGTTTATCATGGTAATATTGCGCTCCATCTGATGCGGGGTGGAGCAGTGGCAGCTCGTCGGGCTCATAACCCGAAGGTCGCAGGTTCAAGTCCTGCCCCCGCTACTATTTATAAAACGTCCAGAAATGGACGTTTTTATTTTAAGGTTTTCCTGCACTGTCTCATCCTTCGTTTGTTTGAAGTCCAGCGTATAATGATTATGTCACTTGGATTTCATAATTGTCAAACTAACAACGTGAGTTGGATCTTGCGCATCATTTGGCGAACTACACCAATTTTATTTATCGAATGGCAGGTTAAAAATGGCAACGAAAAGAATAGCAGTACTTACAAGCGGGGGGGATGCACAAGGCATGAATGCCGCTGTCCGGGCGATCGTGCGTATCGCGCTGGAACGCGGGATCGAGATCTACGCGATCTTTGAAGGTTACCAGGGGATGGTGGAAGGCGGGGACCGCATTCGCCAAATGGATTGGAACTCTGTCGGCGGCATCCTGCAGCTAGGCGGTACAGTCATTGGAACGGCGCGTTCCATGGAGTTCATGACCCGTGTGGGCCGCCGTAAGGCAGCCCGCAACCTGATCGAGCATGGCATTGACGGGATCATTGTGATTGGAGGCGATGGTTCACTTACCGGGGCAAATATTTTCAGACAGGAGTGGTCTTCCCTGACGGCGGAATTGGTTGAGAATGGTGAGATATCAGCAGAGGCCATGCAGCAGCATGCCAGTCTGTCCATTGTTGGGTTGATAGGTTCCATTGATAATGACTTTAACGGCACAGATATGACCATCGGAGCGGATACCGCACTGCATCGCATCACAGAAGCGGTGGATTCCATCACCAGCACAGCAGCCAGCCATCAGCGCACATTCGTGGTAAAGGTCATGGGACGAAATTGCGGTTACCTGGCGTTGATGGGCGCGCTTGCCGGCGGCGCCGACTGGGTCCTTATTCCCGAGTCGCCGCCTGATGTGGATAACTGGGAAGATGTAATGGCTGAACGGCTCAAGGCCGGTCGTAAAGCGGGGCGCAGGGACAGTATCGTGATCGTGGCCGAGGGCGCCCAGGACCGGCATGGAAAATATATTGGAAGTTCGGATGTGCAGAAGGCATTGGAGGAAAGGCTGGGCGAGGAGGTGCGTATCACTGTGCTGGGACACATTCAGCGCGGCGGCCGCCCGAGCGCCTTTGATCGCAACCTGGGAACGTTAATGGGGTATGAGGCAGTCGAGACCATCCTGCATGCCCGTCCGGAAGATGAGCCTGTGGTGATCGGCATTAAGAACAATCGTATGATCCACCTGCCGCTGATGGAAAGTGTGCTGAAGACGCAGGCTGTGGCGAAGGCAATTGCCGCCAGGGATTATAAACTCGCCATGTCCTTGAGGAGCTCGTCGTTTTCACAGGCATTCAATACCCTGCGGACAATGATCCGCGCCCTGCCTCACCCAGTTGAAGAGGGCCGGAAACATTATCGGATCGCCGTGCTTAATGCCGGCGCACCCGCGCCGGGGATGAACACTGCCTCGCGCGCCGCGATCCGTTTTGGGCTCGATCAGGGACATACCATGATCGGTATCTCCAACGGTTTTGAAGGATTGGCAGATGGTCAGATCGAAGAAGTGAACTGGATGAGTGTCAGCGGCTGGGCATCGATGGGTGGCTCTGTATTAGGCACAAATCGCAAGGTCCCCACCGGCAAGGACTTCTACGAAATGGCACGCGTGATCGAGGATAATCATATTGACGCATTGTTATGCATTGGCGGCTGGACCGCATACGAAGCGGTGCATGCCATGATGGCGAGCCGCGCCAACTTCCCGGCATTTAATATCCCCATGGTCTGCCTGCCTGCGTCCATTAACAACAACCTGCCGGGTTCCGAGTTCAGTATTGGCGCTGATACGGCATTGAACAGCATTGTTGATGCGGTTGATAAGATCAAAATGTCAGCGGGTGCGACCCGCCGCTGTTTTGTCGTTGAGGTGATGGGGCATCACTGTGGTTACCTGGCGGCGATGGGAGGCATGGCAACCGGCGCTGAGCGGGTTTATATGAATGAAGAAGGCGTATCGCTCAAAGACCTGCAGCAGGATGTGGATATGCTGACCAAAGGCTTTCAGGCAGGCAAACGGCTTGGGCTGCTGATCCGGAATGAGTATGCCAACCCGATCTACAGCACCGCCTTTATGTGTGCACTATTCGAGGAGGAGGGCCACGATCTTTTTGATGTGCGCCCGGCGATTTTGGGGCATTTACAGCAGGGCGGCGATCCTTCTCCATTTGACCGCATTCAAGCCAACCGCTTCGCCTACCTGTGTGTGGAGGCGCTGATCCAGGAATGTTCGCAAGGTAAAAACCGGATCAGTTTTATGGGCATGCAGGATGGAAAGATCCAATTCCATGACATGCAGGACTTTGAGCGCATGATCGATGCCGAACACATGCGGCCCAGGGAACAATGGTGGCTGGACTTGAAAAATATCGCCAACATGTTGGCGCAGCATGGACCCTCATAATCACAAATGAAGAATTTCCGTTCCACAAAAAAATGCCCGAATGGGCATTTTTTTGTCAGGCAGAATGAGTGATTTTTTCAAGGTTCAGGATTTCAGGTCGATCATGCTGCCGGAATTCATGAAACCCTGTTCCTGAAGTATGCTTAATAAATTGGATGCGTTCTCATCGGAAAGATTTGTCAGGTCGAACTGACTCAATATATCCTGGAGAGACTGCAAGGTAGTAAGGTTGATTCCGGAGCTGCTGGAGGTTAGCGGCGCATTTCGCGGGCCATCCTCGGGCATGCCCTTTGTCCGTAAGTCTTCTGCGTCGAAGCCCGCCGCTTCAATGGCTTCCTTCATTCCGCGGGCGGGCTTGATCCCTGCATCACGGAATGCCTGGAAGATCGCTTTTGCATCTTTAGTGGAGACATTTTCCGGATCATACTGTGATAGGATCTCCTGCATCCTGCCTTGCTGTTCCTCTGTCAGCGGTTCCGTTTTGAATTGCATGCCTGCGCCTCTCATCGGACCCATGCCTTGAATTTGATTGACCATATAACCTTCCTTTTTTTATAATTTTTAGTTGACTTTCTGCCCGCCAAAAGTATAGCAAAGGAGTATGTGGAACTTGTGTGGATGGGATAAAAATCAAATAAAATCCTAAAGGTTCGATGATTTAAGTCGACAGTGGAATAAGTACTATCAGATGACCATTGGTCATCCCATTTGGCAATGAAAGGAGGTAATATGGAAATACAGGCAATCAGCAGTACCGCTGCAACTCTTGCCCAGTCGCAATCGACCAGCGCCGGTGCGTCGGCCAGCAAGGCGAGTCAGTCCGCTCCGCCAAAAGCAGGAGGAACTCCTCCAGCCAAACCACCAGCCGCAGCCAGCGAAAGCAGCAGCAGTAGCAGCAGTTCAAGCACCGACAAGATCTATGACAAACGCGATGCGGATCAAGACGGCATTGTTTCCTATCAGGAACAGCTGCTCTATTCGTTGAAACATCCAACGGATGAGACAGAGAGTGAAGCGACCGTTTCAGCCAGTCAGACCCAGGCAGGTTTGAGCGCTTACAAGCAAGCGCAGAAGGCAGGCAGCCAGTCGGAGTAATATTCTTCCTGACTTAATAAAAATCTCACTCCCGCCTTTTCCGGTATTGGAGTGGCGGGAGTGAGGTGATGGGTCTGGTTCAAGTTTTGTGTTTTAGCGGTGTGTGTAGGTTTCCCCGGCAGTCACTCGAAAATTCAGATGGTTTTGTTCAGGGGCAAAAACGCAGGTGGCAAAATTGGTAATGGAGCAGGGCGGGTTGTAGGCTTTATTGAAATCAATGAAAAATTTTCCATCCACTTCATCCGCCGTCAGATAGCGGCCTGTTGGGTAGGTTTCATTCCCGCAGGTTGGATCACAAAAACGGACGAAGAGGGAGCCGTCATCTTCCTTGTTGACGTCAAGCTGGCACTGATCTCCACTATATTCAAAAGACAAATAGCCCTCAACGGGAAACTCGGATTTCTCGCCTGCCAGGTCTGGAAAAAAAGCCTTCCTGGGATGGTCATAGGCGGTATAGACTGCCGGGATGCGAAAACTTTCATCGATCTCGAACCAGGTGCGGGCGGGGAAGGTATGTCGTTCTGCGCGTTGGTTGTCCCACATGCGGATCCCGACCCGATGGCCGCGTTCAATAACAACCAGGCGGACATCGTCCATGGTGGCATAACTCGGGTCGTCAGCGATATCGGGTTGGAGGACTGCAAAATCCACGAGCTTGTCATTTACATTGATCTTAAGCCCCGGGTTGGCGCGTAGAGAAACCGATTTTCCGTTGTTCTCAAAGGTACCCACCCTGGCAGGCAAACGGTTGGGTAATTGGACCTCGCATTTTGGATCTGAGCCAAACTGGCTTTTGCCGAGCTTTAACCAGAACAGACCGGCAAGGGCCAGCCAGCCATTTTCCTTGCGGATATTTTTATCAAGTCCGATGCGCCAGTCATTTAGATCATTCCGGTAGGTTTCATTTGCCATGGAAATATTATACCTGTCTGATTTGTAATTTGGAAATATAAGGGACCTGCCTCTCCAATGGAGACAGGTCCCTTTGTTTTATCTATCTTCGATGCTATCCCGTGGCGATCGGGACGTAAGTGATAATTCCTGCCACGAACATGATCAGGCCGAAAAGGGCGAAGAGCAGCCGCATGTTGCTTTCAGCGCCAAGCAGGGACGCCCAGGCAGCGAATGCGAGGCCAAGCGCCATGATCATCATGACAAGTTGGAGTTGGTCGCCTTTTTCATCAAAATTGGACGCAAGGCCGAAATTGGTTTCAGATTCATCCCAAAGACCAATGGCATCGGTGTACATTTCGTCGTAGTACTGCTCGTCCCACACCAGGTCAGGGTCGCGTTCAATTGCGGCCGCAAGGGCTTCCGAGAAACTTGACTGGTAGTATTCACCGATATCGGGGCGTTCGTCCACATTCAGATACCAGTTGTCAAAGTAGTTGTAGTCCTGGGTAATGTCCTGGTTTGCACGCAGGTATTCAGCGTTTCCGTCGTTCAACTGCTGCATGCCAAGGATCTCATATTTGTTCTGCTCTGAATCTGACATGGCACCCTGATAACTGGCCAGAGCGGTAAAAACGCTCAATAACGCGATCAATGTGCCCAGGAATATCTCGTTCCCCAAAAATCCCAAAACTTTTTTCATTGCATTCTCCTTGTTGAATTTTTGATGGCAGCCCGAAGGCTGGTACTGACATTATTAAGCGTGTCCAGAATAGCATATTTCCGGCTGTTCCGGAGTAAAAGCGGCATTAATTTTGGATATGACGTGGACCGGGTTTTGAAAAAAGTGTGCCTGCTTGCTTTAAAACTTCATAGCGGACTTTATCGGCACTTGAAAAAAACATCCCTAAGGTTGTCTTGAGATGCTCAAATTCCTCAAGATAAACCTTAGGGACAGTGCTTGATTTTATTTTCGAAAAAGTCCAATGCTACAAATACGCATCCCTTAAAAGTATACGGCCTGGATTTCTCTGGTCGATCACCAGCGTAACTTCCTTTTGTGTCAGAAAGCCCTTCGTCTTGCCTGTGATCACCTGGTCAACTATTTTTTCCTCTGGCTGTGTAAGATATGTATATCGCAGTTTTAGCCGCAGGTTACTTTTGTGGTGACTGGTCTCAACGACCCTGGCTTGCACCGTCACCCCGTTTTCAAAAATTTCCCGTACATATCGAATTCGATGGATCGCGATGGCAATGGTGACAGGCAGGGATACACCTGACATCCAAATAAAATTGACCGGGTCAACCGTTTTTGAGCCGAGTATTGGGTTGGCAAGCAGGACAATGAGCGTTATGGAGACCAAAAATACCGACGAACCCAGGGCGGGGGCGGCCCATGAGTCGTTTAAAATAATACTGGGGATTCCTGGTGTGTGGTCCATATTTATTTTTCGAGCAGACCCAGTACGGCGGGCAGTAATTGTTTTTTCCGTGATACCACTCCCTGGGCGTCACGCGTACCATCAGGCAGGGGCGGATATGGGAGGTCATCCAACAGGGAAGGCGGGTTTGATGTGACGAGCAGTCGGCTTGTGCCACGCACTACATCCGTGATAAGGAGCATGGCGAAGTCAAGCCCGCGTTTGTCGCGCAAATCGTTCAGTGCGTTTTCGAGAGGGGTAAGATGGTCGGTAAGCTGAAGCAGGTCCGTGACCTCGGCTTGGGCAACTGCAAATTTATAGCCGCCGCCTTCGAAGGGCTTGATGTCTGTGCTAACCACATCCTTCGCGTCCCGATTGGATAGACCTGCGCCAGCATTGACTACGGCTTTGCCATACGTCTCGATCGTGTTGCCTTTGAGCGGACTTCCGCCCACAAATGCCCACCGTGACAGCCTTTCAGCAGCGGTTTTGTCACGCAAAGTGGTGGTGGGTGATGTGAGGATGAGGGTATCTGCCAGCAGTCCGGCGAGAAGAATGCCCGCCAGGGCGGGCGGCATGGATAGCCCGGCCTCGGCGGTCAGTTCCGACACCAGGGTGGATGTTGACCCGACTGTATCCACTGTGAAGCGGATGGGTTGGTGGGTGTGTGGATTCCCGAGGCGGTGGTGATCCAAAATCTCAAGCAGTTCGGCTTCTTCGAGCGCGGCAATTGCCTGACGAGGTTCGTTGTGGTCCACCAATATGATCTTTAAGCGCGGCGGGTTGAGAATTTCGCGCTGGTTCGCAATGCCGACATACACACCATGCTCATCGACGACCCAGCAGTCATTGAATTCATCTCGCAGGATCTTGTTGAGCGAATCGCGGATGTGCGCGCTGGCTGCATACTTGGGGACGGTGACATCAGCAGCATCCTTGCATTGCGCCGACATCATTTCGCCCACGGTTACATCCCCAGGGCGGGGGCCGAGCGTGTCGGTAAAATACTTGAACATGCTCATCCCATTGATGATGCCGTACGGTTTACCATCCTCGCCCACCACAGGGGCAACGCCGCCTGTTTTGCTGGCAAGGGTCCAGGCGAGACCGAGCTGTGAATCAGGGCGGATGGTGTCGAGGCGGCGCGTGACCGATTCAAAGCGCGGTGAAGCATCGGTTAACAGAATGGGAGCTTCCAATCCGAGGGTTTTTAATACATATAATGTTTGCTGGTTGATCGCGCCGGCGCGCGCGGCAATGGTGTTGACCCCGTCGCGTTCGCGCAGCAACCAGGCATAGCCCATGGCTGAGGCTATGGAATCAGTGTCGGGATTGACGTGCCCAATAACGTATATTTGATTTTGCATTTTTTTCAATCCTAAAATTGTGCGTGAGAATTTGTGAATAACCCGAATGACGGTGCAGTACCTGAACCGGCGTCAATTATATCCCTTGCACGTTTACACGCGAACATGTGGATTCCATGTTTGACCAGTAAATTATACAGGAAAGATGAAAAATTCCTCAGAAGACACTCTCAATATAAACAGGTTCTAAAATCGCATGGGATCGAAAATAGTTAACCAATTTATACATGAGTACATCGTTGATCATGGTGTCTTTTGCGACGATCAGAATGCCATTCCTGTCGATCACATCCCTCGAGAGTACCATGCCCAGCCTGACCGCTTCTATGGTGATTTCCTTTTCGCCTTTTCTTGCATTCGATATCTTATGGGAATATTGATTTTCTGCATTCCGTATGATGGAACGGAAAGCGGCTAAAATTTCGGGGTCATATTCCGACTCATGGATCAGCATGGTCTGAAAGGCAACCAACGGCTCATAGGATTTTTCTACCAGGCGGTCAAAATCAATGATCACTTTTAGTATTCGAGCCATCAACGGAATGTCGCTGGCAGTGGGGGCATCTACGGCTGCCTGCCCGCTGTATGTGCAGTTTTGATAACCCACCGCTTCGGCAACGTTTTCCAGGCGGGGAATATTTTTGATCAATAATTTTCCTATTCGGGGGATCGACCTGATGATTTTTGTTTCCGGTTCATCCAATAATTCACCCCTTTGCCATCGATCGAGAATATAGCGCGGTATGGTCACTGCGCCGATCTGGCTGAGCAGCGCAGCCAGTTCGATCTCCCATGCCTGATCCTCGAGATGAAGTATAACGGCAAGGTCCCGGGCAAGGTTGCGCAGGCGACTGGCCTGGGAGAATATGCCTGGGCTGAGCATGGATAGGATGTCAACCATCACCTTGATACTGCCGCTTAACGTCTTGGTGAGCAGTTCGCGTTCCGCGGAAATTAACTCGTTCTGGCGCAGCCCATCTTTAATGGCTGCTGTAAAGTTTTCTGTTGAACAGGGTTTGAGGAGGAAGCGGAAAATATTGCCCTTATTAACCGCATCCAGGGCCATTTCAAGATCTGCCGCGCCGGTTAGTAAAATGCGGATCACATCGGGGGATGCCTCCCGCACCTTCGCGAGAAGGTCAATGCCATTTATTCCCGGCATATGGAAATCAGTAACGATCAGGGCCAGGTCGGGGGTGTTCTTGATAATTTCAAGAGCATCCTGCCCATTTTGGGCAATTTTAATATTGTCAAAATCCTCTTCACTGAGAGAGCGTGAGAGCGAGTAAAGTACTTTTACTTCATCGTCAACGAGCAGGATGGGTTTTGAACTCATATTGGATCCTTTCAAGATTCGAGGCCGTCAGGTGAATGGGAATTTTCCAACAGATCACGGGTCATTAAAACCCATTCATCCAGGCGGTCAACAAGGCACAGTTTTTGTAAATAGGGCATGTCCAAATAGGCTACGAAATTTTGGCCTTTTTCCGTCTGGCACATTTTTAATAATCCATTGGCCACGTGCAGGGAAGTGAGCAGATCGGGTTTCAAGGCTGCCTGAACAACGGGGGAATGATGGAACGTAACTGCTTCCACGATGGAATCGGGCAGACCCCAAATTCCCAATAAATACCCGCCCATTTCTGCATGTGAGGTTCCCATATATTGGTATTCAGATTCGATCAGGGATTGTCCATTTTTATTGAAAATTACATTTTGATAGAAGCCGGGTATTTGAAAACTTAACAGCATGCCGATGTCCAGCAGCACTCCGGATACCCTGGCGTCCTCCCGTTCCCTGCTGCTCAAATTTAGACTGCGGGCAATGGATACCGCCAGGCTGCTGACCTGCAGGCTGTTTTTCCATATCGCATCGATGGAAATGGGCAGGTTTTTTTTGCCCTGGTACTCTGAAAAAACCTGAATGCCCAGCACCAGTGATTTGATGGTATTAAGTCCCAAAATGGTGACCGCCTTTTGAGGGCTGTTGATATTTTCCGAGAGTCCAAAAAAGGCTGAATTAACCAATTGGAGGATCTTGGCGGTCATGGCCGCATCCTGCGCAATAATATTTGCCACGGCTTGTGAACTAATGGTGTCGGCTTGAAGCTGTTCCCTGAGCTGGTTGTAAAGCCTGGGGACGCTTGGCAGGGTTTTGATACCGGTGATGATGCGCAACAATTGCGGGTCAGAGAGCTTGTCTCGCAGGCAGCATGCGCGTTCAACAATGCCATAGATCTTTTGCATTTCGCATGGTTTTGGGATCATCTGATGAACCAGATGAGTGGATTTTAGAATTTGCGCGTCACTGGTGTCACCCGAGAGAACAAACCGGATCACTCCAGGGTTGAGGCGGCTGACCGCATCCAGCAGCTGAATGCCATCCATCACAGGCATGTGGATATCGGTGACGATGGCATCATAAGAATGCTCCGATAACCTATTGATCGCCTCTTTGCCAGAAAATGCAAAATCTGCTCTCCAATTCTCACAGTACTCATCAAGGGAACGCTCAAAACCCCTGAGGATAAAGGGGTCATCATCGACAAATAGAATGGAATGTTTGCGCTGTTCCATCACTGATCCACTGGTGAGTAGTTAACCGGTAACTCGATCGTGAAGGTTGTTCCCTGGCCAACGTCTGAGTCAATGCCAATATTACCGTGGTGTTTATTAACGACGATGTTGTGTGCCATCGACAAGCCCTGTCCGGTCCCCTTGCCAATGCCCTTGGTGGTAAAAAACGGATCGAATATTCGGGCGCGAATATCAACGGGAATACCGGAGCCTGTATCCTGAATGGTGATAAAAACCCTGTCTTCCTGATGGCGGGTCCTGATCAGGATATTCCCTTTCTGCTCAGATCCCGGCGGGCACTTTTCCTGGATGGCTTGAGATGCGTTAACGATCATATTTAGAACAACCTGGTTAATTTCATCGATCTGGCAGTAGACCAACGGCAGCTCATTGTCAAGATCCGCTTCCAGATCGGCACAATACTTCCACTCATTGCGGGAGATCACGATGGTGGTCTCAATGCCGTGGTTGATGTCGGAGAGTTTTTTCTCCTTTTCAGAAGGATGAGAAAACTCTCTCATTGCCAGGACTATCTTTCGGACCCGCTCCGTGCCATCCAGCGATTCCTGAATGGCTTTGGGGATCTCGTTCTCATAATAGGGTACTTTCTTTTGAAGAGCAAGCTCGTTCACCTGATCCAGCTCATCCTGGGTGACGGCTTTTCCAAGGTGTTCGTGAATAACCTGCCGGTAGGCAGCCAGTGTTTCGGAATATTTGGAGTAAGCCTTGCCCAGAAATTTGATATTATCGCCAACATATTGTATCGGGGTGTTGATCTCATGGGCAATACCGGCGGCCAGTTGTCCGATCGCCTCCATCTTTTGGGAAAGCGCATTTTGTGCTTCGGCTTTTAGTTTTTCATTGATGTTTTGGAAGACAAGTACAAATCCAGCCGGGCCTTCCTCGAGGTCAGCTGCCTTAAGCGAGGTGATATTTCCCGATAAAAGTATGTTTTCGCCGGATTTGCTGACGATCAGCGGTGAACGATACGGCAGATGGTTTTTCTGGGCATACTCCAATTCCAACAGGTATTTGATCACGTCCGGCACTATTTCGAATTTATTGGAAATGTGTAATCTAAAAACACTGTTAATCGGTTGTTTGATGGCTTCGGATAAGGTGTATCCTGTTATGGATTCTGCCGCTCGGTTGAAGAGAATGACCAGACCATCCTTGTCCATCACGATCACGCCCTCGGCAATGCTCATCAGTGTGGTGGACAAAAGCTCCTTTTCTGCGGCTAATAATTCCTGGACAACGATCTTTTTATTGATCTCGTTTTGTAATTCTTTGTTAAATGCCTGGACTTGATCGTTCAAGCGGGAGCGGGTGATGGCGCTTGCAGCCAATTGGGAGATGATGGTCAGCATCCGTACTTCGTTCCTGCTGGCGATCCGCGGCAACTGAAATGAAATAATTAATAACCCAATCGAGCCGCTTTCGCCGCGAATGGGTAAGAACGCACCGCTGGATCGGGGCGGGAAGAGAGGACGGTCCTGAACCCGGATCAATTCGTCGGTTTTATGATCAAGGGAAATATAGGGTTCGTTGGTCGCAAAGAGTTGTCCTGCGATCCCTTCATCAGCACGAAGGGAAAGATCCTTGATCGTTTCGAACCAACCCTGGCTTTCAGTCAGTCTGAGCAGGTGATCCACCGGGTCCAGCAGGAGAATACAGCCGTCAAATGATTTCACCACTTTCAATGTTTCATACAGCAGGATCAAAAGCAGTTCCTTTAAATTTTTTCCGGCTCGCATGGAAGCTGACAGGTTGCTGACGGTTTCAAGTTCCATTAATCTGAGCTGTAATGATATTTCCATTTCTTTCCGTTCGGTGATGTCTTGGGAAAAAATGGATACACCAATGACTTCGCCAAGATCGGTTGTGATCGGGGCATGGGATACTTCAAAATATCTGCGCGAGAGATCTTCATCCCCCGAGTAGGCTTCCTCAACAAGATGTTCTCCAGCCAGGGAACGGTCAATATTTTGCCTGGCGATCAGCCGATCACTTTCCACCGTCATATATTCCAGGATATTGCCGCCGACCTGAATGTCCCGGTCATAAAGTTCCTTCATTTTTTTTGCATGCACACTATTAAAACTTGTATAGCAGTATTGCCGGTTCAAAGAAAATATCAGGGCATCCGTACTCTCAAGAATGTTATGCAGTGTGGAGTAATTTTCGGTGAGCGCCTGCTCCGTCTTTTTGCGTTGGGTGACATCATGGATGAGACTAAGTATGCATTTTTCATCCTGCAGTTGAATGATCTCGCCTGAGATCCAACCGATAAAGACTTCACCGTTCATTTTACGAAAACTGGTTTCGAGATTTTGTATACGGCCCTCTTTTTCAAGAACCTTTGCGAATTCAAGCTGGTCATTTTTATTGCCCCAAAAACCCAGGTCATCGATGCTTTGGCCGGTGATATCCTCCTTTGAATAATTGGAGAGCTGGAAAAAGGCATCATTTGCCTCGAATATTTTTCCATCACCAAGGGAGGTTATTAAAACCGCATCAGGGATGTTTTGAAACGCGACCGAAAATTTTTCCTCGCTAACTCGAAGCGCCTGCTCAGTGAGCTGGCGTTCCCTGATGTCAACCTCCAATCTGTCAACCAGGTGATAATTGACCAGGAGGAACAAAGTGAAAGTGAGACCCATGTATAACATCTGGTAGATCAGGGTGGCCAGGGCGTAAAAAGTGCCGGATTGGAATAGGTCATTGGCGTTTGCCCCATTTGTGTTAAACAGGATACGGCAAATATTTACCAGGGCGATCGCAATAAAAATGAACCCGACACTGGTTGTGCCCGGTCGAAACTTTACATCAGCCCGATGGAACATGAGCCATGCAACCTGGATGCATAGCAGCAAGGTTGTGAATGAAAAATTATAATTTCGCCAGGTCAGACTGGGTTGGAGGTAGGTGAAATAGGTGTGAACGGAAAAGAATACTGCCAGCAGGAGGTAGTTGTGGTGTTGTGGACCCGGTGTCTCGGTAAAATATTCCAACCCGATATAAAGGAGAATTATTCCCGCAACTGCGATGGTATTTGCAGCCACGATCGACATGAAATCCGGGATAACCCCGCGTAATGTGATCAGCAAAACAGCCGCGAACTGCATTGTGAAACCTGCAAGCCAGAAACCAAGCCCGGGATAACGCCTGTGGTTTTGACGCCACAGGAAACCCACGACAATGGCGCAGATGGCATTGCTGATTGTATAACCAATGAAAATCGTTCTGACATCAAGGTTGTTGATCATTTTCTCTCAATATTCTGCGGTATGCTATTCGTCCTGGGTTCATGTTGTGGTTGAAGGGTGGCTAAGCATCACAGGCAGACTTTTGTGTCACACCCTGCCCGGCAACCCCTGATTGTATTGGCACGTGTGCTGGCTTACATGGATGGTTATTTGCAATTAAGAATCCATGACTGACTTCTCTCGGCTGCTGGCGCCAAAAATTATAGCCATGGAATTTCCGGCGTCCAGTCAACTCTATTGTAAGAAAAAAAGGTGCTTTTGGGAATAAAAATACTATGAAATCTAGTTTCATAGTACAGTCGTGATCGATATTTCCCCACTTGGCAGGCGTTCGGAGAAATGATTTTCGACGTGGGTTCCACACAGTACCAGGTCTCCCCTCCGGCGAAAACCTTCCAGTGTTACCCTACTCCTCATTTTAGGTCTGCCAGTCCCTCACGCAATGCAAATAAAGCCGCTTGTGTCCGGTTTGCCAGGTGTAATTTCCCGAGGATGTTCCGTACATGGGTCCGCACAGTCCATTCGCTGAGAACAAGGCGGGTTGCGATCTCCTGGTTGGTCAATCCTTGAGCCACCAGTTTTAAGACTTCCAACTCGCGTTCAGACAGGGGGTTTTCAACTGGGGGAAGTTCAGAGGGGCGATTGATCTCCCGAATTAACTGCAGGGCAATACTAGGGTGCAGGGAAGCCTCTCCGCGATAAACATCATGGATGGCTTTAAGAAGTTCCTGGGGTGACGAGTCTTTTAAGAGGTAGCCCAACGCGCCTGCCCGGATTGCAGGGAAGACCTTATCTTCATCGGAAAAACTGGTCAGCACCAGGATCGAGACTTCGGGCAGCAGGCTTTTAATTTCACTGATCGCTTCCAAGCCATCTTTTACCGGCATGACCAGATCCATCAGGATCACGTCAGGTTTCAGTTCAAGGGTTTTGCTGACAGCTTCCTCACCGTCAACAGCTTCTCCAACCAACTTCAGGTCGGGTTCAGTGGCGATCAAGGTTCGAAGGCTGTCTCGAATAATTGGATGATCGTCTGCAATCAACACCCGTATGATTTTTGTTTTATCCACGATTTACTTTCTCCAACTGTCTATATGTCGGTATTCCACACAAGTCATCTGCCGGTTTCTGGAAGATGTACGCTTACTTTAATGACCGTACCTTTGCCCGGGCTTGACCGGATCGCCAGTAATCCATCGATTCGTTTCACCCGGTCTCTCATGTTGACCATACCCATGCCTCCCATTTGATCAACGGTTTTTGGGTCGAAACCTTTGCCGTTATCAGCGATTTCCAGCACGGTCGTTTCATCCTGTATATAGATCCGAACAGTTTCCTTTGTGGCTCTGGCATGTTTCAGGGCATTATTCAATGCTTCCTGGGCTATCCAGTATAGTTCTTCTTCCACTTGTGGCGGTAGTTCAATGAAGTCCTCCATCACAACCCGCGCTGCGATACCGACCCGTTTTTCCACTGCATCCAGCCTTTTTTTCAAGGCTCCCACCAACCCCTCTTGTTCCAATATCGGAGGTCGTAACTCGAGGATGAGAAGCCGCATTTCCTTCAATGATTGCTGCGCGATCTCCCCAATCCTGTTCAAGTACTCCTCTATCTTGTCCGTTCCTTCACTTTTTAGCATGCGCCGCCAGCCTTCGGTAAAAAGCACCAGGCTGTAAAGTGATTGTGTGACCGAATCGTGCAATTCACGCGAGAGGCGGTTGCGCTCCTCCAGGACAGCCAATCCCTTGCTCTGGTTATAGAGATATGCGTTTTCTATTGCCACAGCGATCTGATCGCCCAAACTTTGAATGACCAGGATGTCTTCTTCCAAAAAGGCATACACCTTGGAAGCATGCACATCCAGAGTGCCTATGATCCGGTCGCCGACTTTCAGGGGTATCACCAGTTCGGATCGCGTTTCAGGCAGATTATCATCAAATAAAAAATTTGAATCCAGCAGGACATCATTTACCAGTTGGATCCTGCCGCTCTGCGCGGCTGCGCTATTTATACTTCTTTTTATGATATCCAGGCGTTGGTGCTGAATGCTGCGGTTGCCGCTGCTGGCTCCCATGATAAATTGTTTCGTATCTTGTTCGAGCAGGAATACCTGAACATGATAATACCCGAAGGCATCCTGGATCAATTCCACAACCCGGTTCAATAAAATATCCACATCCAGAATTGAGGTGATCTCACGCCCGACCTGTGCGCTTGTTTCCAATTGCAGTGCCCTTTGCTCCAAGGCCTCGTTCGCTTCACGCAATTCGTGTGTTCTTTCCTGGACACGCTGTTCCAAAGAGTTGATCAGGTCGCGGATCTGTGCTGTCATACTGTTGAAGGCGCGGGCAAGTGCGCCAACTTCATCTTCGCGGACAATGGTTGCAATCGGTTCCAGATCGCCCTGGGCAATGTTTGAGGCTGTTTTTGCAAGTTCGGAGATGGGATTGGCTATGTTTTGTGTCATGAAAAGAGCGGCAAACACAGCCAGGACGAACGCAATAAATGCGATCACAAGATTGATGGTGGCATTTGCAAAAACTGCCTGAAAGACTTCAGTAGAATCCTGCTCTACGGCAAGAACGATTTTTAGGTCGGGAATCCAGCGGTAGATGCCAACTGTACTTTTTCCGCTGGGGTTGGAGTAATTGCCCGCAATATTGGATGCCTGTTGAATTGCCTTGTCGACCCCGATGGTTCGGATGGAGTGCGGGTTTTCCTGAGAGTCCAGCTCGGATCCAAAAAAACTTAACCCTGCCAGCGGTGCGTAATCCCAGTTTACGAGATACGCTGTCCCGGTGTCGCCTAGTCCGGTCTTCTCGTTCAAAATGATATGAAGTGCGTCGATATCGACCTTCCCGCCAATCGCGCCGATGAAAAGCCCATCATCCTTGTTTAACGGGATTAAAACAAAAGCAGATGAACGATCCGGTTCAGCCAAAATCACCTTGCGGTCAGCATTTTCCATATCCCAAAGGAAAGGCAACTGGGTGTATGGAGCAGTCAACTCCTGGGGATAAAAAATAAAATCGCTGTAATTATTTTTCTCCCTTTCAACATTGGTGGATACGACCACTTCCCCGTTGGTGTTGATCAAGAACATCTCTTCGAATTGGGAGGATTGGTCGGCAAAAAATCTCAATCGTTTTCGCACCAGGTTGTTGTACCAGGCGTAGGAGATATTTTCATTTGAGAGTTTCAATGCATTACTGACCAGTTTTGGGGAATAGTCAGTTTGGGAGGCAACTTGTAATTCCTGCTGCAAAGCCTGCACCCAAACCTGGATGGCAAGCTCCTTGCGCGCGGCAACTGATTCAAGGCGGTCAATGGATTGCTGGCGTCCGTTTTGGTGACTAACGATATAGGTGCTGATCCCCATGCCGAGAACGGGAAGCAAGGCAACCAACACAAAACCAATGAGCAATCGTACTCGAATCATTCTCTCTCCATATATGAAGTGTTTCGATCATTGCAACAGAAGTCTATAACAATATGGTAAAGACAGAGTCCCCAAAATCTGGATAGGGGGACTTTCAGTGTGTTTATTATATCCAAACCCAGGCAACCAAATAGGACGCCCTGTCTACAGAGCGCCATATTCGGTGGTTTTCTGGGAGATGAACAGGAACCCTTTATTTTTTTAGCAGTCTTGAAAGCGCCGAAAGCAGGAGGATGACGTTCTCCTTGCGGGAGGAGTAACCCATCAATCCGATGCGCCAGGCTTTACCCTTAAAGACACCCAAGCCGCCGGCAATTTCAATATTGTATTCCTCAAGCAGGCGTTTGCGGATGTCGACATCATTCACGCCATCTGGAATTGCCACTGTCGTCAGGGAGGGCAGACGGCGTTCCACAGGCACGATCAACTGCAGGCCGAGATCCTCCAATCCGTCCCATAATATCTGGCTGTTTTCGCGGTGACGCAGATGGCGGGCTTCCAAACCCTCTTCATACACCAGGCGCAGCGCTTCACGAATGGCGAAGTTCATGCTGATCGGTGCGGTGTGGTGATAGGTTCGCTCGTCACCCCAGTAATGTTCAAGCATGGTCATGTCAAGATACCAATTGGCGACTTTGGTCTTTCTTTGATGAAATACTTCACGGGCGCGGGCGCCAACCGTCACGGGGCCCAGCCCGGGCGGGCAGCTCATGCACTTTTGTGTGCCGCTGTATGCAATGTCAATATCCCATTCGTCAATTTTCAGGGGTATGCCTCCAAGAGAAGTGACACAGTCAACCAGCAACAAAGCCCCGTGTTTATGGACAACTTCAGCCATTCCTTCCAAAGGAGTCAACGCGCCGGTTGAAGTTTCAGCATGGATAATTGCCACCACTTTTGCGGGTTGTTTTCTTAATGCGGCGTCAATTTCTTCGGGAGTGAAGACTTCGCCCCAGGGTTTGTCAAGGCGGTTCACGATCGCACCATAGCGCCCTGCCATGTCACAAAGCCTTTCCCCAAAATAGCCATTAACCCCGATCATGATGGTATCTCCCGGCTCGAGCAAGTTGGCAACTGTGGCTTCCATGCCTGCACTGCCAGTTCCGGAGATGGGCAGGGTCATCTGGTTTTTTGTCTGAAAGACGTAACGCAGTAATTCCTGCACTTCCTTCATCAGTTCAATGAATTTAGGGTCAAGATGTCCGATGAGCGGATGAGCCATGGCTTGCAGAACTCGTGACGGGACCATGCTTGGTCCCGGACCCAGCAAAATTCTTTCAGGGGTGTTCAAATCGGTAAATATATTCATTGGATGCTCCACTTCTTGGATTTTTTTTCACGCTGGATGACAGACCAAAGAGGCAGTCTGGTGTTCATTGTTTAGGAAATTCGAGCGCCCTGTTTTTGGAGCGCCGTTTGCACATGACTGATGTTGACTTCACCGAGGTCTACTCCATCCTTGACCGAAACTGCCGCTGCCACTCCGGCGCCTTGACCGGTCACTGCGCAGCACATCATGTTCCGAACAGAGGCATGGGAGATTTTGTCCCCGGCAACACTTCGTCCGGCAATCAAAAGGTTGCCAATTTTCCGGGGAAGAAGAGCGCCGAATGGGATCTGGTAGTAGCGTCCCGACGTGGGTAGAACCAGGACACCATACCCGTCAATGAACTCCGGGAATATTCCGATCGAATCTTCAAAGCGTCCCTGATTTCGTACATCATTCTCGGTCAATTCATAGCGCCCGATGATCTTGCGGGTATCCCGTACGCCAAGGGTCATGCCATATGTCCTGAGTTTGGCTTCCTCAAAACCGGGAACAAAATGGTTCATGGCCTTGATGGCTTGCAATGCCTGGTACCTGCCTTCCATTTCTGCCCGAGTTAGGTCATGCACATCGGTACCGTCAAAGTTGGTCATGTGGATCATGTTGAGGTAGGTGGCTTCGCCTGAATTGGTGATGGCACTCCAGGTGCCGCCGATACTTTTCAACCCCGGGGGAATGACGCCTTCTGCACGGGCTTGATCAAAAGGTTTTTCCAGATAGGGACTGAACATGTCATCTTCCTTGCCGCCTTTTTGAATGTCCCAGTTCATACCCCAATCCTTGTAGGAGGATGGGTTTTCTTTTACATAGTCTAGAAAGCGTTTTTTGTTGACACCCGAGCAGGAGAACATGACGGTCACGGGCAGCATGTCTTCCCTGGGTGTTTTCCGTAGTGGTGCACCCGCCAGGAAGGCGAGGTCAGCGTCGCCGGACCCATCAATCACCCGCTTTGCCAGAATTGCCTGCCTGCCCGATTTACTATGAATGATGACACCCTTGATCACATCCTCTTCCACAATCGTACCGATCACGAGACTGTGCAGCAGGGGTTGGATGCCCGCTTCCTGTACCATGACATCAGCCACATATTTGAACATATCTGCGTTGATCGCCTCACTCCTGGATTGGGGTTCGGGATTGGTGCCCCCCATTAACTTTGCTCTTTGTTCGAACTCAATGCCAATACCTTCAACATCTGTTGTGCCTTCCTTGCGATACCAGGCGATCCCTTCCACACCGACCGTGGTGATGTTGCCGCCAAAACAACCAAACCTTTCGACCAGCATGGTTTCAACACCTTCACGCGCTGAAGCAATCGCTGCGGCTAATCCGCCAGGGCCGCTGCCTACAACCAGTACATCCGTCTCGGCGATCACAGGAATATTTTTTGAAATTTCCGTTATCTGTTTCATAAGTTTTCAACCTCGCATAATGGTCTATAGAGGAACTGCGCCATGCTCAATGGTAACGGCAACAATGTCCCTGCTGTCAACATCCCTTGAGGCCGCATTTTTTTGCACTGCCAACGCCGCCGCTGCGCCCATTGCCTGGCCCATTGCCATGCAGGTACACTGTGCGCGAATCCCTGCAAAAGCTATTCTATTGGCGGAAATGTTCCTGCCTGCCACAGTAATGCGCCGGCTGTCTTTTGGGATGAGGGCGCGGAAGGGAACTTTGGGCAGCAGGTCTTCTGATTTAAGAAATTGAACTTCACAACCGGTTTCCTGGCTGTGCATATCAATGTAATTGAAGGCATTGCACACCTTATCTTCAAAATCAACAGCCTTGAGAAAATCATCACTCTCGATCAGGATTTCGCCCAGGGTGTGATAGGTCTCGCGTGCGAGCGCATAAGGCGCCATCATTTTGAGGGTTGCCCGCTCACAGCCGGGGATGGATGTGCGGACGAACTTGAACATGCGCAGCATACGTGCCCTGCCTTCAATATTGGCACGAGTCTGCCCATCGGCTTCAGAAGTGTCTGCGTCGTAGATGTGTGTGCCGTTGTGCCCACCGTGAGCGAGGTAGTACTGGAAAGGTTCAAGGTTGGGGTATGCCCAGTCTCCCTTCTTCAGAGTGCCATCATCCATTGCCTCTTCGTAAATCTTCTGTACTTCCTCTTTCCAGATTTGCTCATGTTCGATGCCTTCGATCTTGTATTGGAGCGTGCCAGGCTGGGAAACAGTTGATCGAAGTACTTTTAACCCAAGAATGCGCACAACATCCGAATCGCCAGAGCAATCAATGATCTCTTTGGCTTTTGTGACACGCTTGATGCCGCGCCCAAAGGAGGTGACCTCCCAAAGATTTCCTTCCGCTTTCACCTCAGCAATGAACTCATGGTAATGAAGGATCGCACCTGCCAGCAAAGCCTCTTCTTCAGCAATGGCGGCGTATACAGGAACATTGATGTAACTGTAATAGCCGGGTGTTTCCATTGGCCTTCTTTTCTGGTAATCGGGAATGGGCAGTCCTTCAATTTCTTTTGACCTGATATAAAGCTCCCAGGGAATACCCTGAACTACTGGCCCCCTGGTGTTAAAGAAATGGTTGGGCATGTAGACACCGCCGGCAGTCATCGTGCCGCCCAGCATGGTTCCCGCTTCGATGACCGAGGTTTTTACACCAAGCCGCCCAGCTTGTATGGCGGCGATATGACCGGCAGTTCCACCTCCGGCCACCACTACATCAACTTTTTCTATGATTGTTTTCATTGTTAGTAAATCGGCGCGTCCTTTAAAATTTTATGATCAATTTGCGTGTGAGCCAAATGGCACGCGGCAAATTGTCCCGGTTGAATCTCACCAAACTCGGGGGCTTCGATTTTGCAAATTTTTTCTGCAATGGGACAGCGCGGATGGAAGACACATCCCGTCGGTGGATTCGCCGGGCTGGGCGGTTCCCCCTTCAGGATGATTCTCTGCCGCTGGCGTTCCATTTTCGGGGAGGGAATCGGAACTGCGGAAGTGAGCGATTGGGTATAGGGATGAATCGGGTTGTCGAAAATTTCGTTCCGTCCAGCCAACTCCACCACCTTGCCCAAATACATGACCGCCACGCGATGAGAGATGTGTTTCACCATGCTCAAATCATGCGCGATGAAAAGATACGCCACGCCAAGTTTTTCCTGTAACTCCTGCAGCAAGTTGACGACCTGCGCTTGAATGGAAACATCCAGCGCGGAGATGGGTTCGTCGCACACAATGAAATCAGGTTTCACGGATAGCGCACGTGCGATCATAATGCGCTGGCGCTGACCGCCAGAGAACTCATGTGGGAAGCGGTGCATGTATGCGGGATTCAAGCCGACAAGTTCCAGCAATTCCACGACCCGTTCGTGTAATTCGGCTCCATTCATCATTCCATGAATGACCAGCGGCTCCGCGATAATTTTCTTGACGCTGTGGCGCGGATTGAGCGAAGCATACGGGTCCTGAAATACCATTTGAATCCGCGTGCGTAGTAGGCGGAGTTCCTCATCGGACGCCGCAGTCAGGTCTTTATCTTCAAAATACACTCTTCCAAATGTTGGCTTTTGAAGTTGTAATATGGTGCGACCTGCCGTGGATTTTCCGCAGCCGCTTTCGCCGACCAAGCCAAGCGTTTCGCCTGCGCCGATGTTGAATGAAATGCCATCCACGGCTTTGACGACTACTGTATTTTGTCCGAACAGACCTGTCGGGATATGAAAGTGTTTCTTGAGGTTGAACACGCGAACGATGGGCTCAGTGTTTTCCATTTTCATCCGCCTTTCTCGAAGACATGAAAGCAGGCAACCTGATGCGCCTCTTCAACATTGGTCAATACGGGATTTTCATTCCAACAATGTTCGAAGGCATGGATACAACGCCACGCAAAAGGGCAATGATTAATGGGAATGGTTGCGTCAGGTGGCGCGCCGTCAATGCTGACCAACCGCTTTGCTTCATGAATATCAAGACGCGGAAGCGCGCCGAGCAATCCAACCGTATAAGGGTGGCAGGGATTGTCGTATAGGAGGTCAACCGGCGCGGCTTCCATGATCTTGCCGCCATACATCACCAGAACGCGATCTGCCAACCCCGCAACAAGTCCCAGGTCGTGCGTGATCCAAATGGTTGCGACTCCCATCTTCGCCCGCAATTGTTTGAGGAGGTTCACGATCTGCGCTTGAATGGTGACATCGAGCGCGGTGGTGGGTTCATCCGCGATGACAATGCGCGGCGTACATGCCACTGCGATGGCGATCATCACGCGCTGTCTCATCCCGCCTGACATCTGAAAGGGATACGCGTTGTAGCGTAGTTCAGGGTCAGAGATGCCGACTTCGGCGAGCAGTTCCAACGCCCGTAACCGCGCGTCTCTCGCGCTGATTCCCAAATGTTTCATCAGTGATTCGGAAATCTGTTCGCCAACTTTCAGGATCGGGTTGAGCGAAGTTTGCGGGTCTTGAAACACAAACCCAATCTGCCCGCCGCGTACTTCATTCATTTCATTTGCAGAGAGTTTCAGTAGATCGCGGGCGCCTTGTGATGTGTAATAGAGCGCCTCCCCGCTTTCAACTTTTCCGGGCGGCGATGAGATCAGCCCCATGACAGACATCATGGAAACGCTCTTGCCGCATCCGCTCTCGCCGACGACCGCAAGAGTCTCGCCTTCGTCGAGCGTAAAACTGACGCCATTCACCGCGTTGACCACGCCATCAAGCGTGTAGAACTTTGTGACCAAATCTTTGACTTCAAGAATCACAGCCATGTTGCCCTCCTATTTCCTTGAACGTCGCAGGCGCGGATCAAGCACATCGCGCAGCCAATCGCCGGCGAGATTCATGCCCATAGAAGTGAACATGATCGCCAGCCCAGGGAAGGTGGTCAGCCAGTGGTCATTTACCAGATATTTGCGTCCCTCTGCCAGCATATTGCCCCAACTCGGCACATCGGGCGGAACACTCAAGCCCAAAAAGCCAAGCCCCGCTTCATAGAAAATCATCGCCGACATTTCGAATGTCGCCAGTGTTATCAACGGTCCTATCAAATTGGGGATGATGTGATCGAAGATGATGCGTCCCGACCGGGCGCCCGCGCTAATGGCAGATTCGACATACGCGCTTTCGCGGATTCGCAGCACTTCGCCGCGCGCCACACGCGCAAAAATGGGCGAGTCGGTAATGCCGAAGATAAGGATCACGTTGAGCAAACTTCTTCCAAGAATGGCGGCGATGAAGACCACGAAGAGTAAATACGGCATGGCGAGAATCAAATTGATGGGTCCCATGATGATGGAGTCTACCCGCCCGCCGAAATATCCCGCAATCGCGCCGATAACCAGCCCAAGTGTTGCCGCGATGAGCACGCCGAAGAATCCGACTGTGAGCGAAACCCGAGCGCCAGAAAGGATACGGCTGAACATATCGCGTCCGAGACTATCCGTGCCAAAGGGTTGCTCCCATGCCCCGCCTTCTTCCCACGCGGGCGGCATTTTGCTGTTGATGAGATCTTGATCCAGTGGGTCGCGTGCGGTAATGACAGACGCAAAGACCGCCGCGAAGACGACAATGAAAAACATAATCAAGCCAATCGTTCCGCCTTTGTCGCGCCAGAGTAGCCGAGCTAAAAATGCAAGGCGGTCTTTGAAGGTTGTCTTTATTTCGAGTCGGCTGTCGGCTTTGGGGGAGAAGGTTTTACTTACCATAGCGAATCCTCGGGTCGAGCAGGGCGTAAGCCAGATCAGTTGCGAGATTGAGCGCTAACACCACCACACTGGTAAAAATCGCCAGCGCCTGCACAAGCGGAAAATCGCGCCAGCCGATTGCCTGCGAAAGCAACTGTCCCATGCCAGGCCATGCAAAAATCGTTTCGATATAAATCGAGCCGCCGAGCATGTAACCGAATTGCACGCCAATTACGCTGATCAACGGGATGGCGACGTTTCGCAAAATATGTTTGAAATAAATTGTGGCTTGATTCAAGCCTTTGCTTCTCGCCGTGCGGACAAAATCCTCACCGCGCACCTCCAACACGGTCGAGCGTGTCATGCGCAGAATTTGACTCGATACTGCGAGGCTGAGAACGAAGGCGGGCAACACCACCGACTTCGCCTGGTCCGCGCCAAAGGATGGAAACCAATGCAGGCGTACCGCAAAGACAAGAATGAGGAGCAATGCCAACCAGAAGTTTGGAACGCTTTGTCCCAACAGGCCCCAAAACCGTCCCAGCGAGTCAAGCGGGCTGCCGGGGTTAAGTCCGCCTGTCAGACCCAGCGGCACGCCAATTAGAATCGCCATGAGCAGCCCAATCACCGCCAGTTTAACAGTCGCAGACAGGCGTTCCATCACAAGGGGCAGGGCCGGCGTTGCGTAGTGAAGGGAATTTCCAAAATTGCCAACGGCTGCCTTCGAGAGGAAATCCAAAAATTGAACGCTGACCGGGCGGTTGAAGCCCATCATTTCGCGGAAAGCTTCCATCTCTTCGGGCGAAGCGTCGCGCGACATCATCAACGCCACAGGGTCGCCAGTCATGCGCAGCATGAAGAACGCAAGAGTCAAAACACCCAAGAGCAACACAACGGAAATGAGAAGTTTGGATACAAAATAGCGCAGCATTATATCTACCTTTCTTTGAATCATCGGCGCTTATACCGCTAACTCGCTAATTAAACGACATTGACAGTGTAATCCGCGACACAGCCGGTTACTACCGTTGTGATATGGTTTTCAAAATAAATTCTTTCCATGCCAAAACCTTTCCGGATAGCTGCCTTCGGGTTCGCTGGCATGCATTTGCGACAGTGACGTTCTTATGCTACGAAAGCGTCGGTAGTTGTCGCTCATCGTTCGCTACTTGGCTCTGTGATTGGAGCTTATGCTCAGAAATCAGCCTCTTTTTCCTAATTTTCAAGCTATACGGATTTTGTACGGTAGAGAATAACTTGTAAGTGATGAGCTAACCTACTGATTTTTGTGAATTGAAAGTCTCTTTTTTTATCGCAAAAATGCCAAAATTACGGGTAAATTCGGGCTTAAGGGCGATTTTTTCGGGACTTACTTTATTCAAAAATCAGTAGGTCAGATCTCCCTGCAGATACCTTTATCGATTTGCTTCTTCGCATGCCCGGTGTATTTGCTTGAGTGTTTCCTCCAGCATGGTTGTTAGCTCCCGATAAGCCCCCACATTGATGGTTGTATAAACCTTGTGATTCTTTGGGTTGGGACTGAACTCGTCACGTTGATGTACCATGGCACCGACTGCCTGGGCAAAGTCGCTATAGATTCCCGTCGCTACAGCCACACAGATCGCGGCCCCCAGGCCCGCCGCCCCATTGATCTCGTTACGTACGGTTCGGATACCGAAGACATCTGCTACAATCTGCATAAAGAGAGGACTGTTCGACCCCCCGCCGCTGACGATAAGCTTGTCCGGTACGATTCCGGTATCCTTAATCATGCCGTCCAGATTGTTCTTCATTCGCATGGCAATTGCTTCCATGATGGATCGGTACATGTGACCCCGGGTGTGGCGCTGATCGAAACCGATCATAACGCCCTTCTTGTGCAATTGTGTCGCAGGAGCAAGCCAGTCCGGAACGGTTAGCAGACCATCGGAGCCAGCAGGAACCTGGGCTGCTTCCTCCTCCAGCAGTTCCTCCACGATTCGGCCTGATTCACGTGCCTTCCGCTCTAACTCTTCACCGATGATGCCTTTAAACCAGGAGATATGCCACATGCCACCCCGAATACCCGAGCTTTCATACAGATACCGGTACGGGATGCACGACAGATTGGTGAAATAAGTTTTCCCATCAGGCAAATTCCGTTCCCCCGCGACCATTGATGCGATGTAGGTGCCCAAAGACAAGAGGGCTACCCGGGGTTCGATAAGCCCTGACCCCAGGGACTCCACCGCTTTGTCGTTCGCTGTGGCTACCACAGGAATGCCCTCGGGCAAACCTGTCTCTTCCGCCGCCGAGGCGGAAACGCGCCCAAGGATTTTTCCGGGCAGGCACATTTCCAGGAGTTTATGACGGGGAATCCTGAAGGTGGAGAATGCGTCCGGATCCTCGATCCACTTCCAGGTCTCCATGTCTACTGGGAATTGGCCCTGGTACTGGTTGGCTATGGTGTCCTTTAGCTCCCCGGTCAGACGGAAGGTTAGATAGCCCGAGGTTGACCCGGTATAGCCGATATCCGGTTCGTCCTCATACGTCAGATAGGCTCGTATATCCATCCAGCTCATGACCGGCGCTGCCAGGGAACCATCCTTTTTCAGAAAGACCCGGCAGGTGCGGATCGAACAGAGGCCGATCCCCTTGATGTCTGAAACATCCCCTTTGAAGGAAGCCATAAGTTCTTTCAACGCCGCTTTCGTGCTATCCCACAGATCGTCATCAGGATGTTCGACCCAGCCCTTCTGTCGGGTTAGCATGGGCCGCAGGGGCTGGCTTGCGCTGAGGAGTATCTCTCCCCGCTGGTTGATAATGGAAACCTTGGTGCTTTGGGTGCCGCTGTCGACGCCGATAAAAAACACGTCATTCATACTTACCTCTCTTATTGTTCCTATTGAGATCAACGCATCAGGTAGCCACCGTCGACGGTCAGGACGGTGCCGTTCACATAGTTCGAGGCGTCACTCGCAAGGAATACGCAGGCGCCCATGAGATCAGCAGTCCAGCCCCAGCGGTTTGCAGGAATATGGGAAAGGATCGTGGCATTGCGCTGTGGGTCACTGCGGGTCTTTTCCGTCAGGCTGGTGGCGAAATAACCCGGAGCGATGGCGTTGACCTGGACATCGAATTGCGCCAGTTCGTCGCACATGGCTTTGGTCAAGCCAACGATTCCGTGCTTGGTGGCGGCATAGGCTGGAGACCATTGTCCGCCCAAAAAGGAGTAAAGGGAGCCAATATTGATGATCTTGCCGCGATTTTGCTTAATCATGTGCTTGCCTGCCTCATGAATCATCTCAAAAGCCGCAGTCAGGTTGACAGCTACCATCTTGTCCCATTCCTTGCGGGTGAACTTGGTCACATCTTCGATATTGATGCAGATGCCCGCACAGTTGACCAGAATATCTATGCTGCCCCAGGCTGCCACACAGGCGTCTACGGCTCGTTTACATTCGCCGTCAGCGGTAATGTCTCCGAGCAGGTGCTTGTACTCGACTCCGCAATCCTCGACCCAGCCCCTGGTCTCGCCATCCTCCTCCACAAGGCTGATGACCAGCACATTCGCTCCGCCCCTGGCGAGCGCCACCGAAAAAGCTTGCCCCAGACCACTGTTGCCGCCGGTAACTATGGCGTTCTTGCCTTTCAGGGAGAAAAAATCCATCGTAAAGTCTGTAACATTCATCTTTTTTGATCTCCAGAATTTTGAGTATTTGATGCTTCTATGCGATTTAGAAGCCCTTCCACAAATGCCCGGCTGTCCCCTTCTACAACTATGTCCGACATGCTGCAGATCGGGGCCTGCCTGTTTGTATTCACAGAAATGATATACTCCGCGTCCCTGATGCCCGCCACATGCTGGGCTGACCCGGAGATGCCAAGGGCGATGTAAAGCCGCGGACTCACGATCTTTCCCGACTGGCCTACCTGGATTGCCCGCGGGGCCTTACCCATGTCTACGACCTTGCGGCTTGCGGCGACCATGCCATGCAGCGCTTCCGCGAGTCGCTCAAGGAGGTGGAAATCACGGATTACTCCGCCGCCTCCGGAAATCAGGACTTCGCTTGTGCGTATATCTCGAGCCTCGGACTTTTCTCGACGTTCGATCAGCTGAATGCCCGGGGTCTTCATATCCTGCACATCAACATCTATAATTTCTGCAGACTTGAGGACTGGCTCTTCATAGGTGAAGACCCTGGGGCGTACACTCATCATGACCGGTCCGCTTCCCCGGCAGACAACCGTAGCCAACATGCGCCCGCTGAAGGCCGGCCGCACCATCAAGACTTCATCACCATCAGTTCCGATTCCTGTTACGTCCGCCACCAGTCCGGCGTGGAGCCGCATAGCCGCCCTCGGGGCAATCATCCGGCCGCAGTGGGTTGCCGGAACAACGATCGCGTCAAAACAGTAAATCCTGTGCAAGAACTCGATACAGCGGGCAATAGTGGCCGTATCATAATTTGGCAGCGCCCCATTCTTCACCTGGAACATATAATCGAACAGGCTGCCTGCCGCTCCGTATCGGACTCCTGCGGCAAGGGCGTAGGAACAAAAGCCCTTATCTCCGTATATCAGCCGACCGACCTCGAGCAGATCGATGGAGTCTTCCACTGCATCTTCGTCGATATACACCAGCACCCGCTTCATGGCTGTAGAAATCCCTTTTGTTCCAGCCAGTGGTACACCTTGTCGATACCGTCCTGGTCGACACGAAGCAGCACCGGGTCTTTGGCTTCCAAGGCATCCACCTCAAGGCGGCGTACCTGGGTAAGAGACCCTTTCAGTCCCAGCTCCGACTCGTCCATCCCAAGTTTGTCGTTTCCCAGCACAGTAATCCGACTGGACACATCCCGGTTCAAGTCTTCATATTGGATGTAGGGCAGCTTGCGTTCAGGGCTGTACTGGAACCCCAGCACCGCAGGAAGAGCAATGGAGAATCGCATCATCGCCGTCTCTCCCTCAACATCAACAACAGCCTGCCCTTCCTGGGAGATAAGTTTTACCAGGGCGCAGATGCCCACCATGAGGGGCAGCCCCAAGACTTCGGCCAGCTGAGCCGGCACCTGGCCGGTTCCCCCATCGAGGGTGTGGGTACCACAGAAAACACAGTCAAAATCCCTCGTCCCGAGATATCGCGCCAGCACCCTGCTCGTCGCCCAGGTATCACTACCCGCATGGCGCGGATCGGATATCAGCGTGACATGGTCGATTCCACGGCGCACTAGGTCCTCGAGGTGAGGCATGGCTCCCCGCGGAGCCATGCTCACAGCTTCAATGTACGTATCGGGGGCATCTCTTTTTAAACCCAGCGCCGTAGCCATTGCGGTAGCATCCTCGGGGTTGAGCATCAGGCGCGCATTCTCACGGATGAGGATGTTCCTTTCGCGGTCATACCGAAGCTGGTCCACATCGGGTACCCACTTGAGCAAGCACAGGATTCTCATGCGTCATCCGTTTCGTTTGAATGCTTTCTCTTTTTGGAATTATTTTTGGAACCTGGCGCCTTCTTCCTGATAGAAGATGGTGCCGAAGTTCATGATGCCATTAGGATCGAATGCTTCCTTCAGTTTCTCAAGTATGTAGTACGCGGAACCATGTTCCTCCCTGGTCCATTCGTTGCGGTATTTGCCAATGCCATGGTGATGACACATGGATCCGCCGAGCTTGAGGGTTTCTTCCACAATGATGCGCTGGATCGAGTGGTGGTAGACTCGCATTTCGTCCTCGGGAGCACAGTTGATGGCGTAGTTGTAGACGAAATACATGTTGGTGCCGTTAATGTAGCTATGGGAAGAATGGCCGCCCAACATGGTTAAATCGTGTGCCCTTGGGAATTCCTCCCTGACGCGCTTAATCACATTGTCATACAGGGTCGGGATGGTTTCCCAGTCGGCAGATACCTCGGTAGTGAACCCGGCATGGGAATCGTTGTCGATCATCCCCTGGAATTCGTCGTCGATATCCTGCTGGGACCAGTTGAGGTTCTTGAACCAGGTCGCAATCCGTCTTTGAACTTCTCGACCGCCTCTTCGATCCCAGCACAGATGGCCTGAACGATGCCCTTGTTCCCTTCGGCCATGAAAAGGAGAACGCATTTTCCCTTGTGAAAGTGGTAAAAGTGCTGCCGGGCATCCTCTTCGGAATAGACGCGGGCAACAGAAGGCCGGTACCCGTTGACCATGACCTCCCGAAGCACTTTGATTCCACTGGCCACATCCTTGACGAGATAACCGAAAAAGGTATGGTTCTCCGGGAAGTATCGGTAAATTTTGATCGTCACCTCGGTGATGTAGCAGAGGGACCCTTCGTTGCCAATCGCAATATGACGAATATCGGGACC